>NZ_VPAQ01000001.1:0-364171 GCF_013419135.1 Acinetobacter sp. YH12100 | reverse complement strand
GACTGGCAGTACTTTTATAATCATGAACGACCTCATATGTCAGTAAATGGTTGTCCACCTATTTTTAAACAATAACAAGGCTTTAGATTTTCTACCCATTAATTCAATTAAAAATGGGGGTATTACCCCATCAATACTCATTAGCATCTCTAATAAGTTGGATTCCAAATAATTTGTTTCCAGTTCGGAGATTAAGTTTTTAATAATTTCTATTAGATCATTATTAAGTTGATTTTGTGCAGGAGACTGTTTTTTTGTTTGTTGACTAGAGCTATTTTTATTAAGAAAAGGTGTTAGATATTTCAATTGTGGAGTTAGCATTTTTAAAATTTGCAACAATTCAAAGAAGTCCACTGGTTGCAAATCGGCTTTAATTCCAATGTAAGGGCTTTGTTTTAAGTCATCATTAAAATCATCAAAGTTTAAAATTAATTTTTCTTCTTGTAATTTTTTCAGTACTTTCATATGTAAAGCACCAAGAGTTAAATATTTACTCGTACTCTTTGAATAACTATTAGTATTTTGTAGATCTAATTTACCTTCTAAACTGCCTTCGGCTTTAGCTAACCATTCAAGAATTCCACTAGCTCCTATGCCACCAGAGCCTGATACAGTTTTAGTGGATTGATCATTGTTGGATTCAGAAATATTTGTAGATGTTTCGACTCCATCAAACAAGTATCCAGCACAGTTAAGTAGCATTTTTTCATTGAGATAAATAGGTTCTAATAGTTCTTTCATTTGAAATAATAAAGGGCTGAATAATCAGCCCTTTATACATAAATTAGATCAAACTAACAACACATTACAGCGCTGCAATTTGCTCCATATTCGCTTTAATCTTCGCTAATTGGTCAGCAAACTCAGCAAGTTTAACTTTCTCGCCTTCAACCACAGCCGCAGGCGCTTTCGCCACAAAACCTTCATTGCCAAGTTTAGTTGCAATTTGGTCATGCTGTTTTTGAACCTTGTCTAAGTCTTTTTGTAGACGACCCAATTCCGCTTTAGGGTCAATTAAGCCCTTCATTGGAACGAATACAGACACATGACCCACTACAGATGAAGAAGACAATGGCGGTTGTTCACCGTCCGCAAGGAAAGTAATGCTCTCAACTTTCGCCAATGCTTTAAACAACGGTTCAATACGTGCGATCTGTGCTTTTTCAGCATCAGTGGTGTTTTGAAGCAGAACAGGCAACAAACGCGCATTACCTAGACCCATTTCACCACGAATGTTACGTACCACACCAATCAAACCTTGCAGCCACTGCATATCAGCTTCAGCTTGATCATTGATGAGCGCTTGGTCAGCAACAGGGTACTGAGCCAACATGATTGTTTCGCCAGAAATGTTCAGTTTCGGCGCAAGCGTTTGCCAAATTTCTTCTGTCAAGTAAGGCATCAACGGATGTGCCAAACGTAAAGACGCTTCCATCACAGCAAGAAGAACACGGCGGATTTCAGCTTTACGTTCTACCGAGATATTTTCATCATTCAGAACAGGCTTAGTCAGCTCGACATACCAGTCACAGTATTCATTCCAGATGAACTCGTAAATCGCTTGTGCAGCCAAGTCTAAACGATAGGTTGCAAATGCTGTTTGCACTGCTTGTTCTGCTTTTTGTAGACGGCTTACAATCCACTGTTCAGGCAATTCCCAAAGGTCTTGACGAACTTCTTGACCAATCACTTGTTCTTCGCAGTTCATCATCACGAAACGCGTTGCGTTCCAGATTTTGTTGGCAAAGTTACGGTAGCCTTCAACACGCTTCATGTCGAACTTGATGTCACGACCGGTGTTCGCAAGCGCACAGAATGTGAAACGAACCGCATCTGTACCGTAAGATTGAATCCCTTCAGGGAATTCTTTACGAGTCGATTTTTCAATCTTCGCCGCTTGTTTCGGGTTCATCAAACCTGTGGTACGTTTTTGTACTAAAGTTTCTAAATCCACACCGTCAATTAAGTCTAATGGGTCAAGCACGTTGCCCTTAGATTTAGACATTTTCTGACCTTCGCCATCACGTACCAGACCGTGTACATATACCGTTTTGAACGGAACTTGTGGCGTACCATCTTCATTTTTCATGAAGTGCATGGTCATCATGATCATGCGGGCAACCCAGAAGAAGATGATGTCGAAACCAGTGACCAGTACATCAGTCGGGTGGAAAGTATTTAAGAAATAGTTTTCTTTATCTTTGGCTTCATCGCCAGTCCAACCTAAGGTTGAGAATGTCCAAAGACCTGATGAGAACCATGTATCGAGTACGTCTTCGTCTTGGTCTAATTGAACATCGGCAGGGATATTGTTTTTCGCACGAACTTCAGCTTCGTCACGACCTACATAAACATTACCATCTACATCGTACCAAGCAGGAATACGGTGACCCCACCACAATTGACGCGAGATACACCAGTCTTGGATGTTGTTCATCCAGGCCATGTACATGTTGCTGTATTGCTCAGGAACGAATTTAATCTCGCCATCTTTCACCGCTTTAATTGCAGGCTCAGCAAGCGGTGCAATTTTCACATACCATTGATCCGTCAGTAACGGCTCAACGATGACACCTGAACGGTCACCGCGAGGTGGTTTAAGCGTATACGGTTGGATTTGCTCTAACCAGCCTTCAGCTTCAGCTTGTTCAACTAATTTTTTACGTGCTTCAAAACGATCTAAGCCCACATATTCCGCAGGCGCAGGGATGGTTTTAGAAATTTGCTCGCCCGCTTTTGCGATGTATTCAAACTCAGCCAACACTTCAGCATTTTTATTGAAGATGTTGATGATTGGCAATTCGCAGCGTTTACCCACTTCATAGTCATTGAAATCATGCGCAGGGGTGATTTTTACACAGCCTGTACCAAATTCTTTGTCAACATATTCATCTTTAACAATTGCCACGCTACGACCGGTAATCGGCAGGATGATGTTTTTGCCGACAAGATGTGCATAACGCTCATCATCCAGCGCAACTGCAATGGCAGTATCACCGAGCAGGGTTTCAGGACGGGTAGTTGCGACCACGATGTAATCTTTGCCATCGTGCGTGCGCAATGATTTATCTTCAAAGAAATATTTCAGATGCCACAATGAACCTGCTTCTTCTTTATCAGACTCAACTTCTAAGTCAGAAAGCGCCGTTTGTAATTTTGGATCCCAGTTAACAAGGCGTTTACCACGGTAGATCAAACCTTGTTCATGCAGTTTTACAAATACCTCTTTGACCGCATTGGATAGACCATCATCCATAGTGAAGCGTTCACGTGACCAGTCTACAGAAGAACCCAAACGACGGATTTGACGGGTAATATTACCGCCAGACTGTTCTTTCCATTCCCAGACTTTTTCGATGAACTTTTCACGGCCCAAGTCATGACGGCTAATACCTTCTGCACCAAGCTGACGTTCTACCACCATTTGGGTGGCAATACCGGCGTGGTCAGTACCCGGTTGCCAAAGCGTATTTTTACCTGACATACGGTTATAACGGGTCAATGCATCCATGATGGCATTGTTAAAACCATGACCCATGTGCAAGTTACCAGTGACATTTGGCGGCGGAATCATGATACAGAATGATTCGCCTTTTTCAGAAGGCTTGAAGTAGCCGCGTTCTTCCCAAGTTTGGTACCATTTTTTCTCGATCTCGGTCGGATCGTAGGTTGTCGCGATATTTTGCGCTGAATCAGTCATAGTCTAAACAGATCAAAAGTAGATGAAAAATTGGATCTATTGTAGCAAAAAAAATAGTGCATGCGGCAGCTTAACCAAATGCAAACTTTAGACAATTGGCATGCAGAGCAACTCGTCGTATGATGCAAAGATAAAAAACGCGACTCATCGCAGAAGATTAAAAAGGATAACAAGATGAGCTATAGCATTTCCCTGAAGATCCAGCCTGAAACCCATCAGCGCTTTATCGACCTTCATTCTAGATTAAATGCCGGTGATCCAGACAGTCTGGCTAAACCGCTCGGTGAAAATCTGGCCGATATGGCCTGTGAAATTATTGACCAGATTTTTGGTCAGATGGTGCAGATCGCGAAATCTCCCGACAGTGAATCTGAAAAAGTGATTCAGCACATTATTGAGACAACACGTAAATATATGCCTTGGTCGGTTTCCTTATTTGGCAATGAACGGCTCATGCCCATGGTGAATTATCTGCATCGCATGACCTATACGCATGACGGCGATGTTTTTGTGTGTTATCCGGTGGAAAAGATGCTGGTGATGGAGTTACTGGGTTGTGTGGATCAGATGAAAACCGGCAATCATCAGTATGTCTCGCCGGCAGTCAAAGCCTTTACCCAGGTCGTTGATCAGGGCGTGACCTGTCTGATCCGTGAACCGAAAAACCTGTTGAAGTTTAATGTTGTGGTCGATAAAACCTTAAATGGGGTGATTCACCTAACCACCCAGCTCGGCTATAAACGTTTTGACAAGCTCGGTAGCATCTATGATGCTGATACGATGCGTTATTATTTCGAGCATTTACTGGCATTTCTGGAAGATGAAAGGCCGTACCATATTTATTAAAACAAAGGAAACAGGATTTCATGGCGAAAGTTGAAAGTTTAAATGGAAAAGTGGTCTGGATTACTGGCGCATCTTCAGGGATTGGCAAGGCGATTGCACAGCAATGTGCCGCACAGGGAGCGCAGGTGGTATTGACTGCGCGCCGTCATGAACAACTGGAAAATGTGCGCCAAAGCCTGATCAATCCGGATCAGCATATTTCCATCACGGCTGATATCACCGATGAAAGTCAGGTTCGCCATGCCTATGAGCAGGTTGTGCAACAAAAAGGCCGGATTGACTGGCTGATCAATAATGCCGGACTCAGTCAGCGTGCCCTGATTGCAGAAACCACCATGCAGACTGAACGCGCCATTATGGAAGTCGATTATTTCTCGCAGGTATTTTTGACCAAAACCGTACTGCCAACTTTTCTGGCACAAAAAACCGGCCGTATTGTGTTTATTTCCAGTGTTGCAGGTTTGCTCGGTACACAATATCGCGCGTCTTATTCCGCAGCCAAAGCAGCAATTCATATGTGGGCCAACAGCCTGCGTGCTGAAGTGGCAGGTCAGGGGATTGGCGTATCGGTGATTTTCCCCGGTTTTGTTAAAACCAATGTGTCCCTGAACGCTTTAAATGGTCAAGGGAAGCCGCAAGGGCATGCAGATGAAGCGATTGAAAATGGTCTGTCCGCAGAAGATTTTGCCCGTCAAACTGTACAAGCTTTGCAGAGCGGCGAAGAATATATCGTGATTGGCGGCAAGAAAGAAAAACTCGGGGTACTGGTGTCGCGTATTTCGCCAAAAGTCCTGTACAAGATGATTCGCAGAACCAAGGTGAAATAGATCATCCAGACTCAATAAAAAGGGCAGTATTGCCCTTTTTTGATCGCTCTGAAAAAGAAAATTATGAACAAACCTACAATTTAATTTCTGGAGGAGCTGACGCAAAGTGTGCACAACCCATCACACAGATATGCAGAAAATTACCTTTTCACTCTGGTACTTAAGTCAAAAACCGCTATGTTAGTTAAAAATAATAGTGAATTGGAATACGCTCATTCGATGAAAACACCGGTGCCAGATTATCTCAAGCATGTTTTAAGCTCCTGCCAAGACAATGATAAAGGGGCCTTGGCCGACTATATTCCTGAGCTGGCAGCAGTCGATCCAGAGAAGTTTGCTTTGGCACTCTCCACCGTAGATGGCACGATCTATTCCACCGGTGATGACGAGGTTGAGTTCACCATGCAGTCCATGTCCAAGCCTTTTGCCTATGCCTTGGCCTTGCAGAAAGTCGGCCTGACCAAGGTCATGGAAAAAGTGGGCGTGGAACCTTCGGGCGAGGCCTTTAACCAGATTTCACTGGAGAAAGACACCAATATTCCGAAAAATCCGATGATCAATTCGGGTGCCATTACTGCCCATTCCCTGATTCCCTATAAACGCACAGTATCCCGGGCGGAACAGTTGCGCCGTTTTTTAAGCGGTTTGGCTGGACGTGAACTGAGTTTTGATACCGATGTATATACCTCCGAACTGAAAACAGCGTTTCGTAACAGATCCTTGGGTTATATGCTGCGTACAGTAGGAGTATTGGAAGAAGATCCAGAAGCGATTGTCAATGGTTATATCAAGCAATGTTCAATCAAGGTGACGGTCAAAGACCTGGCGATGATTGCCGGGGTACTCGCCAACGGTGGGATTCAGCCGCAGACCGGTAAAAAATTATTGGATCGTTCTGTGGTGCGGCAAGTCCTGAGCGTGATGCTCACTTGCGGGATGTATGATGCTGCCGGTGACTGGCTGACCACGGTGGGCATTCCGGCAAAAAGTGGGGTCGCAGGCGGCATTATTGGCGTATTGCCTGGACAGGTGGGCATCGCCGTATTTTCTCCACGAATTGATGAACATGGGCATAGCGCGCGTGGGGTCGATATCTTTGAACGTATATCCCGGGAAATGGGGCTACATTTAATGGAAGGGACGCCGTCGGCACAAACCATTTTACAAAACCGTTATCTCACTGGAAAACGCGATCATGTGGTGGTGTATGAACTGCGTGGCGTATTGCAGTTTACTGAATCGGAAATGCTGCTGCGTATTTTGGAAGATGAACCGGAAGGCAAAAAACGAATTATACTGGATCTGACCAATTTGACCCTAATTCATAATGTCGGCGCCCGCATGTTATTTGAAGGCGTGGCGCGTTTGAAAAAGGATGGTCATCCTGTTGTGGTGGTTGACTCGGAAGGAATTTTGAGTGAAGCACAGATGAAGGGCAATAAAAGGGTCGTGGTCAAAGAAAACCTGAACAAGTATCTAGAAAAATTTCAATAGACGCTTTTTCTGCTGTCTTGCTTGAGCACCGGCTGTATACCCGGAAATAAAAAAAGCCCCGATGATTCGAGGCTTTTTTAATAAATGATTTATTTAATATGTGCTGCAATGTCGCTAAAGATCACACCTAAACCATGTGCACCGGCATCCGGATAGCCCAAGCTACGGTCACCGACCGTACCCGCACGCCCCATACGTGCCACAATCTCTTGGGTCGATTCTGCACCTTTTACCGCAGCCGCTGCACCCAAGACAAAGTTCTCTTTAAAAGTCTTGTCGGTATTGGCAGACCATGAATCTGCACATGGTACTAGGGCATCAATCAGGGTTTTATCCCCCACCACGGCACCACGACCAAATGAACGCTCACCGGTCACTTGAATGCCTTTGACTGCCGCCTGCAACATTTCAGCAAAGTCAGCGACAGTTAAACTGGTTTTATCTTGAATGGCCTTACTCGCGGCACGGAAGGCTGAACCCCAGATTGGACCTGATGCGCCGCCACAATGTTCCATAATGATCATTGAGCAGTTCAGCATGAATTCATCCATATGCTGCGCTTGAATCAGACTTTGCCATTCACGTTTCAGCTGTTTAAAGCCTTTGGCTACACTCATGCCGAAATCACCATCACCGGCATGGGCATCTAACTCGCAGAAAGGCACTTCATTTTTAATAATGCAAGCCGCCATGACATCGACGACATAACGCATATTCTCAATCGTGAATTGCTCATTGCTGATTATTGCATGTTCAGGTTGGGTTTCAACTTCGGTATTGGCGCTGCGTTCAGCTGCTGCATTTTTTGCTGCAAATTCAAAAGGTAGTGCAGGTGAACCATCCGTTTTAAATGCAGGGGTATTGGCTTCTGCATCTAAATAGGTTTTCAGTTCAGCATCCAGAGCAAGTAAAGATACCGATGCACCGTTCATGTCGATACTGGTCATGTAGTTACCGACAAAAGTACGATAAATTTTGATGCCTTTACGTGCCAAATGTTCGCAAACATCGTTGTTAAAGACATACAGCTCCTGCATTGGCGTTGAACCAAAACCATTGACCAATACCGCTACTTCAGTCAGGTCAGGACGGTCAAGAAACAGGTCATCGATAATACGTTGTGCCAGTTCTTTTGATGGCAATATTTTTTCACGACGAATCCCTGGTTCACCGTGGATGCCCACGCCGTATTCCATTTCATCATTGGCAAGAGTAAAGGTTGGTGTGCCCTTGGCAGGAACGGTACATGAGCTATAAGCAAAACCAAGACTAATGACATTGTCCGCAGCTTTTTGAGCCACAGCTTTGACTTCCGCAAGCTCTAAACCTTTTGATGCAGCTGCACCGGCAATTTTATGCACCAATACTGTACCGGCAACACCACGACGACCGACAGTATATAAGCTGTCTTTGACTGCAATGTCATCTGCTACTTTGACGTAATCCACGTTAATGCCGTCATCTGTTGCAAGCGCTGCACCATTCTGGAAATTCATCATATCGCCAGAATAGTTTTTAATGATCATCAGCACGCCTTTGTCTGTTGCAACATGCTGCAATGCTTTGTAGACCTGAATTTGTGAAGGTGATGCAAATACGTCACCACAAACGGCTGCGTCTAACATACCTGCGCCGACAAAGCCTGCATGTGCCGGCTCATGACCAGAACCACCGCCACTGATCAGTGCCACGTTATTGTGTTTTTGTTTACGTGAAATGATTTTATGGGATTCGGTAAATTGTAGTTCAGGGTGGGCAAGGACAAAGCCTTTGCACATTTCGACAACCAGGTTTTCAGGGTTGTTGATGAGTTTTTTCATGGAGGAAGGCCTTCACGTATTCTGGGAGATGTCTAAAGTCTTATTATTATGGAAATGCTTGAAATTTGCTGACTTAAAAATGTAAAAACAGATGATTTTGGGGTGAGCGGTTCTATTTTCATCTCTCCCTAACCTTCCCTAGAAGGAGAGGGTATTTTCTTTATCGAATTTATATTGGTTTTGATTTCACAATGAATGCTCCCTCTCCCTATGGGAGAGGGGTGGGGGGTGAGGGATAAAGCTAATTGGGTGATTGAGTGTGATGGTAGTCAGCACTTCACTGATGATGGCTTGGAAGCAGATCGGATTCGGGATGATGCTTTGGCTCAGCTTGGGCTAAAGATATTGCGGATTGATGATGTGGTGGACGTGGTTTGTTAGCATTGTAGGAAATACCCCTTACTAAATGAAGAAAGGAGTATTATGAGGAGGCTGATGCTATGATATTAAGAGTTTTGTTCAATAGTATTATAGATAATCATTTTGTACATAATCGGGTGTCCTTATGTCAGTACCAATTGAGAAAAACGTTTTTCTAAGTTGAGGATTCGCCAATTCAAAAATTGCAAGATGAATATCTTTTGGTGGAACAGTTTGAGTATATAAGTAAAAATTAGCTGGTTTTTCATCAGTAAAAATATTTACACTTAAAGCTGTAAAGTCATATTCGAAACATTTACGCATAGTCTTTGAATTGGGTTTTGGTAAGCTATCTTTTAATGTAATATTATATTGTGGTTGAAAGTATCTAACTAAAGCTGCCTCAATTAAAAATATTTCTTCTCTTAGTTTAATATCCATATTTAATGTTTTATGGAATCTACGCGAATCTGATTCGTCGAAGATAGCTGTTTTATCCATTCCATCCATACTACTTAGAAATCTAGCTCTATCGAATTCAAAAGATCCAATTAATATTTGATCATCTGGAAAATCATCTTGAGTAATAGCGAGTATTTTCTGCAAAGTTGAATGATTTTTTAGTCGATCTAATGTAGTTCTAGAGCCTTGCTCATTACCAAATGCTTGTCCAATATATAAAATTTCAAGATGATTATTCCTTTCGTGTGCAATTTGTAAGGCTGGATAGTATTTTAATGAGTTATTCTGTGCATCTTTAGCTAATAGATTGTGGTGGGGGTAAGGTGAAGCTTCAATATTTTCACATTCTTCTGGAACTAAAATTCCATAATTTTCAAAAATATACTCATTTAAAACGCCGGAAATTTTATAACTTATTTTGAAGTTCAGATGAGCAATTTTACCAGCTGTAGTTGATGTAAAAGAGATTAATTCAAGAGATTGAGGAATAAAGGTATATTTTGGCTGGCGAACAATCATGTAAATATGACATTTCTTAGCTAAGTTAAATGTTATTGATCCTAATGTTTCCTCACTTGCAGAATGTAATTCCTTAGGCAAAATAAAAAAGTATCCTTTGGCTGGGACATCTAAACAAAAGTTTGTTGCAAATCGTGTCATAAGTAGTTATTTAATATAAAAAAACCTCTATTAAAGAGGTTTCTTTATGAATAATCAATCAACAATTAAACAATCGAATCATCCAAATTCGGCGCTAACCAACGTTTTGCTTCATCCAGTGTCCAACCTTTACGCTTTGCATAATCTTCTAACTGGTCGCCAGAGATTTTACCCACGTTAAAGTATTCAGTTTCAGGATTTGCATAATAGAAACCGCTGACTGATGAAGGTGGCCACATTGCAAAACTAGAGGTTAAGTAAGTTCCAATCTTGTCAGTTGTAGCTAACCAGTCAAAGAGTGGCGCTTTTTCAGAATGTTCAGGACACGCAGGGTAGCCCGGTGCGGGACGAATACCGACATACTTCTCTTTAATCAAATCTTCATTCGACAATTGTTCATCTGCTTGGTAGCCCCAGAATTCTTTACGGATACGCTGGTGCAAATGTTCAGCAAATGCTTCCGCAAAACGGTCACCTAAAGCCTGCGCCATAATTGCAGAATAATCATCGCCTTTGGCTTTGTATTCTTGCGACAGCTCTTCCGCACCAAAGATTGAAACTGTAAAACCACCCAAATAATCCTGAGCCACATCTTTCTGTGCAATAAAGTCCGCCAAAGAATAGTTGGCTTTGCCTGTCACTTTATCCGACTGCTGACGTAGATGTTCAAAAGTATGGGTCACATTGCCATTTTCATCTGCCACAGCAACAGTGTCGCTTGCCACACGGTTGGCAGGATAAATGCTGAAGGTGGCACGCGCATCGAAACGTTTATTCTCGATGATATCTTTCAGCATAATTTGTGCTTGTTCAAACAAGTCACGTGCTGCTTTGCCCACTACGTCATCTTCCAGGATTTTCGGGAATTTACCCGCCAGACTCCAAGAAATAAAGAACGGTGTCCAGTCAAAATATTCCACCAAGGTTTCAAGTGGATAATTGGTGAAAGTTTCCGAACCAATGAAGTTTGGTTTTACTGGAGTGTGTGCACCAAAATCAATTTTAAAGCCATTTTCAATTGATTTTGCATAAGACAATTTGGCGGCTTTCGGCTGTTTATTGGCTAAACGTGTACGGATTTTTTCATAATCCGCCGCATAGTCCGTTGCCAGTTTTGGTTTCATCTCGGCAGAAAGCAATTGTGTTGCCACACCCACGGCACGTGAAGCATCAGCTGTGTAGTACACACCATCATTTTGATATTGCGGTGAAATCTTTACAGCGGTGTGGGCTTTAGAGGTGGTTGCACCACCAATCATCAATGGAATATTAAAGCCTTTACGCTGCATTTCTTTGGCAACAAAGACCATTTCGTCCAGAGACGGTGTAATCAAACCAGACAAACCGATAATATCGACTTTTTCATCAATTGCGGTTTGCAGGATTTTCTCGCACGGCACCATCACGCCCAGATCCACGATGTCATAACCGTTACAGCCCAGCACCACGCCGACAATGTTCTTACCGATGTCGTGTACGTCACCTTTTACCGTCGCGAGCAGGATTTTACCTTTGGCTTCAGCTTGGGTTTTCTCAGCTTCAATAAACGGATTCAGCCAAGCCACTGCCTGCTTCATCACACGCGCAGATTTTACCACCTGCGGCAAGAACATTTTACCGGCACCAAACAGGTCGCCAACCACGTTCATACCTGCCATCAATGGGCCTTCAATCACATCCAGTGGACGGGTTGATTTTAAACGGGCTTCTTCAGTGTCTTGGTCAATATACGTTGTGATGCCTTTGACCAGTGCATATTCAAGACGTTTTTCAACAGACTCATTACGCCATTCCAGGTTTTCTTCGGCTTTTTGCGTACCACTTTGACCACGATATTTTTCAGCGACAGCCAGCAGCCGTTCTGTTGCATCCTGACCACTTTCGCCTTGATTCTGGTTTTGAACCACATCTTCAACGGCAGCTTTTAATTCTTTATCAATGTCATCATAAATCGCCATTTGGCCGGCATTCACAATCCCCATGGTCATGCCTTTTTGAATGGCATGGTACAAAAATACTGAGTGAATCGCTTCACGTACTGGCTCATTACCACGGAATGAGAACGAGACGTTAGAGACACCACCTGAAATCATGGCATGGGGCAGATTTTCTTTAATCCAGCCAGTCGCTTCAATGAAATCAACCGCATAGTTATTATGTTCTACAATCCCTGTCGCAATCGCAAACACGTTCGGGTCAAAGATAATATCTTCAGCAGGGAAGCCCACTTCATTGACCAGCACATCATAAGAGCGCTTACAGATCTCTTTTTTGCGAGCGGCTGTATCGGCCTGACCATCTTCATCAAATGCCATCACAATCACTGCGGCACCGTACTGACGGCACAGGCGGGCACGTTCGACAAACTCGTCATAACCTTCTTTTAAGGAAATCGAGTTCACCACGGCTTTACCTTGCACGCATTTCAAACCTGCTTCGATAATCTCCCATTTAGAAGAATCGAGCATGATCGGCACACGTGAAATATCCGGCTCAGACGCAATCAGATTCAGGAAGTGCACCATGGCACCTTGTGAATCCAGCATGCCTTCATCCATGTTGATATCGATAATTTGTGCACCGGCTTCAACCTGCTGACGGGCAACATCGAGTGCTTCGGCGAAGTTTTCTTCACGAATCAGACGCAGGAATTTTTTCGAACCAGTGACGTTGGTACGTTCACCGACGTTCACGAACAGTGAATCTGGGGTGATGTTAAATGGTTCTAAACCGCTTAAACGACAAGCTGGCGCAATCTCAGGAATTTGACGCGGGCTAATGCCTTCCACTGCTTGTGCAATTGCGCGGATGTGATCCGGTGTGGTACCACAGCAACCACCGGTAATATTGATCAGACCGCTTTCCGCAAATTCTTTAATGAAAGCTGCAGTTTCTTCCGGTGTTTCATCATATCCACCGAAGGCATTTGGCAAGCCAGCGTTAGGATGTGCTGAAACAAAAGTATCCGCTACATCCGACACGGTTTTGACGTGTGGACGCATCGCATCTGCACCAAGCGCACAGTTAAAACCAATCGAGATCGGTTCTGCATGACGCATCGAGTTCCAGAACGCTTCTGCGGTTTGACCGGTTAAGGTACGGCCAGATGCATCGGTAATGGTGCCTGAAATCATGATTGGCAGTTCATAGCCCAGTTCTTTAAAGACTTCTTTCACCGCAAAGATCGCAGCTTTGGCATTTAAAGTATCGAATACGGTTTCAATCAGGATGATGTCGACACCACCTTCAATCAGCGCTTTGGTTGATTCAATATAATCCACTTTTAAGGCATCAAAAGTGATGTTGCGGAAGGCTGGATCGTTGACGTTTGGAGAAATAGACGTGGTACGTGATGTCGGACCAATCACACCTGCCACAAAACGTGGTTTTTCTGGGGTTGAATATTTGGCACAGGCTTCTTTGGCCAGACGCGCGGCTTCACGGTTAATCTCGGGAACCAGATCTTGCATATGATAGTCAGACATCGAAACCCGCGTACCGTTAAAGGTATTGGTTTCAATAATGTCGGCGCCAGCTTCCAAGTAAGCTTCATGAATACCTTGAATGATTTGTGGTTGTGTCAAAACGAGCAGGTCGTTATTGCCTTTCAGATCATAAGCCCAATCAGCAAAACGCTCGCCACGGTAATCGGCTTCTTCCAGTTTATGGCGCTGGATCATGGTACCCATCGCACCATCGATAATTAAAATTTTCTTGGCAAGAAGTTCTTTTAAGGTGGCAAGTGTCGACATTCAAACTTTCTCAGTAGAAATCAAAAAACATCGGCCATATTAGCAGAATTAATGCTTGAATTCTGCGCCTCCTTTCTCAGAATGATGGATATACATGATATGAAAATTTGATAAGTCAGTTAGAACAAGACAGGTTTTTGTTATCCGGTCTATGCAGTATTCAACTTTAAAATGGGATCTGGCTAAAACTGGCAAAAATATATTTGAAAAATTAAGCTGATGCTTTTATTCATGAAATTGTCATATTTATTGACTATGCTCTGTACATAGAAATTATGGTCATCTTAAGCGTAGAGGGAGTTTCAAAGCTTTAAGCGCAAAAACAGGACACGTTTTTGAGTTCTGAAAAGCTGGAATTTTATCTTAAGTTGATGATTTATTGAATCAAACAGCAGTGTTTTACTCGGGATTAAACAGGACGAACAGCAGCAAGAAAATCTAAATTATTGCTTCATATGACAGCAGTTTGTCATATAATTGTCACAATTTAACTGAACAATAGGGGAATTCTTGAATCCTCTATTCCTGCTTGCATGAATCCTAATCAAACTCCCATAGATTCAGCACACGAGTCGGCTTCGCACAAGTCGACCAATGTTCACGTGCCGACACCAAAATTCTTTATGCCAGTTTTTCTAACTGTCATTATCTCTACTCTTATTTATATCGGTTTTCAATTGTCTGCCGATTTAGCGCATGTTCCTGCACTGGGTTTGTATTCAATTATTCTCCTGGCGACGGCATTGTTTATTGCGCTGGGCTTTGAATTCGTCAATGGCTTCCACGATACTGCCAATGCGGTTGCCACGGTCATTTATACCAATGCACTTTCTGCGCCTGTCGCTGTAATGTGGGCCGGTTTCTGTAACTTCCTTGGGGTTATGGTGGCCAGTGGTGCGGTGGCTTACGGTATTATTGCACTGTTACCTGTTGAGCTGATCATGAATGTCGGCTCCGGAGCAGGTTTTGCCATGGTGTTTGCCATGCTGATCGCTGCGATTGTCTGGAACCTGGGAACATGGTTTCTTGGTATTCCTGCATCCAGCTCACATACCCTGATCGGTTCGATTCTGGGTGTGGGTATCATGAACTACATTCTGCACGCGAGTAGCGGTGCATCGGGTATAGACATGGAGCAGGTGATGAAAGTCGGTAAGGCGCTGTTATTTTCGCCTTTAATCGGTTTTGCATTTGCCGCTGTGCTGTTCTTGCTGGTGAAAAAAATCTTCAAGAAACAGGTGGAGCTGTTCCAGCCACCTGAAGGTAATAAACCGCCACCCCCTTTAATTCGTGCCATTTTGATCTTTACCTGTACCGGTGTCAGCTTTGCGCACGGTTCAAATGATGGTCAAAAAGGCATGGGGCTGATCATGTTGATTTTAATTGGCTGTGTACCAATGGCGTACTCACTCAACAAAAACTTAGATCAACAGCATATCCAGACTTTTGGTCAATTGTCTGCGCAAACGGCCAATGCGATTTATCCAGACCATGCGGATATTGAAGATGAAAAAGCGCGTCAGATCATCACGACTTATATCCAAACCAAAGAAATCACCCCTGAAGTGGTGCCTGCATTGGCGAGCCTCACAGATCATTTAGGTGAAAAAGTCGGTAGCTATAGCAGCATTAGGGAAGTGCCTGAAGCACAGGTTTCAGAATTCCGGAATGACATGTACTTAAGTACCACGGCTTTCAAGCGTTTGGACAAAGCAGAAGCTTTACCTGCAATGACGGCTGAACAGGACAAAACGGTAGATCAATACAGTGACAGTCTGGATTCATTCTTGCAATACATCCCGACCTGGGTGAAAGTGGCCGTTGCTCTGGCGCTGGGTCTGGGTACTATGGTTGGCTGGAAGCGTATTGTGGTGACAGTCGGTGAGCGTATTGGTAAGCAGCATATGACCTATGGTCAGGGTATGTCTGCTGAACTGGTGGCGATGTCGACCATTGCGGCTGCGGATGGTTTCGGGATGCCGGTATCGACCACTCATGTATTGAACTCTGCGGTTGCAGGTACCATGGTGGCGAATAAGTCAGGTCTGAACTTCCAGATGGTGAAAACCATTCTGTCTGCCTGGGTTTTCACTTTACCCGCCACAATTTGTTTATCAGGTACTTTGTACTGGTTGTTACTTAAAGTTTTCTAATATTATTAGATAAGTAAAAAACGCTGCTTCGGCAGCGTTTTTTTATGAAGTTTTTTAAAATCCTCTCCCTTGGAGAGGGTTGGGGAGAGGGGGAGAATTTTGAATAAAAATAATATTGACTCTAGGAGAAGGGTAGAGTCAAGGAAATCAATTACTTCTTAAGCTTACTCAATAATCCCTTGGGTAACTTCTCTGTCGCAAAACCATACAGGGCAGCAAAAGGTAATGCAGTTCGCGCCAGATAAGCCACTCGCCACAAACCACCATGATTCGCACCCTGCATCATCAATTCCAGTGGATGATTCAGCTTCACTTCAGGATTGGCCACAGAGGTAGCATTACGCAGATCATGAATCCACAGGGCTGCCATCAGTGCATTTGTGGTTTCAGGTGCAAAAGCTTCGACATCAAACAGACTGGCACCGTTGAACGCGGCTTTTAATAGCGGATTCTTGGTGACTGAATACGTGGTTGTAGATGGAGCGATATTGATGCTGACACGTTGACCCTGAGCGCGAGCTAAAGTAGCACGCCATTGTTGAATGCGTTTGGCCAGTGCATAGTTTGGACCTTGTTCTACCACCAGACAGTCACAAATCCCATAAGACTGGTCACCAGATTGAATCAGCTCATGCGCATTTTTCTGAAAAAAGTGTTTGCGGCTTACAGTCGATACACCTTTGGAAAAGAGTGTCTGTGCTTTGGAGCGCTCCGCATATTTCACTTTTGATGCTTCAATCACTTCACTTGGAACCGCATAGACATCGGTCGGGGTACACATATACATCAGGCTGGTATTGGCTTTTTGTTCGCTGACATATTTCATGATGGCATCCATCGCCATCGAAACACGGACATGCTTCTCGCCATCCAGATAGGCAATTGCGGCCAGATCCAGATCCGGCTCAAACTGTAATAGCCATTTAGCAATCTCGGGAATCTGAGTCAAAAGATTGGCACCGAGTTTTTCTTTTAGAACATCGTCAGGCGTATCTTCTGCAAGTGCTTCAGTACAGGGCGCATACAGCGTGGCATTGCCTTGGCTGATGGTATCGACAATCTTGCCCCATACCCGGGTGTTTGGCAGGTCAATCGCTACAATATTGGCTTTCCATTTTGCTAGCCAGGTCAAAGGGCCAGCTTCAGATGCAGCACCAAACAGCACCATGGTTCGATCTGACAAATCAAACCATTCTGGGTGCGCCACACATTCACGCAGGGCATTGGCATGGCTGCTTTCCATAATACCTTGGTTTTCCCAACGTTCAATCTGCTTCACTAAGGCATCGCCTTGCAGCTTCTGGCCGTGGTAGGGCACATACCATTCTGGTGCAGCCTGACTGCTTCCCGTCAATTTAAAGCTATGTAGTTGATCGGCGGGCAAGGTGAGGGCATCTTTCAGTAAATGCTTTTGGCCATCACGGTAAAATTCAAAGGTCTGATGCGCCTGTGCCAGACCATCTTCAGCAATTTTCAGGCTGGCTTCAGGCGAGCTTAGCCCTTGCTCGACCAGTTGCTTAAAATGCACGGTATATTGTTTGCGCCAGTTTTTTTCTGATTGTGCCTGTGCAGCACTGTGCTGATTCACATTGGCCAAAGCTGCTGCGATGATCGCGCGTCCTGTTTTTGAGCTACTTGGTTTTTGTTGATTGGACTGAAGCGGAAATTGAAGACCGTCTGGTGTAGTGGACATGCAAAATATCTCGTAAATGACAGTAATTAATATACAGATGTATACATTATCGCTGCAAAATTCACTCCAAGATTGGCAATAAGTGACATCATGACTTTTTAATATATTACGAGATGTTTCAAATAAATAAGAGAGCCATGGCGCTCTCATTTATTTTTAGCGGAAATATCAAGCTTATCTTATATGTAGCCTTATTTCTCTAGCCTTCAATAACCCTGATTAAAACGGAACCTGCATCAGTTTATTCAGGAAATGCGGAATCAGGCGTGGCTCCAGAATAATGGTCATGATCACGCCGTAGGCTGCTCCCCACAAATGCGCGCTATGATTAATGTTGCTATTGCCTTTTTTGCCTGACCAGATGCTATAGGCCACATAGAGCACGGCAAAAATAATCGCAGGAACCGGTATAAAGAACACAAAAATCAGCTTCCACGGCTCAAACAGAATATAGGCAAACAGCACTGCAGAGACTGCACCTGATGCACCAAGGCTCGCCCAACGCGGATTATTTTTATGGGTCAGATAACTTGGAATAATAGCTGCAATCAGACCGCCCAGATAGAACAGAATAAAACCCAGATCATATAAATACTGACGATAAAAGCTCTCGATCACACTGCCAAAAAAGAACAGGGTAATCATATTGAATAGCAGGTGAGTTCCATCGGCGTGAATAAAACCATGGCTAATAAAGCGGTCATATTGTCCACGTTGCAGTGCCGGTGGCCAGAAAATCAGGCGATTCATCACCGTCTCTTTAGAGAAGGCAATAAAGGACACAATACAGGTGATCAGAATAATGGTAACGGTGTGATTAAAAGGTAAATCAAGCATATAAAGTAATTCTAATGGTGCCTATTTGCCAATTATCATGCCATTAAAATTGCACTAAAGTTGTACTTTTATAATAAATCCGACAATTTTAGTTGATTTTTAAAAATTCCCCCCGATCTTCAGTTAAAATAGCCGTCTGAGCTTGAGGAAATTATTGTTATGTCGACTGAGAACAGCAGCACTCCAGTTGTTGGTGAAATTCCCAACTTATTGATTACACCAACAGCACAAGAGTATTTAAAGGATTTACTGGATAAACAGAACACCCCGGGTATTGGTGTGCGTGTTTTTGTAGAACATCCGGGTACTCCTCGCGCTGAATGTTGCATGGCCTATAGTGCACCTGATGAAGTTGTGCCGACAGATTATAAGCAGGAATATCCTGAGTTCCCTGCTTTTATCGACTCGCCATCTATTCCGTATTTACTTGATGCCGTGATTGACTACAACAAAGACCGTTTTGGTGGTCAGCTGACCTTCCGTGCACCGAACTCTAAAGTGCCACGTGTGGGGCCAGATGCATCGGTAGAAGAGCGTATTACCTATGTATTGCAGTCTGAAATTAACCCGGGTCTGGCAGGGCATGGCGGTAACTGTGCACTGGTTGAAGTCAAAGAAGACCCAGAGCATGGCTTAACAGCGGTGCTTAAATTTGGCGGTGGTTGCCAGGGTTGTTCAGCGATTGATATCACCTTGAAACAAGGGGTAGAAACCACGCTAAAGCAGCATATTCCTGAATTGATGCATGTCGTTGATGAAACGGATCATAGCCAATCTGAAGGTGCGTATATGAAATAAGCTGTTCTATAGAACAGTTCATTTATCGCATTCTAAAAAACCTCGAACTTTCGAGGTTTTTTTATATCTGGCTTTAAGTTTAATAAATGTTAATAATAATAATTATCAATAGTAATTGCATTTGTGGAAATCCCTGTTACACTTCGCAACCGAATAAACATGATCTCTTCATAACTCTTAGGACGTGCAAGGTATGAATAAGCCCTTCTTAAAAACAACTTTAGCTTTCGCAGTATTTACAGCAATGACTGTTTCAGTCCAAGCGCAAGACCAAGTTACTGAAGAAAAAGAGGGAATCGTACAGGCTGATGCGACCAAATTACAAACGATTGTGGTGACCACAGCGGGCGGTTTTGAACAAAATATTGCTGATGCACCTGCTTCAATTTCAGTCATTACGGCAGAAGAATTACAAAAAAAATCATATACAGATGTCATTGATGCTGTAAAAAATATGCCAGGTGTATCCGTTCAAGGTGGCGGAAATAACAAAGAAATTACCATTCGAGGTATGGGCGCAGCTTATACAAAGTACCTTGTTGATGGCAGACCAGTAAGTGCGGGTAGAGCAGTTAATGGCAATGGTACAGACGGCGGGAAAATTGGTGCATATTTACCACCAATTGACATGATTGAACGAGTAGAAGTCGTGCGTGGTCCAATGTCATCACTTTATGGTTCAGATGCCATGGGTGGTGTGATCAACATCATCACTAAAAAAGCATCTTCTAGTCATTGGCATGGAAGTATTTCTCCTGAATATACGAAATCTGATAATGATTACGCAAATGATAGCTATGGCGTGAGCATGTATGTCACAGGTCCATTAATTAAAGATAAATTATCTTTAAGTCTAGATGGTAATTTCCAAGGCAATGATGAAAGTGACTATATTGGTGGAGAAGGGCAAAAATCTGGTTCAAGTGAATCTGAGAAGAAAGTGAGAAAGCTTGGTACTGAACTAGTTTGGAATGTCGATGAATATAACGACATTGGTTTGAGATATGACTATATGGGTCAACAGTACACAACAACACTGGGTAAAAGTGTGGGTGTTGCAACTCAAGCATCAATTAATGAAAACGAAAAAAATCTATATACCTTAACGCATAAAGCACGCTACGATAATTTTACCCTCGATTCGTATTATCAAGATGAAACGACTAAAAAAGTTTATAGTGGTGCTGTCGCCGACAAAAAAAATGAAGAACTAAAAGTCTTTAATACACAAGGTTCTTTTTTCTTGGGCAATCATGCTTTAACAGTGGGTGGCCAATATCAAAAAGAAAAAATTACCGATACCACTAATGGTTTAGCCAGTATTACAGGGGTGACGGCTCTCGATCGATGGTTATTTGCTTTATACGCAGAAAATGAGTGGAGTCTTACCGATAATTTCGCTTTAACTGTGGGCGCTCGCTACAATAAAGACGAATATTTTGGTGGTGAAATTACACCGCGTGTCTATGGTGTTTATCATTTAACTGATACTTTCACCTTAAAAGGTGGCGTAAGTACAGGCTATAAACAACCAACGATTAGCCAAATTTCAGAAGGATTTGGTAGCAGAACCGGAAAAGGCAGTGCTGTGATCATTGGTAATCCTGATTTGTCTCCAGAGAAAAGCACCAGCTATGAATTTGGATTTAACTATTCAGCCCCTGAGCTTGGTTTAACGAGCAGTTTAATGGTCTTTAAATCTGATTTTAAAGACAAAATTGTAGAAGATCGTTTATGTGAAACACCGGGGACCGATAATAGTTCTCCTGTTGAACTATGGAAATGTTCTGCAAATGGCAAGCCATATCGATTTGTAAGCCAAATGAAGAACGTTTCTGAAGCGGAAATGAAAGGTGCTGAATTCACTTTAGATTATGATTTACTTGATAATTTTCATGCGAGTACAAGTTATACCTATACAAAATCTGAGCAAAAAAGTGGTGAATTTAAAGGTCAGCCTTTAAATAAAATGCCAAAACATATGCTAAACATCGGTCTTGATTATGAGGTTTCAGATACTTGGAATACTTGGATGGACTATAATTATCGTGGCAAAACAAGTGATTATTTAAGCCGTACTGCTATGGATAATGGAACACCAGGATATGGTACTTTTGATGCAGGTGCCGTATTTAAAGCAACTGATAAATTAAGTCTCATGGCTGGTATTTACAATATTGCCAATAAAGAAATTACCAATGGTGACCATGATATTGTACTTGATGGACGTCGTTACACTGTTGGTATGAATATCAAATTCTAATTTATCGTGAATAAAAAAGCCGCCTTAAGCGGCTTTTTTTATGCCTTTTTAAGCTCCTATCAGAAATCATGATGAAAATAACAATAAATGCTAATGATAATAATTATCAATATTAATTGCATTTGTGGAAATCCCTGTTACACTTCGCAACCGAATAAACATGATCTCTTCATAACTCTTAGGACGCGCAAGGTATGAATAAGCCCTTCTTAAAAACAACTTTAGCTTTCGCAGTATTTACAGCAATGACTGTTTCAGTCCAAGCGCAAGACCAAGTTACTGAAGAAAAAGAGGGAATCGTACAGGCTGATGCGACCAAGTTACAAACGATTGTGGTGACTGCGAGTGGGCAGGCGGTGGATGTTAAATCTGCCCCAGCTTCAATTAGTGTCATTACTGCCGAAGAAATTCAAAAACAACCCGTTTCAAGTCTGGCAGATATTTTAAAACGTGTACCTGGTGTAACAGGGGGACTTAGTTCAAATGGGGCTGGCTCAAAAATTCAATTACGTGGCATGCCTGAAAATTACACACTTATCTTAATTGATGGAAAACGTGTAGGTTCATCCAGAGATACCAACTATCGTGCAAACTTGGGTCATCAAGATCTAAACTGGGTTAGACCAGAAATGATTGAACGCATTGAGGTCGTACGTGGGCCAATGTCTTCTTTATATGGTTCTGATGCGATGGGTGGCGTGATCAATATCATTACCAAAAAAATCCCTTCAGAATGGGGAGGGTCTTTTACCTTAAATCATACTGTGCCGACTACATCTTCTGATTTGGGCCTAACCATTCAATCAGGACTCGTGGGATATGGCCCTTTAACCGATACACTAGGTATGCGTGCCACAGTCGGGATCACTGAACAGGAAGCGGATCAAGGCTATCAAACCTCTGACCGTAATCTTCCCGGAATGGCAGGAAGTAAAGCAACCGGACAATCGGGTAGTCGTGATCAGAATGCGAACTTAAAGTTTGATTATACGCCGAACGATATTCATAGCTTATCTTTAGAGCTGGGTTATGGCTTGCAAGAGAATAATGCCTCGACCACGCCTCAGGTGGTGGATGGTAAAGAACAGGCTTTATTAGCATGGGGTCCATCTGAGTTAGAACATCGTTCAGTGTCTCTATCACATGATGCTCAATGGGGTTTTGGTGATTCAAAAATTACGGCTTACTACAATGATTATGATCAAAGTCAGGTGACAGAGACTGGGCCGACCACACAAAAATCCAAGGAAAGCATTGTAGAAGCTAATCTCAATATTCCGTTTAAATTAGGTGTGGAGCATGTTGCGACAGTGGGAGGTCAATGGAAATCAGAAGAACTGGTTAATACCCGTAATATTGGGCTGGCTATTCCAAGTTATGACGGCAAAGAATATGGTTCAGAGCTAGAAGGAGATACTTGGGCATTGTTCGTTGAAGATAAAATTGTTTTTAATGATCAAGTCAATTTGACCCTTGGTAATCGTTTTGATCATCACGATAAATTTGGCACACATAATAGTCCACGTGCTTATTTGGTGGTGCAACCAAATGATGCATTGACCATTAAAGGTGGTGTTGCTCAGGGCTTTAGAGCTCCTTCACTCAAAGAGAATACTGCAGGTGCAGCGACGCGTTCAGGGGGGAATGGATGTACATCCTTGAAACCTTTAGGCTATGTATCGGGCGGATGTTATATGGCGGGTAATGCAGACCTGCAGCCTGAAGAAAGTACCAACTATGAACTTGGATTTAATTTTGCTCAAAATGATTTTGATCTCGGTTTAACTTATTTCCACACAGATTTTAAAAATAAAATTGAATATCGTGCTTTAGGAGAAATTAATGGGGTGTGGTGGACACAATATCAAAATGCTGAAAAAGCGCGTGTACGGGGCTTGGAAGCAAGTGTGGCATTACCACTTTTAGAGAATTTAAGCTGGAAGACCAATGCAACCTATTATTTTGAATCAAAAAACTTAGTGACTGGCAGAAATCTTTCAACGATTCCCGAGTTATCCGTTTATAGTGCACTCAACTGGACTCCCACTGATCCACTTTCATTGGAACTTGCAGCGCAATATACCGGTGAACAATATACGGCAAGTATTGAAGATACGGTAGTGATGCAAAAACCACATACGGTATTTAACTTATCTGCGAATTATGAAGTGAACGATCAAGTGACTGTTCGAGGTGGTCTCAATAATTTATTTGATAAAAAATTAGTAAATGCTTCAAATGATTATTATCTGGATCGTCAGGAAGTCTTTGTCGGACTGACTTATAATTTCTAAACAATTTAAAAGCCGCTCTCGAGCGGCTTTTAAACTTTATACTTTAAGAATCTTCAAAGTATCTTCTGAATAATAAAACTGTTCCAGATATCTGCGTGTACGTTCACGTAAATGACCTTGTGAAACCATCTGTTGAATGATCGGGTTCAACAATTGCTGTAACTCATGCTGGATTAAGGCTTCATCAATATTCAGATCACGCAGCAAGCTGTCAAAAGTATGTTCCTGATTGCGTACATACCAGGTATGAACTCCATCATGAACTTGCTGTTTTAGATAATCCGTCTGACGCAAATGATCCCAGATCTCATGTCCTAAACCGACTGTCTGATTTAAATCCTGAAGCTCAATATAATTTTTCAATACCGATACCGGCATATCTTTAATTTTATGCCAGAGATTGGCCTGAAAATGATAGAGTTTTTCATCATCAAAGTGCTGGTTCAGCACATGTTCACTCATCTGGCTCAGTTTTAAAATATTCTTTTGCAGATAACGCGCAATAGTACTGTCCAGATCCGTATCGGTGACATTTTCCAGTACCGACTTGCCCATTTTCATAAAACGGGAAACCCCGGGCACGTTTTTAGCGATGACAGAATTATCCAGATAATCCTGAATGGAATGCTGGATCAGTTGCGTGATCATGGCCGAAAATGCCGGATTATTCACGACGGTCTTAATCAGACGCTGACGATGGCCACTTTTACTGGCAACATATTGTGCGATTTTATCCACGGTCAGGACTGGAATCACATCGGCAATTTTGGTCGTATCGTTGGCCGGATGTACCAGTGCAAAACGGATATGCTCAGCAATCTGCTCAATCAGAAAGCTGCTGGCAGCAGTATCCAGAATCTGTTTTTGTAAAAGCTGATGAATCAGATCACAGCTCCATAGATCTTTCAGGTTCTGTTTACGCAACCACAGATAAAACGCATGAAACTCAGTTTGAATCGTTTCAGATTGAGAAAATGCCTGATCGAGAAAATCAAGTTGAGCATCGATCAACTGCTCAATCATCGGGTGTTTCTGCATAACGGCTCTGAAACTTAATTTAAAGGAATGAGTTTATCAGCAAGCGGGTTTTTTAGGGTCTGGGTCTTGGCCAGAAAAGGCAAATAATGTTGTGCCACCTGTTTTTCTGCTTCCAGAATCGGCATATGCCCGACATTGTTCAGAATCACCGGCGTTTCGGCACGTTTCAACAGGGCATGCAGTTCTTTAACCACTTCGACATTGATGATCCGGTCCTGTCTGCCCCATAAAATCAAGGTCGGTGCTTCAACTGTGCGGGTCAGGCGGGCAAAGGTTTCTGGTGTATAAATCCGGTTCAGCATCACGACCTGATCAATCGATTTACTGGTCTGCTCAGAACGTGAAATCAGCAGTTTTTCCTGTGCATACTGGAGCTGATAAGGAATCACCGGCGGGTTCTGCATCAGCTGTCTGGAGACATCTTGCAGATCACCGGGCTTGCTGACGATTAGGTCTTTTAGGGCTTGCGGGTCTTTGGTATAGGGCGTATTGCCCATTTTATACAGGCCGGCACTATTGATTAAAAATAGGCTTTGCGTATCGAATGGATATTGTGAGGCATAGACCGTGGCAATCGATCCCCCCAGGGAATGTCCGGCAATATGTAAATTCTCGTCTACATTTAAGGTTTCAATGAATAAACGCATCTGAAAAGTCACATTGGGCACAGAAACATCGAAATTCTCCGGAACCTTGGTATCGCCGTTGCTCGGCAAGTCAGGAATAATCACATGATAATGTGGAGTCAGAAACTGTGCGACCCGATTCCAGTTATCTCGCGTTCCTGCCAGACCATGAATCAGCAGAATTGAAGGCTTGTTCTTTGCACCACCTTCACTGTAGCTCCAGGTCACATCACCGATTTTAAGTGTCTTGGATTGAAGTCCAGCCTGTGTTCGTTCCTGCAGCAGATGTTGTTGTAATATTTTGGCAGGCTTTTCATTCGGCTGGCTAAACATATATTGACTATGTGCAAAGCTCGGCAATGCCATCGTAAACGCGACTAAGGTCGAGCAGATTATTTTCGAGCGCAACTTTATTATTTTCTTCATTGGCACATTCCCCAAAAAATACACAGCGAGCAAATTGCTCAAATACTTCCATGTTGTAAATTTGCTATTTCAGTCAAATAAAAACATTATTCTTCATTCTATTTTAAATCAATCCTGGCGCTTGTCACCCATTAGTTTTTTGCTGAACAGCATTGAATGATTTTAAAATGTGATGTGCTGCACACAAAATCCCTGCTGAAATGAAATTAGATAAATGTTAAAAATTTAAGCAGCTAAGATTTTTTGCAAGTGACATTCAAAAAAACTGGCAGTAAAATATTGCAACTAAAACATCGGTGATAGAAAAGAATGCTCACAGCTCAAGAAGCTTTAGAACGTCTTAAACAAGGGAACCAACGTTTTGTCAGCGGTGATACCTCGCATCCAAAACAACTGAGCCACCAACAGCGCGCAGAAATGGCAGAGGATCAGAACCCATTTGCAATTGTACTGGGCTGTTCAGATTCGCGTGTCCCGGCTGAAATGGTTTTTGATCAGGGTCTCGGTGATCTTTTTGTGATTCGTGTTGCAGGCAATATTGTCGCACCATCACAGGTCGGGAGTGTTGAATTTGCGGCGGAACGCTATGACTGCGCTATTGTTGTAGTCTTAGGTCATAGTCATTGTGGCGCGATCCAGGCCACCATTGATACCTTAATGTGCCCAGATTGCCCGCCGTCGGCAAACCTGATGTCGATTGTAAATCGAGTACGTCCTTCTGTTGAAACCTTAATGCAAACTGAACTGAAAAATGACTTGGCAAAATTGTCCAAGCATGCCGTGCGTTCTAACGTATTTGCATCGGTTAACCAACTACGTCATGGTTCAGCAGTATTAGAAAACCTGATTGGGCAAGGACAACTCAAAGTGGTCGGTGCTGAATATTCACTGGAAACAGGTGAAGTATTGTTCTTTGATTTTTAGGCAAAATTTATTTAAATACAATCTAAAATAACTTAAAGGCGCTTTATAAAGCGCCTTTAATGTATGGATAGGCATTATTTAGCAGGATGGTTTGTGCCTTGGCATTTGGATGAATCAGATCCTTTTGCATCAGGGTTTTATTGCCGGCCACACCCTGCATAAAGAACGGTAACAATTTCACCTTATATTGCTGGCTCACTACCTTATAATTATTTTCAAAGGCCTTGCTATAGGCCTGTCCATAATTAGGCGGCATCTTCATACCAAATACCACGACTTTGGCCTTGGCTTTCTGGCTTTGCTGAATCAGGCTGGCTAAATTTTTTTGAATCATTTGCGGCGGCTGTCCGCGTAAGCCGTCATTACCCCCCAACTCAATCACCACAAGGTCTGGACGATGCGTCTGCAACAGTTTCGGCATTCTGGCCAGCGCTCCACTGGTGGTTTCTCCACTGACACTTGCATTGACCACTTTATGCTGTTTCGGATACTGTTGCTCTAAACGCTTTTGTAATAAATGTACCCAGCCTTGTTGTGGCTGAATACCGTAACCAGCACTTAAACTATCACCTAAAATCATAATCGTCTTTGCTGATACTCCGAGCGGTAACAGGCACAGACTGAGCAAAAACAAGTAAGACAATACCCGAGTTTTCTGATTAAGATCTTTCATATAGGACACGTATGATTCAAAGTAGCAACGATTCGAACATCATGCCACAGGCGATTATTTCTGCCCAGAAATTGACACAAAAGATACAACTTTCACAAAAACAGCTGACTATTTTTGAGGATCTTGATCTGGAGATTATGGCAGGCGAGCAGGTGGCAATTACCGGTCGTTCCGGCTCGGGAAAATCCACATTGCTAGGCATTCTGGCAACGCTGGATCAGGCCAGTTCAGGCCAGCTCATCGTCAGTGGCGAGTCGGTTTCTACCTTGAATGAAGAACAACGTGCGTTGGTGCGCCTGAAAAATATCGGGTTTGTGTTTCAGTCTTTTCAGCTCTTGCCACATCTGACTGCCCTTGAAAATGTCATGTTGCCACTGCGTTTACAGCCCAGTTTCAAATATGCAGAAGCTGAACAAAAAGCCTTGGCGCTACTGCATAAAGTTGGTCTGGATCGGCAGGCACAACAAACCCCGAAAGTCCTGTCTGGCGGGGAGCAGCAGCGTGTCGCGATTGCCCGGGCATTGGTCAGTGAACCGAAAATTATTTTTGCCGATGAACCCACAGGCAATCTCGACGGTGAAACTGCCAAGGAAATTGAACAGCTTTTGTTTCAGTTGAATCGGGAACTGGGTACGACCTTGGTGCTGGTGACGCATGACCGCAAACTGGCACAGCAATGCCAGCGACATTTTGAACTGCTGAATGGCCAGCTGATTGAACATCCGAGTGGAGGATGAGATGAACCCTTTATTTCGTCCTCTACTCACACAAAGTTTTAAAAGTACCGGAATTTATCTGTTAATTATTGCCTTAACGCTGGCGATCAGTGCAACAACAGCACTCAAGTTTAGCAATGAACAGATTCAAAATGCAGTGGCCTTGCAGGCCGCAGAAATGCTGGCCGGTGATCTGGTACTTTCGGACAATGAGCCTCTACCAAAAGAATGGCGTGATCAGGCCAAACAGCTGGATTTACAGCAGTCAGAAGTCACTTTCTTTAGCACCATGGCCTATACCGATGAACAGTTTGTCATGGTCAATGTCAAAGCCATTGATCAGGCTTTTCCCTTGCGTGGCGAGCTGCAGCTGCAACCTGCAAAAACGAAGATTCAATCGGGTGAAATCTGGCTCAGTCCACGGGCTATGGACCTGCTCAAAGTCAAACTGGGCGATCAGCTGAATATTGCCGATGCGGCGTTTAAAGTCACAGCCAAGATTGAACAGGATTCTAATCAGGAGCTCGGATTTTCTGGCTTTTCGCCAACGGTGATTATCTCCCAGGCGGATGTGGCGCGAACCAATGCGATTCAGGTGGGTAGCCGGATTGAATATCGCTTGCTCATGGCGGGTTCTCCAGACAGTACGCAAGAATATGAAGCTTTATTTAAGCAGCAGCTCAAATCCGAAAACGGCTCGGCTGAAACGCCAGCAGAAGTGCAGGGACAGGAATTTGAAGAGCAAAGCAGTCTCCGGTTACGCAATGCCAGTGAGGGCAATACCCGCTTAATGAAGCCGATTGCCAACCTGGATACCTTCCTGCAACTGGCCAATATTCTGACCATTCTATTATGTGGTATCGCGATTGCTCTCACTGCGCAGCGTTATGTCCAGCAGAATCAAGATCATATTGCCTTGATGCGTTGTATCGGTGCGACCAAACAGCAGATTTTATCGGCTTATCTGGCCTTGCTCGGCACAGTACTGCTGATTGCCATGTCGATTGGTACAGTGATCGGCATTGGTCTGGGTTATGGGTTATTACAGTTAATGCTGCAACTGATTCCCAACTTAGAAATTGAATTCTCTGCTATGGCGATGCTGCTCGGGCCATTACCAGTCGCGATGCTGACCAGTGCGGTGGTGCTGTTGGGCTTTGTCATGCCGAGCCTATTGCAACTGTTGAACACGCCACCAATTCGAGTAATTCGCCAGCAGGAAAAATCAGTGCAATCCATGCTGTGGATGCTGCTGACCGGAACGCTGAGCCTGATTATTTTTAGCGTGATTCTAACCGAAAATCTGCTCCTGACTGCCTGGGTAATTGGCGCGATTATTGTGTTATGTGCAGTGTTGTATCTGACGGTATGGTTGATCTTAAAACTGCTGCGCAATCAGAAATTGAATCTGTCAGCCTATGTACGAACACCATCTCAAACAGCCTTACAGATTACCGCTTTGGCCTTGGGTCTCAGTCTGATTACAGTATTAGCCGTATTGCGCACAGACCTATTAGAGCGTTGGCAGCAACAGTTGCCGCAAGGTACACCAAATCAGTTTGTGTATGGTTTGCCGCCGTTTGACATGCCAGACCTAAAAGCTCAAATTGAGCAGAATGGCTGGAAAAGTACACCACTTTATCCGAACGTTCGTGGGCGTCTGGTGGCTAAAAATGATCAGCCTTTTGCTCCAGAATTAGTCAAAAGCAATAATACTTTAAAACGCGAGCTGAACCTGACCCAGTCCGACAGCTATCCACAGGATAATGTGATTATTCGTGGTGACGCAGTTTTGCAACAGGTCGGCACGGTATCGGTCGAAGCCAATACTGCTGAAGAATTAGGTATCAAGATTGGCGACAAGCTCAGTTTCAGTCTGCCTGAAGGTGTGCTGGAAGCGAAGGTCATCAATTTAAGAACGGTCGAGTGGGAAAGTTTTAGTCCGAATTTCTTCTTTATTTTTGCCCCGAATAGCATGGATGCCAATGCCGGAAGTTATCTGGGCAGTTTCTATGTGCCGGAACAAGATAAGGACAAACTGGTGTCTGTGATCCAGCAATTTTCCAATACGGTATTTATTGATGTCAGCCTGATTCTGGAAGAGATCAAGCGTATTGTGAATGTACTGGTGCAGATCGTGACGATTCTGGCCGTGCTGGTTAGTATCTCCGGTTTTCTGGTACTGATGGCTTGTCTGAACCTGCTCATGGATGAACGCAAACGTGAAGTGGCCTTGCTACGGTCATTTGGCAGCTCCAAACAAAAACTGAAAACCATGATGAGTCTGGAAATTGGTTTTATCGGACTGTTTGCCGGAGTGGTTTCCTGTCTGTTTGCCGAAGTGATTAGCGCAATCGCCAGTTATCGTATGGATTTAATGATTCAGCCACACTGGGAAATCTGGATTATCCTGCCGATTTTCATGACTGTGTTATGTGCGCTGATTGGCCGTTATCGTCTGAGCTATCTGTCGGACATTCCGCCCTTACAAAGCTTGCGCGAGATGAATCAGTAAGATTCATCTCCATGGCTTTTTAAATTCGCTGGTATTTAAAGCGGCAATGATTTAAAGCTGCAATTGTTGTCGCATCAGGTCGAGAATCTCTTGCCACAGTGGGCGAATTGCTTCGATCAAGGCCAAGTTATGTTGATAAAGCAGCACACAGAGGCCAAAACCAATCACTAAAGCGATCAGGTTGATCAGGCGGCTACGCTGCATTTTTTGTCCGGCATACCACAGCAAGGTTAAAAAAGCGCCCATCAACATGCCACCAATATGTGCGGCATTGTTGATTCCGCTGATCATAAAGCCCATGGCCAGGTTCAGACCCATCACCATCACCAAGGTCTTTTTATCTAGAATAAAACGTTGCTGGGGCAGCATCGGCAACAGGGCCAATACCGTCAGTGAAGCGCCGAGTCCCATCACCGCACCGGATGCACCGGCACTGACCGCCGGCAATAAACTTGGGTTGGCCACACCCCCTGCAATCAGATCATAGCTGTCCTGAATGTTCATATAGCCACTGAGCAAACTGCCCATTAAGCCGGCACACAGGTATAAGCCAATAAAATACATCCGGCCAAACAGTTGTTCGGCAACACTACCAAAAATATACAAGGCCCACATATTCAACATCAGGTGAATCAGGCCAAAATGGAAAAACATGCTGCTAAACAAACGCATGGGTTCCGCTAAATAGGTTAAAGGTGCATAATCGGCACCCCAGAGAATCGCATCTCGGGTACTCGGCTGGCTGATATCCATACCATTGATGGCCTGCCAGCCAAATAATCCGACATTAATCGCGATTAAAATGGCCGTGATCCACCAGAGCTGCATTTCAAGTTTGCGGTGTACGACAGGGGGAGCGTATTTAGACATGCTATTTTTTTTGCTGTGATTGTATATTTCGAATAAGCTTAACACGAAAAATCAAATTTTCAGGAGTAACGCACTGACATGAAAGCCTTTCTGATCCGCACGATATTAGTCATCGTCAGTGTGATTTTACTGATTCAATTGTGGATCTTTGCCAGTCTGGCCTGGTGGCGAACCAATCCGGTCAATACCACCATGATGATGCGGATTGATTACTGGACGGAACCTTCCAAAGCCATTCAACATCAATGGCGTCCCTATGATGAGATCAGCCTGAATCTGAAACGTGCCATTGTCACTGCAGAAGATGGAAAATTCATTCATCACCATGGTTTTGACTGGGACGGCATTCAAACTGCGCTGAATAAAAACCGGGATCAGGGCCGGGTGGTGGCTGGGGGGTCTACCATTTCCCAGCAATTGGCGAAAAACCTATTTCTGGTTAATAAGCGTTCATTTGTACGTAAAGGCCAGGAAGCGGTGGCCACCTGGATGATGGAACGCATGTGGTCGAAACAGCGGATTCTGGAAGTCTATTTAAACTCGATTGAATTTGGTGACAATATCTATGGCGTAGAAGCCGCAGCCAAACATTATTTTGGCAAAACTGCGCAAAGCCTGACTCAGGATCAAGCGATCTTTCTGGCGGCCATTCTGACCAATCCAAAATATTTTCAGGATCATCGCAACTCCTCTGCCTTAAATGCACGCAAGCGCATGATTCAGCGTTATATGCGTTATGCAGAATTGCCTTAAATAATTATTTAAAGAAAAAGCCCAGTTTTTGGGCTTTTTTTTATGAAATTGTCATCAATTTGAAGCATACTTGAACTGATAAGCACAATTTTAAATCCGCATAGGTTTGATATGAATACGGCAGCCAGCACTACTTCAGCACAGCCCGAATATACATATAATGATCGTTATATAAATCGTGAACTGTCTATTTTAGACTTCCATTTACGCGTCCTGGAACAGGCTGTCGATCCTTTACATCCCTTGCTTGAACGCATGAATTTCCTGTTAATTTTCTCGCGTAATCTGGACGAATTTTTTGAGATTCGGGTCGCAGGAATGATGGAACAGTTAGATTTGGACAATGAAAGTCGCAGTCCGGATGGCCTGACCCCAAAGCAGGTGCTGGAACAGATTTCCAAAACTGCACATACTGCGATTGAACGCCAGTACCGTATTTTAAATGAAGAAATTTTGCCAAAACTGCGTGAGGAAGATATCTGTTTCTTGCGCCGTGGTGAACTGACTCCGGCACAATCGGCCTGGGTGAAAAAATATTTTCAGGAACAGGTTGCGCCCGTCCTGACGCCAATTAGCCTAGACCCTGCACATCCGTTTCCACGTCTGGTGAATAAATCACTGAACTTTATTGTGACTCTCGAAGGTAAAGATGCCTTTGGCCGTCAGATTGATCTGGCTGTGGTGCCAGCGCCACGTTCGTTACCACGCGTGGTACGTCTGCCAGATGAATTAACCGATGGCAAAGAGCATCATGTGATGCTGTCCGCGATTATTCATGAACATGTTTCGGATCTGTTCCCGGGCATGACAGCGACCGGTTGCTATCAGTTCCGTGTCACGCGTAATGCCGATCTGGCCCTGAATGAAGATGTTGAAGATTTGGCTAAGGCGCTTAAAGGCGAACTCAGTTCACGCCGTTTTGGCCGTGCTGTACGTCTGGAAGTGACAGAAAACTGTCCGCAGCATATTTATGAATATCTGCTGAATGAATTTGATCTGGAAGAAGAGCAGCTTTATAAAGTCGCAGGCCCAGTTAATCTGGCGCGCTTATTGTCTAATTTCAAGCGCCCGCATTTACGCTATGATTCACATACCCCGATCATTCCCAAAGTACTAAAAAAATCTGAAAATATTTTTAGTGCCATGCAAAAACAGGATATCTTGCTGCATCATCCGTTTGAGTCTTTTGCACCGGTCATTTCATTGTTGCGTGAAGCTGCACGTGATCCACAAGTGCTGGCGATCAAACAGACCTTGTACCGCAGTGGCCCGGATTCTGAAATCGTGCAGGTGCTGGCGGAAGCTGCCCGCAATGGCAAGGAAGTCACGGCCGTGATTGAATTGCGTGCACGTTTCGATGAAGAATCCAATATCGAAGTGGCCAATGTCCTGCAAGAAGCCGGTGCGGTAGTGGTCTATGGCATCGTTGGCTATAAAACCCATGCCAAAATGATTCTGGTGGTACGCCGGGAAAATAATAAACTGGTGCGCTATGTGCATCTGGGAACCGGCAACTATCATGCCGGCAATGCGCGAATCTATACCGATTATGGTTTGCTCACCACGGATAAAGACCTGTGTGAAGATGTGCACCGTATCTTTCAGGAGCTGACCGGTATGGGAAAAATGGCCAAGCTGAAAAAGCTGTTACATGCGCCATTTACCTTACATACCCAACTCATTAATTATATTGATAATGAAATCGTGAATGCCAAGGCAGGCAAGCCGGCGCAGATTATTGTCAAAGTTAATGCGCTGACCGAGATGCAGTTGATCAATAAACTCTATGAAGCTTCTCAGGCGGGGGTACAAATTGACCTGATTATCCGCTCGATTTGTAGTTTGCGTCCGGGATTGCCAGGTTTGTCTGAAAATATTCGGGTACGTTCGATTGTCGGGCGTTTCCTAGAACATACCCGCGTGTATTATTTCAGCAATAACGGTAATGCACGGGTTTACTGTTCAAGCGCAGACTGGATGGATCGTAACCTGTTTAACCGGGTCGAAGCCTGCTTCCCAGTAGAAGATGAAGCGTTGAAAAAACGCATCTATCAACAGGGGCTACTTAACTATCTGAAAGATAATCAGCAATCCTGGTTATTACAAGGGGATGGAACCTGGCTGCGGGCACAGCTGCAAGAAGGTGAAAAGCCACATAATGCTCAACGCATTTTATTGGACTTGTTTAAATAAATGCTCTCAAGAGGCTGAAAATTCAGCCTCTTTTTTATCCAGAAAATAGCATTCAAGGGTTTTAATCAGAGGATATCAGCATTTTGCGATAGATCTGTTTGACCTGGGCATACATTTGATAATCAGTCAGCTGGAGCTGGTGCTGTATGTCTACTGGGGGTTTTTGCTGGCTGAGTAAGCGTAAGAGCTGCAATTCGGTTACCTTGAGACAGGGTTTCCCAGTGAGCTGGTACAGGATATGTTCTGCCAGTTCAGCATGGATATAGGCACCGCCGCGCAAGACAATTTTCAGGCTTTCAGCAAACTGGATGAATGAAGCCTGAGGTTGGATATAGCTATTTGCACCAGATAAGATTGCTGAATAAATGAGTGCTGTGGATTCACTCTTGAGTACGGCAACTACAGGTGTACTTGGGGTATGCCGTTTCATCTGGCCGATGAAATGAATCTGTGAGGCTTCTGTCAGGTGATAAAGAATCAAGTTAGGTAGATGTTCGGCAATCATCTCTTGTGCAGATTGGAAATTGTCTGCATACAGCAGCATATCTGGTTGATAGCCCAGTTGTTGCAGTACAGTCTGAGTTTTGGACAGGTTCAGGTCAGTAGATGAAGCGATGACTAAAACCGGTGCAGGCAAGAGGGCAGCCAATAAGCTCAATCCTGTTGATTCTAAGAGAAGGCTATACTGTGGATGAAGCAAAATAAAATGAATATCCCAAAAAATAGGGATTTAACGATAATCACCTCATCTTCGTCTTAAATAGCATTTATTACAGATTAAAACCGATGACATTAACAGTCAGCTTGAGACTTTAGCAGGTCTATGATGGTTGGTTATATCCACTTTGAGATATAAAAAAAGGAGCAACGGGTGTGCTCCTTTTAATCATCTAAAATTTTAGCTCAAGCAGCATTGTGCTGAGTGATTTTTTGGAAAATCTGTAATAACACATCAAACTCGCTTTGTAGCGGCGTACTTTTACGCGTCACCAATGCCAGGGTGCGACTTGGCGCAGAGTTGATTGGCTTGACCAGAATCTCAGGGTTGGCTTTGATCATATTGGTATAAATCGCAATTTCTGGCAATAAAGTAAAACCAAGATTTGCAGAGACCATTTCGATTAAAGTCGGCAAAGAGCTAGCTTTTAAACGATGATCATTTTTACGCTCGCCAATCGGGCAGGCACTCAGGGCATGATCACGTAAGCAATGACCTTCCTCAAGTAACATCAGGCGAGACAGATCCAGATCTTCCAGAGAATTCGCTTGTGCAGCGTGTTGATCTGATTTTTGATAAACCAGATACAGATTCTCTTTGGCAATCTCGGCCACTTTCAGGCCACGTGTATCGAAAGGCAGCGCCAAGGCCACCATATCCAGGTTGCCATGTTCCAGTTTTTCTACAATTTTCTCGCTTTGTGCTTCATGCAGATGCAACTGGATTTTTGGTAATTGTTTATGCACTTCTTCTAGCAGCTGTGACAGCAGGAAGGGAGCAATCGTAGGAATCACGCCAAGATGTAAATCACCGGTTAAGGGTTCACTCATCTCACGACTTAAGCGCATCAAGTCCTGAGCATCAGCCAGTAGAACACGTGCGCGTGCAACCACTTGTTCACCAAGAGGCGTTAAACGAACATTCTGGCGGTCGCGTTCAACAAGTACGCCACCGAGTAAACGCTCCAGCTCCATAATGCCGCCAGACAAAGTTGACTGGGTGACAAATGAGCGGCGAGCAGCTTCTGTAAAATGTAGCGTCTCTGACAGTGTTACGAGGTATGACAGCTGTCTTAAGGAGGGTAGTGCAGCCATAGTGTCCTAATGTTTATGATTTAAAATGATCAGCAAATAATTCGCTAAGATATGGAATAAAATGCGGTGGGATATCATGCCCCATTCCATCAATTAATTCAAATTTAGCCCCTGGAATCGCTTTTGCAACGGCCTTGCCATGACTAGGAGGCAGCAATCGATCACGAGCACCATGAACCACCAGGGTCTCTTGCTTGATTTGCTTGTTCAGTTGCAGCAATGAACCTGTACATAATATTGCTAAAAACTGTTGAAGTACACCGGCAGGATAGTAACTTCGTTTATATAATTTACGTGCGGTCTGCACCGCTTCCAGATGATTGACATAACCTGGCGAACCGATGATGTTAAACAGTTTTAGACTATGATCTACAATACCATCTTCATCTGTTGAAGCCGGTTTGTCAATCAAACTAAAGAGTTGCTTGGGAAAGGGCGGTGGCAACAGCGGCTGATTGTTGCTGGTAAACAGTAAACCCAGTTTTTTGACTTTGTCCGGATAGCGTGCCGCCAGAATCTGGGCAATCATGCCACCCATGGATGCACCCAATACATCAACCTGATCCAGCCCCATTTTTTCAATCAGCAGACTGACATCTTCAGCCATATCATACAGGTCATAAGGTGCCCCCTGATTGCCCAGACCGAGCACAAAACGGCTCATCATTTTCAGGGTGTTCAAGCGTGGGCCCTTGTTATGGATTTTTGAAGACAGGCCAATATCGCGATTATCAAAACGTACCAGATGGAAACCTTGATCAATCAATGATTTACAAAAAAAGTCAGGCCAGTACAGTACCTGCGCACCCAGTCCCATAATCAGGAGCAGCGTAGGATGTTCCGGATTTCCGCCCACCTCGACATGTAATTCCACACCATTACCCAGATCAACTCTGGTTTCACGCATGAAAGAACTATATGGAGAAAGATTAAACTGTAATGCGCTGTGCATAATTGCTGTCCTAATTAAAGGATATTTTGTTTAAAAAATATCCTGAGTATTAAACCTCTAAACCACAGCAGGAATCAAGTCAGGAACCTGCTTGGTCAAAGACAGACGTTGTTTGCCCGCAGTTGCACCCAAGAGTACAAAGCCACGTAAAGTGCCGCTACCGTCGATGGCTTTGGCCAGCATGCCATCTTCCAGCTCTTCAGTTTCCCAGGTGACCTCAACATCGACTGGTGCAGGCAGGACAGTTAAAGGTGCAGCAGGCGTTTTCACTGCCACTGGCATAGCCGGATAATGTACAGCCGTATGTTCGCCATTCAGGGTTTTTGCCAGCGCGCGCGCCTGTTGCATGATGGGCATGACATAAGGCAATAAGGTACCATTCACTTCAGCACAGTCACCTACAGCATAAATATCGGCATGATTGGTTTCCAGTTGCGCCGTGGTTAAAATTCCACGACTGGTATGAACATCTGCCTGTTTGGCCAAAGAGATATTCGGCTGTAGACCTACCGCAGACAAAACCACATCAGCAACGAGAGACTGACCATTGGCCAGCATGACCAAATAGTCACCATTTTCAGCACGAGAGACCTTCTCGACCGTGGTGCCCAAGACGAAATGAATGCCGGTTTCTTCAAGGTTTTTCTGGAAGGCCGTTGCAACATGTTCAGGTAATAAACGGCCCAGCGGTTGAGGTGCCAGATCGATCACTGTGACCTGATGCTCGGTATTTTGCAGGTCATTGGCAAATTCGCAGCCAATCAGGCCTGCGCCTAAAATCACCACGCGTTTATCTTCACGTGCCGCCAGATTGCTGCGGAACGTCTTATAGTCACTTAAATTATTTACCACATGAATGTCATCACTGGCATCACCGGAAATGGCTAAACGTACCGGGTTGGCACCGACCGCCAAGACCAGTTTGGAATAATTCTGGGTGCTTTCCTGACCATCTTTCTCAAGTACCAGCTGATGGTCTTCCGGATGAATGGCTTTGACCCAAGTCTGCTGTTCAATCCGCATATTCAGTTGTGCCGACATTTTTGCAGCATCGCCCAATGCAATCTGTTCAGGCGCTTTCTTGCCAACCAAAGCATTGGAAAGGGTAGGTTTGGCATAATTTATCGCATCATCCGCGCAAATCATCCGCAGTTCATGCTCTGGATTAAGTTTGCGAAATTCACGTGCTACAGCATAACCTGCCATACCTGAACCAATAATAACGATAGGATGCATAGTCGTTTCCATGCTGTAGGGCTCCATGCTGTTTTATATGAGGATAAAAAGGACATAAAAAAAGACCATATTGACATGGTCTTTAACTGGGCGTGCTCAGACTTCGATCATTTCGAAATCGACTTTAGACACGCCACAATCTGGACAGGTCCAGTCATCCGGGATATCTTCCCATTTGGTTCCCGCCACGATGCCGTCTTGAGGCCAACCTTCCGCCTCGTCATAAATCCATCCACAAACGATGCATTGATACTTTTTCATGTAACTCTCCAAAACTGAGCAAGTGTAACCGTCAGCTTAAAATCCATAAAATGGCAAGACTCTAAAAGAATATGACTTTTTAACAGTGAACATATTTGGCTAAATTTTTACGCAGTTCTATTCAGAAAGTAAAGTGAATAAAAGCTTAATCAGCGAAATTAGCAGCAGAATGACTTTGGGATTCAGTATTTCTCTGAAAATGAGTCAAATCGGCTTTGCTGGCAAATGCTGTGGAGTGATGAAGCGGCTGCTGTGGCAAAATTTAGCTTAAATGAGGCGTTATAGACCAAAGTCGTGCAGTAAAAACTGAGGTTTTTATATAATTTAGAATCAGTAAAGTCTAGATTAAATATTTTTATAATAAATGAATTTAATAAAATCAATAACTTGTGCTTAAATATTGAGTTTTTATTATACAGCTCGGCTTGTTCATTGGCTGGAAATAGGTTTAAAATTCGCATATTCCTTTTCTTTTTTTAAGATCTCCCATGAGCAATTTGTCTACTTCTTTGTGGTCTCACATTCGTACGGTCCAAGATTTTCCAAAACCAGGAATTTGCTTTTATGATTTGACCCCACTTTTCATGAGCAATATTGGTCCATTGACTGATGCCCTGATTGCCAGCATTCCTGCTGACAAACTGGCAGAAGTAGAAAGCTTTATCGCAGTGGAAGCACGTGGTTTTGTGTTGGCGAGCCTGTTGGCACAACGTACCGGCAAAGGCTTGTTATTGGTGCGTAAAGCAGGAAAATTGCCGCCTCCAGTCGTGGGTGTCGGTTATAGCCTGGAATATGGTCTGGATCGTTTAGAAATGTCTGCGGAAGTTCAGTCTCAGAAAGTCATCATTGTTGATGATGTTCTGGCAACAGGCGGAACTTTAAAAGCGGTAAATGAATTGGCACTCAAATGTCAGCATGAAGTACTAGGTGCAAGTATCTTTCTTGATCTTCCTGATTTGCATGCTGAATTAGGTCTGGATATCTGGTCAGTACTGGATGATAAATCTCAGCCTGAAGCTGCGGTTGCCTAAATTGTAGATTTAAAAAAAGCTCCTCAATATCGGTAATGCCGGTCAGTTAAGAAATTGACTGGCATTTTCTTTTTTAAATTCATGATCATATTTGACAAGTAGAAAAGTCATCCGCAACTGTTTGAGGCAGGACTAGATTTAAAAATGATTGTTTCTGCGACAAATTTACTAGTCGATGGTGGCTGACGAGTTTTGCGGTGAGGAGTGTTGCTCCGCAAGATGCCTTCCTTGCGAAGCTTCGCTTCTCATTTGGGCGAAACCAAAGTAACAAATTATTTTCAAGTATTTGATTTATAAAGTTAAGACTCCGCCGTGAATGACTAAAAAGTTAAAGAGTCTATTTCTAAACTCCTTAACTGATCAGCATTACCTCAATATCGGGGCTTTTTATTGTCTGATAAAATGATGTTCAATTTCCTGAATCAGCGTATTAATCTGTTCAGGATGTTCTAGTCGATGATGGCCGCCATCAACTGCCTGAATTTGCATATAGTCTTCAAGCTGTGCCTGAACTGCATGCATATCCAGAATTTCATCGCCCAGTTCGAGATAGGCAAACTGCGGAATGTCATGCTGTAAATCGCCATGACAAATTTCCGGATAATCATCTCTGAAATTGGGTTGCAAAATGGGATTCGCCACCACACAGGGAAGGTGATAAGCCTGCGACATTTTCAGTGCCCAATAGCCGCCAAGATTATGACCCACCAGAATATCCGGTTTGATGGTTTCAATCATCTCATGATAAAAACTGGTGACCGAATTATAGCTCAGATTACGATAATCGACATCAATACAATATTTATGCACGACATCAATTGCATGAAACTTGGTGGATTCTCTGGAGGAATCTAAGCCATGTAAAAACAAAATCTTAGACATAATCTTACTCATTTTTATGGGGCATGCCATATTGGTATTTATTGATTGGCACATCATCTTCAATCTGAGCATCATTGTAGAACGTGTGGACATTCAAGGCAGTTAGCTATTGGTCTAAGCCAGCATTTTTTTGTGCAGTGATTGGCTCTACCTCGTCACACACTAGGACTTTCATCTAAGTAATCGCATAATCGGTCCCAAATCGAGCTGAATTGTATTGGTAGAGTGGATTAGATTGACGGGATAAGGTTGGGAAAATGCCAAGATAGTGGATTTTTCCAAAGAAAAGCCGCTTCCTGAGAGTGTTTAAGCTACGATTCGGGTAGGATTTCTGCTATTCTAGGCAACTTCTATTTTTTAACTAATCTTATTCGAGGCAGAGATGACGCAAACTAACGCTCAATCGACTTCTGAACAAATCATTTCCGAAAACGATTTAATTGCACAGCGTCATGCCAAGTTAAAGCAAATCGAAGCTCAGGCACAAGAAACTGGTAAAAGCCCATGGCCAAATACCTTTAAGCGTGAGCATTATGCCCAAGATTTACAAGACCAGTTCGCTGATAAATCTAAAGAAGAAATTGAAGCAGGCGAAAAGGTCTACGTCAAAGTTGCCGGTCGTGTGATGTTAAACCGTGGTTCATTTATTGTGATCCAGGACATGACAGGTCGTATCCAGCTTTATGTCGCCCGTAAAGAACTCGCTGCAGATGTACTTGCGACCATCAAAGGTTTAGACCTTGGCGACATTATTGCAATCGAAGGTTATATCGGTCGTTCAGGCAAAGGCGATCTGTATGTACACATCGAACATTTTGAATTATTAACCAAATCATTGCGTCCGCTGCCAGACAAGTTCCACGGTCTGAATGATACTGAAGTAAAGTATCGTAAACGTTATCTTGATCTGATCGTGAACGAAGAAACCCGTAAAACGTTTGAAATTCGTGCCAAAGTGGTTGCAGGTATTCGTGCCTTCCTGACTGAAAAACGTTATATGGAAGTTGAAACGCCAATGATGCATGTGATCCCAGGCGGTGCTTCTGCGCGTCCGTTTGAAACGCATCATAATGCACTAGATATGCCATTGTTCTTGCGTATTGCGCCAGAGCTTTATTTAAAACGTTTGGTGGTGGGTGGTTTTGAACGTGTGTTCGAAATTAACCGTAACTTCCGTAACGAAGGGGTATCTACGCGTCACAACCCAGAATTCACCATGATTGAATTCTATCAAGCCTATGCAGATTATAAAGATCTGATGGAATTGACCGAGCAGATGCTGGAAAAACTGGCGCTGGATATCTTGGGTTCGACCGATGTACCTTATGGTGATGAAGTGTATAGCTTCAAAGGGCCATTCAAGAAAATTTCAATGTTTGATGCAATTCTGGAAAATAACCCGCAATTTACTCCGGAAAATGTCAATGACCGTGAGTTCCTGGCAAAATTCCTTCAAGAAGAATTGAAAGAGCAAGTGAAGCCAGGTTTTGGTCTGGGTAAACTGCAAACGATTGTGTTTGAAGAAACAGTTGAAACCAAACTGCGTCAACCAACATTCATTACGGAATATCCAGCGGAAACTTCTCCATTGGCACGTCGTAATGATGATAATCCGCACATCACCGACCGTTTTGAATTCTTTATTGGTGGTCGTGAACTGGCAAATGGCTTCTCGGAATTAAATGATCCAATCGACCAGGCGGAACGTTTCCAGGCACAGGTTGCGGAAAAAGATGCGGGTGATGATGAAGCGATGCATTATGATGCAGACTTTGTAGAAGCACTGGAATATGGCCTACCGCCAACAGCCGGTGAAGGTATTGGTATTGACCGTCTGGTGATGATCTTTGCTAATGCAGCAAGTATCCGTGATGTGATCTTGTTCCCGCATATGCGTCATAAAAATGCATAAGTGCTGAATTTTAGAAAACCCGCTTAGGCGGGTTTTTTTATGCTTTAAATCGCTATACTAAAAAATTAAAGACAAAAAAAACGCAATGATTGGGGTGATCATTGCGTAGAAAAAGGAATGTTTTTTTCAAACTACATCAAGATTAACTGTGGAGAGAGTTAAATCTGATTCCTTACTGTATGTAGCTATATTACGACCCGATAAGGCTTGACTCAGCAGTATTCATGTTAATAGATGTTAATTAAGGTTAAAACTATGGAGATTCTATGGGCGAGTTTGCTGCTTTATCGTGCATAAACACCTCGCAATAAAAAAGCCCTTCATATGAAGAGCTTTAGGTGATCAGTTTATGTTAGAAACGGAATACACCTAAACCGGTTTTCACTTCATCTAAAGTCGCCTGGGTAATATCACGACATTTATCTGTTCCGGTCTTTAAAATATCCATAATATAGTCAGGGTCTTTAGCCAGTTCAATACGGCGCTCACGGATTGGACCGATCAGTTCTTTGAGAATGCCTTCCAGACGTTTTTTCACCGTACCATCGCCCAAGCCACCGCGACGATAATGAGCTTTGAGTTCTTCCAGTTCTTCTTTATTTGGATCAAAGGCGTCCAGATAAGTGAATACTACATTGCCTTCAACCTGACCTGGGTCTTCCACACGAAGATGATTCGGATCGGTATACATGGCGTTGACGGCTTTTTTAATATCTTTATCTGTCGCATCCAGCACAATGGTATTGCCCAAAGATTTTGACATTTTCGCCTTGCCATCAAAACCAGGAAGGCGGCCGACATTAGACAGTAGCGCTTTACATTCTGGTAACAGGTCATGACCGATTTGACGGTTCAGACGACGCACGATTTCATTGGTCTGTTCGATCATTGGAATCTGATCTTCACCCACAGGAACAACAGTGGCCTTGAATGCTGTAATGTCGGCAGCCTGAGCCACCGGGTAACACAAGAAACCTGCTGGAATATCGCGCTCAAAACCACGCATCTGGATTTCAGATTTAATGGTCGGGTTACGCTCTAAACGTGACACCGTCACGAAATTGAGGTAAAGCATCGTCAGTTCGTTTAAGGCAGGTAAACATGACTGAACACAAATTGTAGTTTTAGTTGGATCAATACCGACAGCCAGATAATCCGTTGCCACTTCAATAATGTTACGACGTACTTTTTCAAAATTATCGGCATTATCGGTGAGTGCTTGAGCATCAGCAAGTAACAAGTGTTGATGGTGAGAATCTTGCAGGCCTACACGAGAGCGTAATGAACCGACAAAGTGGCCGAGGTGAAGTTGTCCGGTAGGACGGTCGCCCGTCAAGATCACTGGACGATTATCTTGATTACTCATTATTTATTCCAAAGGGTAGTCAGTACTACAGCTGTATTTTAACGAATGGCAATATTGTACGGTATTCTGTTTTTGATTGTCAGCCAGAAAAAAAGCTGTATTAAAAAAATCTTATTAATTAAACAAGTGAATACAATATTTTTAAGAATTTTGATTAAAATAAACTGAAATATGATAAGGATAATAAGTATGGCGAGCAGTTTATTACTATTATTAGATGATATTGCGACGGTCTTGGATGATGTGGCTGTGATGAGCAAAATGGCAGCCAAAAAAACAGCAGGCGTCCTCGGTGATGATCTGGCTTTAAATGCACAGCAAGTGTCAGGCGTACGGGCAGATCGTGAATTACCAGTAGTCTGGAAAGTGGCCAAAGGTTCTTTTGTCAATAAGCTGATTTTAGTGCCGCTGGCCTTGTTAATCAGCTTTATTGCCGGCTGGCTGATTAACCCCTTATTGGTGCTGGGTGGTTTGTTTCTGTGTTATGAAGGCGTGGAAAAAATCGTACACACCTTGCATACACCGAAGGCCAAGGATGCTGAACAGGCCCGTGAGCAACTGATCCAGACTGAAACAGATTTGCACCAGTTTGAAAATGAAAAAGTCAAAGGCGCGATTCGCACCGACTTTATCCTTTCGGCTGAAATTATCGTGATTACCTTGGGGACGGTGGCAGCAGCCTCTATGCTGACCAAAGTTACCGTTTTAAGCCTGATCGCGATCGTGATGACCATCGGGGTCTATGGTTTTGTTGCCCTGATTGTCAAACTGGATGATATCGGTCTGCATCTGACCGAGCAGCAGTCCGATTTTAAACAACAAATAGGACGCGGCTTGTTGGCATTTGCCCCGATTCTGATGAAAATTTTATCAGTTGTTGGAACTGCTGCGATGTTCCTGGTCGGTGGGGGAATTATTAATCATGCTATTCCTGTTATTCACCACTTTACTGAAGATAGTGTTAGCTATGTACAGGATATTCCCAGTATCGGAAATATTGTAGGTGCCCTGACACCGACCTTGATTAATTTCGCCGTGGGAATTTTAGCGGGTCTGCTGGTGATGCTGGTCATCAGCCTGATTAAAAAAATCTGGCCCAAATCATCAAAAGCTTAAGATGCAAAAATATCTGCAAATTGAGCAGATGAAGAAAAGGAAAAAACTATGCGTTGGAAAGGTCGTCGTGTCAGTAGTAATGTAGAAGACCGTCGCGGTGGTGGTGCCAAAGCTGGCGGAATCAGTATTATTGGGTTGATTGTGGCTTTTGTGGCCTGGAAATTCTTCGGCGTCGATCCACAGCAAGCTTATCAAACCACCAAACAGGTCACCCAAGGCGTATCGGGTGCGGCGGAAACACGGGGTCTGGAAAATCCTACGCCGGAACAGCAGGAGTCGATTGATTTTGTCGGCACCGTACTAGCAGATACTGAAGATACCTGGACTCAGGTGTTTCAGCAGCAGTTAAATCAGCAGTATGTTCCCCCAAAACTGGTTTTGTTCAATGGCATTGTGAATTCGGGTTGTGGTACGGCTCAGGCGGCGATGGGGCCTTTCTACTGTCCGGCAGACCAGAAAGTTTATATCGATACCGCATTCTTTAAAGATATGCGTACTCAGATGGGGATTAGTGGGGAACAGAATGCCACCGAACTCTCCCGTAATGATCAGGCCGGAGATTTTGCGCAGGCTTATGTGGTGGCCCATGAAGTAGGTCATCATATCCAGACGATTTTGGGGATTTCCTCTCAAGTACAGCAGGCACGTCAGCAGGCAAGCGAGGTACAGAGTAACCAGCTTTCAGTGCGCCAAGAATTGCAGGCAGACTGTCTGGCTGGAGTCTGGGCCTACCATAATCATCAGCGCACCCAGTTTCTGGAACAGGGAGATGTGCAGGAAGCTATGGATGCCGCACATAAAATTGGTGATGACTATTTACAGAAACGTGCTCGCGGGCAGGTGGTACCGGACAGCTTTACCCATGGCAGCAGTGCGCAGCGCGTACAGTGGTTTAATACCGGCTTGAAATCGGGTCAGGTTTCGAATTGCGATACCTTTAACCAAAATATTTAGCTTGTTTCCAGATAAAAAAGGAGCAGGTGCCACTGCTTCTCATCATTTTAACTTTGGTTATAGTTTGAATCTATGACGTCATGAAATCCTGCTTTTGACAGGTCAAAAGCAGGCAAAAGTCTTTTGTTCGCCATACACAACATGCTTGTCGTGATGGCTAAGGTGTGACCTCCTTGTCACACTCGCGTCTCCAAAATCTACTTAATTCAATTGTGGGACAGCTGTGGAGCAGGCAATCCTTTTTTATTTATGCAGAAAGCGCCGGAAATTTCTTAATATCTTGATACTGACAAATAATGCGGCCAAAGCAAACAGGGCAATGGCAAAGACCGTATATTTGAGATTGTTGATGTCATTTTGATAGAACTGCTGCATATCATGGTTGGTATATTCGAGAGCCGTGACTTTGCCAGTCCGGCTATCTCTAAATTGAATTTTTTCAATATAAAACAGATTTCCCGCTTTAATTAGGTGGACGCTCTGGATTTGACGGGTATGTGACTGATTGTCCTCATCACTACATAAAGCGCTGTAATGCTCACAATTGATTTTGGCTACATAACCATTTCCTGCAATCAGAATGAAAATGGCATTGTCCGGTCGCTGGTTATTAGATACCAAAACATACTGTTCGCCAGTTGTACTTTTCAAGGGAATACGGGTTGCCTGCTGATAATGCTGTTCTGCCTGCAGAATCTCCTGAATTTTAGCGAAGCAGGTAAAACATAAGGATAAGGTGATCAGAAAAATCACGCTCGCAAAACAAAGACGAAAAATGGTTTTGACAGTTTGGTGCATGGGAGAAAAATTCAAAATAGAAAGATGGGAAAGCAAAAGCCGAGTGCTGATCTGTATGTTAAATCATCATTCGGAAATACTGAAAAGAAACTTAACTCAATTCGATAAAAAGAGGATTAAACTTGTTTTGCTAGAATGCCTTTTTACTAATGCTCTGCTATTCAAATCTCTATTTTGACCATGCCGCTCGGCGCATATTGCTCCATCTCGCCCGACTTTAGGAAACCGAATGGGAAATTTCTTTTTTCTTCAGCTACTCACGGTGGTCTTTGCACTTTCCATTGCCACCACTATGTTTAATAAGCGTGTTTTAGGTTTTCCGCAAGCGATCGGTGTTCCGATTGTTTCGGCCATCTTTGTTTTTATTTTGCAATGGGGCGCCAGTTTATTACAAGGTAATCCATTCTTTAGTATTAATATTGACAATATCGAGCAGGCTGTTCGTAATATCGATTTTTATGACTTTCTGATCAATGGGGTGATCTGCTTTATTCTGACCTCATCTGCACTGAAGTTTAAGGTTTCAGATTTACGTAATCATTGGCGACCGATTGGTATTTTGGCAAGTTTAGCGTTGGTCTTTTGCGCGGTGTTCTTTGGTGCAGTTTTATATGGCTATCAGTTCCTGATTGGTAATCATGTGGATTTACTGGTGTTGTTATTACTTGGTGCGGCTTTGGGGGCGACTGATCCGATCGGCATTAAAGGTGTATTGAGTTCAGTTCGCGCACCGCATCATCTGATTGTCAAGCTGGAAGGCGAATCGTTATTTAATGATGCCATGTGTATCGCCTTATTTATGACCTTGCTCAATGTTCTGCAAGGCGAAAACTTTACGGTACTGGCTGTCATGCAAACTTTATTGTATGAGATTGTGGTGGCCGTACTGATTGGTCTGGGATTTGGCTTTGCAATATTAAGAATTTTGCGTGGCAAGCATGAAATGGAGTCACTGATTCTGACCACTGCTTTATTGGCATGTGGCTCTTATCTTATTGCTTTATTGGCCCATGCTTCAGCACCGATTGCCTGTGTCATTGGTGGCTTAATTGTCGGTAATAAATGGAAAGAAATTCTGGCCGATGCCGATATTGGTGACGTGAACCATTTCTGGCATACGGTTGAAGGGATTATTAACTCCTTCCTGTTTACTCTGATTGGCTTGGAGTTGTTTATTCTTGACCTGAGTACCAGTCTGGTCTTGGGCGGGATTGTGGCATTTATTATTTTACATTTAGCGCGCTTTGCTGCCAATCACTTGGCATTTGCCATGTTCCCCAAAATACGCCGAAAAAGCTATAACGGCAGTTTAACGATTTTGTCCTGGGGCGGTGTGCGTGGCGGGATTTCCCTGGCGCTTATTCTGGCGGTGGCCAATATTCCTCAGCTAGAGGCTTATAGCAGTATCTTGGTGGGCTATACCTTTATTGTGGTGCTCTTGTCGGGTCTGGTGTGTGGTCTGGGCTTACCTGCAGTGATGAATGCTTTTTACTATAATCCCGAGGAAGACACACAGGGCTTTAAAGGCTGGTACCAGCGTATGTGCCACAAGCTGAACCGTAAGGGTTTTCAATATATTGTCGGAGAAGATGTCAAAGGAAATGAAACCATCACTATTTTTCAGCCAGAGATTCTGATTGATCAGAAAGATATCGATGGTGTTGCTACCGTACATCATCCAGACAAAGTTCAAGAGGTAAAACGGCTGGAAAATCCAGATAATTTCTAAAGATAAAATCCAGAAGATAAAGCGCTACTGGATTATGTTTAATAGTGAAATGAGATTGTTTGAATCAGGCTTGCTCATTTTCTTATAGCTGTTAATAGGGGGATCAGGGCGTGATCTTTTATTTACAGGTACTATTGAACAGATGAAATGCAGCAAGACAAGTTCAGCCAGTCAGGAAATGGCAGAGATGATTTTGACTGTGGTCAGTCAGATCCCTTATGCAAAAGTTGCAACCTATGGGCAGATTGCCAGACTGGCCGGTTTACCTCAACATGCACGTTTAGTGGGTCGGGTTTTAAGTCATCTGGAAGAAAATACCGACATTCCCTGGTATCGGGTGATCAATGCACAAGCTAAAATCAGTCTGAACAAGCTTGATTCATCTGGCCAGAATATTCAGCAACAAAAGCTGATACAGGAAGGGATTGTACTTGACGGTGATCGTGTGGATTTAAAACGCTATCAGTGGGATGGTTGGGTCTAGATATAAAAAATCCCCGCTTTTAGAAAGTGGGGATTTTAAGTTTGATGCACGGATTACTTGCGAATAACCATCACTGGAATATCGGCCTGACCTAGAATGCTTTGAGCTACGCTGCCCAGGAACAGTTTCTTGAAGCCAGTACGGCCATGTGAACCAATTATGATCAGGTCAGAATTTAAATCTTTCGCTGCTTTGACAATCTCGCTATAAATCACCTGGCCTTCAAGTAGCTGGGTATCTACTTCAACACCTGCACCAGAGAATTTTGCTCTGGCTTCATCCAGAGTTTTTAAGATCGAGGTGCGGGCACGTTCAATCAGGTCGTTGGTTTGCGCTGCAGAGATATATTCCGCAGCAATATAAGGGTCGAGTGTCAGTACCTGTACCACTGTCACTTTACTGTTAAATGCTTTGGCAACTTCGACTGCTTTATCAACGGCAGCATAAGATGTTTCCGAACCGTCAATAGGGACTAAAATATGTTCAAAAGGCATTAGAATTCTCCTGTTGGGAATTAAGTGTTATAAAAATGATGACACGTTAAACCGAGTACGAATAGTTGTTTATACTTTGATCATAGCCTGTATTGTATAAAAATAAAACCAAGTAAATACATAGGTATAATGTCTAATAGATTAAACAGTTAAGCGCAGGTTTCTGAGTTTTAAGTTTCATGGTTTATTGATTTTAAATAATTGAATTATATGAATTTACAGGAATATTCAAGCTGATTGTCAATCACATTGAATGGATGCCGGGTCCAATTTGATTTGTGGTGCCAGTTGTTCATATTGATTTAAAATCGAATGCGTCTCAGGTGCGAAAATTTGTTGTTGCAGTTGCTGGATTTTATGTTCGTTCACATGCAAACGTGCACAATAGAATGCAATCTGATTTTCTTTGGCAATGGCCAGTCGTTGAGTCTGATCATATTCCGGATAACGCTTGATTTGCTGTTGAGCCCGACTTAATTGCGCCAAGGTGCGTTTCTGTTGCATGCTCATGAATTGTTGATGATTAATCCACTGTGCCACATCGCGACGTACTCCATTATAGTTGACAAAAATAGGAGAAATCACTTGGCAGGCGGTGATTGCTAAAGTGCTGAGCAAAAGAATCAGTATGTTAATTTTGTACATCGGTGAAAGCTCCAAGCATTAAAGTTCTTCATAAGAATATGTGAAATACCAAATAAAAAATCTAATATTGTTTAAAGTTTAAGAGTTTATTCTTCATTTGCATAAAGACTGAACATTTGTGTTTTAAAATGCTTGACGATAGCACCTGAAATTACGATAATGCGCACACAGTTTACGGCTATGTAGCTCAGTTGGTTAGAGCACCGCACTCATAATGCGGGGGTCACAAGTTCAAGTCTCGTCATAGCCACCATTTTAAAAGACCAAGCTCTCAGCTTGGTCTCTTTTTTTGTCTTTTAAAAAGTATGGCGCATGATAAAAATTATTTGAAGCATCCAGTAAATTTTCAGATATTTCCAAAATTATTTTTCTGTGATTGTTGATTAATTTTCTACTTTTAGCGTCGATATAAAAAAATCGCCCCAGTATTCACTCGGGCGATTCGATTTAAATAACTAAGAAAAGGGCTTAGTTACCTGCTTTCCAGCCATTGACGATTGGATAACGACGTTCGCGCCCATAAGAACGTGAACTGATTCGTGGTCCAATTGCACCTTGGCGGCGCTTGTATTCATTCATGTCGACCAGACGGATGACTTTTTTCACCACCTCGGCATCAAAACCTTTGTCAATAATATCGTCTTGACTCATGTCTTCTTCGATGTATGAATACAGGATGGCATCCAGAATGTCATACGAAGGTAAAGAGTCTTGATCGACCTGATCTGGACGCAATTCTGCTGATGGTGGGCGAGTAATGACACGTTCTGGAATCACGGGTGTTTCTGAAATACTGTTACGATATTTCGCCAGTTCAAACACAATGGTTTTGTACACATCTTTCAAGACGGCATAGCCACCGACCATGTCACCATACAGCGTGCAATAACCCACAGCCAGTTCAGATTTATTTCCGGTCGCAAGCACCAGATTGCCGAACTTGTTGGAAAGCGCCATTAATAAGGTGCCACGCGAACGTGCTTGCAGGTTTTCCTCAGTCGCATCTGCCGGGGCGCTTCCAAAGAACGGGAAGAGTACCTGCATAAAGCCGTTTACTACCGGATTGATTTCGGCAATACCAAAGGTTACCCCCATATTTTTTGCTTGTTCAGCCGCATCTTCTACGCTGATTTGTGCGGTATAGGTATAAGGCATCATGACCGCCTGAACTTTGTCTGCACCAATGGCATCTGCAGCAATCGCAAGGGTCAGGGCAGAATCGATCCCACCCGATAGGCCCAGAATCACGCCGGGGAAGCCAGAACGCTGTACATAATCACGGGTTGCCATCACCAGGCTCTGATAGATCTCAGCCATGGTGTCCAGCGCAGGTGTAATTGTACCTTTGCTAAATTGAAGCTGTTCAGCATCATATTCTGCGATAGAAAGGCTTTCCTGGAAACTTGGGGCCTGTAGCGCGACTTCGCCAGATTTATTTAACGCAAAGCTGGTACCGTCAAAGATCAGATCATCCTGACCACCGACCTGGTTACAATAGACCAGATTGATATTCAATTGTTTTACCAGAGCTGCCATGGTCTCGATACGGTGTTGTGGTTTACCCACTTCATATGGAGAGGCATTCAGTACCAGAGCAGTTTCGATATTGAGTTTTGCCAGCTGCTGTACAGTAGCTAAAGACCATGCGTCTTCACAAATCAGCACACCAAATTTGTGTCCGAGATATTCAAATACCAGATGTTGATGACCTTCACTGAAATAACGCTTTTCATCAAATACACCATAGTTTGGCAACACCTGTTTGTTATAAATACCCAGCACCTCACCATCTTTCATGACGGCTGCTGAGTTATAACGCTGGCCATCTTCAGTTTGATTTACAAAACCGAAGACCATCACAATATCTTTGACTTCAGTCAGTTTTTCAAAAGCAGCTTTGGTGCGTTTGGCCAGACTTGGACGAATTAATAGATCTTCTGCAGGGTAGCCCAAGATTGCAAGCTCAGGGAAGATAATCAGATCAGCCTTATCTTTTTTAGCCTGATTGGCCTGATCAATCATTTTTTGAGTATTTGCATCCAAATTGCCCACATGTGGAGAGAGCTGAGCAATCGCAATTTTAAAACTTTTCATTCCAATTAAATCCTATTCCTATAGGTTAATACACTAAATCACTGATTTTTATAATTCTAATTATCCAGCTGAGTGCATTTTGATACTTAAAAAAATGCCAAATGGCAAAAGAAAAAACGTCTTTATCACATGATCGTTAAATCTTGATCTGCGAGCTAAAATATCATACTTGGGTTATTTTATCGAAATTTAATCCAGAAGCTAGAGCTGTTTTGCGAGAATGAATGTTGAAATGAAAAGTTATTATCCAAAAATAAAGAATATGTAGGTTTTCTGCACATGAATAAATCTCAGGGTTTAAATCATTTATTCATGGCCTTAATTTTCAAAATGCCAAATCAAGATGATATTTTGAATAAAAATGATTATATATCAAACAATTGTTTGGCTATCTAAAATAATATTGGGTATTTTTTTAAGAAAAATATCTCGGGCAATATCACCTTGTTGTTCAATATTATACTGTGAAAATGATTTGTTGGGATTAAATTGATATTTGTAAGGATTATATTTCCCTAAGCTTAAAAAATAAGCACTTTGTAGAAATGCGCCTTTTAAAACCACATTAATCTGCTGTTGGTATTGATAAATATGGGTCATCTCATGAATAAACAGTGCTTGATAGGCCAAGCTTTCACATGAATAGTCTTCCCGATAATTTAAATTTCGTGCATGGATATAACCACTGGGCGCCATAATCACATGGCTGGATTGCCAGGGTAAATAAGGGTGATTCATGATTCTGACTGCCGAATAGTCAATCAGATTGCCAAATACCTGCTGACAGATTCTGATTTCACCGGCCGTTAAGTTACGGCACTTAAACTGTTCAAAACGGATGAATCTTAAAATAAACGGTAGGGCATACAACAACATCAAGCACAGATCCTGTTCAAGTTTTCAATCTATGAATATGGTTGAGGTTCATGCATTTTAAAATGGATTAAAGAGGCTATATGTAGGATTTTGTCAGCACTAAAAAAACCACCCCAAAGGGTGGTTTTTCTGTCTTGCAACGCCGTTCGAATTAACGAGCGATATCGCGTTGAACTTCACCAGTATAAAGCTGACGAGGACGACCGATCTTGTAAGGACCGCTGTGCATTTCTAACCAGTGGCTGATCCAGCCAACAGTACGTGCAAGCGCGAAGATCACAGTAAACATTTCTGTCGGGATACCAATCGCTTTAAGGATGATACCTGAGTAGAAGTCTACGTTCGGGTATAGGTTACGTTTGATGAAGTATTCGTCAGAAAGCGCAATACGTTCAAGTTCCATAGCCAAAGCAAGTTGTGGATCGTTGATGCCAAGCGCACCAAGAACTTCGTCACAAGTTTCTTTCATGACTTTCGCGCGTGGATCGAAGTTTTTGTAAACTCGGTGACCGAAGCCCATCAGTTTAACTTCTTTAGTCTTCACTTTTTCCATGAAGCCAGCAACGTTTTCTACAGAGCCGATTTCATCAAGCATCTTAAGAACAGCTTCGTTCGCGCCGCCATGAGCAGGGCCCCAAAGTGCCGAGATACCAGCAGCAATACATGCATACGGGTTAGCACCAGTAGAACCAGCTAAACGTACTGTAGACGTAGAGGCATTTTGTTCATGGTCAGCATGAAGCGTGAAGATACGATCCATTGCTTTTGCAAGAATCGGATCAACTTTGTAATCACGATCAGCAGGAGTCGCGAACATCATGTGAAGGAAGTTTTCAGCGTAGTTCAAGTCGTTACGTGGGTAAACAAACGGTTGACCGATTGTGTACTTGTAGCTCCAAGCCGCTAAAGTAGGGATCTTCGCAATTAAACGGATCGCTGTGATTTCACGGTGATCAACATTTTCGATGTCCAGATTGTTGTGGTAGAACGCAGATAACGCACCAACAACACCCACCATAATCGCCATAGGATGCGCATCACGACGGAAACCGTTATAGAAGCGGCTAACTTGGTCGTGAACCATTGTGTGGTTACGTACTTTAGCGTCGAATTCTTCTTTTTGCTCAGCAGTCGGAAGTTCGCCATTAAGAAGTAAATAGCAAGTTTCTAGGTAATCAGCTTTAGTCGCCAATTGATCAATTGGGTAGCCACGGTGTAAAAGTACACCTTTGTTACCGTCGATGAAGGTGATTTTAGACTCGCACGCCGCTGTTGCCATAAAACCAGGATCAAAAGTAAAGTGACCTGCAGCCAACACATCTTTAACGTCGATTACATCTGGGCCCAATGTGCCGCTGTAAATTGGTAGTTCAATTTCTTTGCCATCAAGCTGTAAAACGGCTTTCTTGCCAGTTGCTTCAGACATTCAATAGATCTCCTGTCCTGGTGAATGTATATCCGAGTTGTCTATCAATCTTTTAATGCACAAAACGGATGGATCAAAAATTTGCTATAAGATTAGTGAGTACTGAAATTTTGTCAATTATACTTATGGATGAAAAAATGACGCTTGCACAGCGGCTTAGTCACACCATCTTGGTATAAAAAGTTCAGTAAAATCACAGCATCAAACCTCTATAATAAGTCAAATTTAAACAGAGGTGCAGAAAAAAATAGAGGGCCTGAATTATTTGTAAGCGTTTTTTCAGACTAAGAAATGCTGCGAAAAAGTATCGCTGATCTTATTGGGAGTTGTTAAAACTATATAAATCTCATAACTTACATAGTTTTTACTCATTTCCTTTGCACATGCAGAATTATAAATAAAAGCAATTAATTAAATTTTTGACTTGATTCAATTGATTAAAAAATAGCTTAATAAATGGCCAACTTTGCAGCAAAGATCCCCAGTCTAAAAATAAATGAGTGATTTTTCGAATCCAAATCCTCTAAAGCGATCAAAAAATCCATCATCGAGTGCAGTCTAAGTGACTCTTTAAGCTCAGGTTATAATTATACCTGAAAGCAGACCCATCTTAATAACTGCTGCACTACCTGTATGAGCTTGATTTCCATTTAAATTAAATCGAGATTTTAAATAAGATTTGTGCTGCAACTGTGCATCTTTAGTCTAAATAGCGGTAATTGGCTTTAAAAAGAATAACAGAGTAAATTGATCAAGTTAATTATTTAAAAACAATTATATAGATGAAGGTTAGTGGATTCTTAGTCACTAAAGAACCTCATATTTTGTTGTTAATGATTCTTATTTAAAGGGTTTTTCTTGAAAAAGCCAAATCCATCTGTTTGTGTTTTAATAGTTGACGTTTTATAATTCAGTGTCGTTTTGATTTTAGGCATGTATTTGCCTAAGAATGCCAGCTTTCCTTCGAATTAATTCCAACAAACTCCGGATGGAGTTTTTACTTACAGGATGCCCGCTGTGAAAAGCAACAGACCTGTCAATTTGTCCATGGGTCAAGTTTTAGAAGTAAACTTAAAATCACCCGTGGCTATTGCATCAATTCTACACCGTCTTTCAGGTGTTATCGTATTCTTACTCGTACCGGTCCTTCTCTGGATTTTAGACAAATCACTGTCTTCACCTGAAGGTTTTGCGCAAGTTCAAGAAATCATGAATGGTTTCATTGTTCGCTTCATTGTATGGGTATTTGTCGCCGGCTTGATTTTTCACTTTATTGCGGGTGTTAAGCATTTACTTGCTGACATTGGCGTTGCTGAAGAATTAGAAAGTGGCCGTGTCGCATCTACTATCGCATTAATCTTGTCTGCAATCGGTATCGTTGCAGCATTTGTATGGATCGTACTCTAATGAAAAGCGCTACTGGTTTAACAGGTTCAGGTTCTCGCGATTGGTTTCTCCAACGTGTTAGTGCTGTTATTTTGGCTGTTTATACCGTTGTTATTTTGGGTTGGATCCTGTGTAACAGTGGATTCAGCTATGAACAATGGTATGGCTTCATGATGACAACTCCAATGAAGATTCTATCTTTATTGTCAGTCTTATCTCTTGTTGCACACGCTTGGATTGGTATGTGGCAAGTTTTTACAGACTATGTGACGACTCGTCAAATGGGTCCTTCGGCGAATGGTTTGCGTATTGTACTGACTTCAGCAGTGATTATTGCTGTGTTGGCATATGCAATCTGGGCGATCCAGATTTTTTGGGCGAATTGATAGGAAACAATCATGGGCGCTATAAACCCTAAAGAAGATTACACAAATATTCCACACGAAACCTTCGATGCAGTCATCGTGGGTGGTGGTGGTTCAGGTATGCGTGCGTCTTACCAACTTGCTCAAGCTGGTTTGAAAGTTGCGGTACTGACCAAAGTTTTCCCAACCCGTTCTCACACTGTGGCAGCGCAGGGTGGTATTGGTGCATCTCTTGGTAATATGCAAGAAGATAACTGGCACTACCATTTCTACGACACAGTAAAAGGTTCGGACTGGTTAGGTGACCAAGACGCAATCGAATTTATGACGCGTGAAGCACCTCAAGTGGTATACGAATTAGAACACTTGGGTATGCCATTTGACCGTAACGCTGATGGTACAATTTACCAGCGTCCATTCGGTGGCCACTCTGCGAACTACGGTGAAAAAGCGGTGCCACGTGCATGTGCTGCTGCCGACCGTACAGGTCACGCACTTCTTCACACGCTTTATCAAAGCAACGTGAAAATGGGTACACAATTCTTCGTAGAATGGATCGCACTTGATTTGATCCGTAACGAAGCAGGCGACGTACTTGGTGTCACTGCAATTGACCAGGAAACTGGTAAAATTGCTGTATTCCAAGGTAAAGCCACATTGTTTGCTACCGGTGGTGCGGGTCGTGTTTACCGTGCATCTACCAATGCCTATATCAATACTGGTGACGGTCTTGGCATGGCGGCGCGTGCAGGTATTCCATTGCAAGATATGGAATTCTGGCAGTTCCACCCTACGGGTGTTGCGGGTGCAGGTGTATTGTTGACTGAAGGCTGTCGTGGTGAAGGTGCAATCCTTCGTAACAAAGATGGCGAACCGTTCATGGAGCGTTATGCTCCAACTTTGAAAGACTTGGCGCCACGTGACTTCGTATCACGTTCTATGGACCAGGAAATCAAAGAGGGTCGTGGTTGTGGTCCTAAAGGTGACTATATCCTGCTTGATATGACGCATTTAGGTGCGGATACAATCATGAAGCGTCTGCCATCGGTATTCGAAATTGGCAAGAAATTCGCGAACGTGGATATCACCAAAGAACCAATTCCAGTAGTACCAACAATCCATTACCAAATGGGTGGTATTCCAACCAATATTCATGGTCAGGTTGTTGTGCCTGAGTCACGCGAAACTGAAGCGCTGGCGGCACATTACAACAAAGATACCGATGTTTATTCGACCAATGCAGCCGAACGTGATTTCACTAAGCCAGTGAAAGGTTTCTATGCAATTGGTGAATGTTCATGTGTATCTGTACATGGTGCCAACCGTTTAGGTACCAACTCACTGCTTGACTTGGTGGTATTTGGTAAGGCTGCGGGTAAACACATCATCGATTATGTGACTAAACATCACGGTGATGAGTACGAGCCACTACCAACAACTGTACTTGAGCAAACGGTTGCGCGTATTCGTAAACTTGACGAATCCACAACAGGTGAGAATGCTCAGGAAGTTGCAGATGCGATTCGTGACATTGTTCAAGATCATGCAGGTGTATTCCGTACATCAGCACTACTTGAAGAAGGTGTAAAACAGATTCTTGCAATTGAGCCACGTGTTCGTAATATTCATTTGAAAGACAAATCTAAAGTATTTAACACTGCACGTGTTGAAGCATTAGAAGTTGAAAACTTGTATGAAGTTGCAAAAGCGACCTTAATTTCAGCTGCTGCGCGTAAAGAATGTCGTGGTGCGCATACTGTGGTAGATTTCGAATTGTCACCGGATCATGCGGATTATCCATATGGTCGTCGTGATGATGAGTGGATGAAGCACACATTATGGTTCTCTGTGGACAACCGTCTTGAGTACAAGCCAGTTCGTTACCGTCCATTGTCGGTTGACGCGATTCCACCTAAACCACGTACATTCTAATCAGGAGAATTCAGATGAGTAGAGGTACTCGTACATTTCATATCTACCGCTATGATCCTGACAAGGATAAAGCACCGTACATGCAGACTTTTAAACTGGAATTGACTGACAAGCACCGTATGTTGCTTGATGCACTTCTAGCATTAAAAGTACAAGACGAATCTTTAACGTTCCGTCGTTCATGTCGTGAAGGTATTTGTGGTTCTGATGGTGTAAACATCAATGGTAAAAATGGTTTGGCGTGTCTTTGGAACCTGAACGATTTACCCAATGAAATTACTGTTCGTCCATTACCTGGTCTTCCTGTAGTGAAAGATCTGGTGGTTGACATGAACCAGTTCTACGATCAGTACAACAAGATCCATCCATTCTTGATCAACAACCAGCCTGCGCCTCCAAAGGAACGTTTACAGTCTCCTGAAGAGCGTGAGCATCTTGATGGTCTGTATGAATGTATTCTATGTGCATGTTGTTCAACCTCATGCCCGTCATTCTGGTGGAATCCGGACAAGTTCCTAGGTCCTTCAGCATTGTTGAACGCTTACCGCTTCATCATTGACTCGCGTGATACTGGAACACAAGAGCGTTTGGCTCGTCTTGACGATCCATTCTCATTGTTCCGTTGTAAAGGCATCATGAACTGTGTATCTGTGTGTCCTAAAGGTTTGAACCCAACTAAAGCAATCGGTCACATCCGTAATATGCTTTTAGATATGGCAGGTTAATAGGCTGCTGATAGCAGTTTGGAAAAAAGCACACCACAAGGTGTGCTTTTTTTTGTGCAAACCATTGAAGCAAAATAAAAAATCATCAGATAAAAATAAAGATACTATACTTAAAATGTATAAAGTTGAGTCAGGTAGTCAGGAAATGACGGGTGATGTTAAGTGCCATAGAAGAAGAACATGTAATTATTTGGGGTATTTATGATTTTTAGCTGTAAAACTGACCTGAAAAATAACAAGAACGATGTTATTATATAACGGAAATTTAAGGAGGGAGTGGATTGAAAGGTTTGCTCTCTTTTTATTTATCGGAAATGCTTAGGACTTAAGTCTACATTGAATCTATTTTTGAGATAAAGCACCATAGGTTAGAGTAAAATATCTGAACTGTATTTAGCCAATTTATGAAAGGTATGTGTCAAAAAAATCAATTGAAAACTTGAGAACATGTTAGCATTTAGCCTATGACTATCTTTAGAAAATGCCATTTCAGGTACATTTTTTAAACATTGCATAACCAGGGACTGGTATATAAAGGTAGGCTTGAGTCGCTTTAGAAAAAATCTTTGTTCCTACTTGTTTTTTTCTAAGTCGATTTGCAAAAAATTGCCCGGTTTCGATCGGGTATTCAATGAGTAATGATACCGCTGAGGGGTGTTATTGTTCATTAAACATATCAAGATTTTCTTGGTGTGGTGATAACGCCTCATGGCTTATGCCTTATGGGGGACTAGTGTCATATTACCAATCTGACGCTAATAATCCTGGGTTTTGCTTAAAAAGCATCCTGAAAATGTTTTTGCAATAGGAAATGGGTCCACAAATGCAAGAAGTTGCTGACGCTCTGCGTCTTGACACTGAACTTAGCGCTGATAGTGCAGCGTATATTGAAGAACTTTATGAGCAGTATTTGACGGCTCCGGATTCAGTAGGTGCTGACTGGCAAGAATACTTCGGTAAATTCCCAAAAGGTGATCAACCACACAGTAATGTACGTGAGCAATTCCTACTTTTAGGTCGTAATTCAAGCCGTATTCAGCCTGTTGTTCAATCAACTGTCAGCTCAGAGCATGAACGTCGCCAAATTGGCGTGTTACAGCTGATTGCTGCATACCGTAATCGTGGTCACCAGAAAGCAAAACTGGATCCATTAGGTTTGGCGAAACGTGAAGTTGTGCCTGATCTAGATCTTGCTGCGCATGGTTTAACTCAGTCGGACCTAGATACGGTATTCAATACTGGCAACCTGGCGATCGGTAAAGAAGAAGCGACTTTGGCTGAGATGGTTCAGGCAATGGAAGCCACTTACTGTGGTTCAATCGGTGCTGAATACATGCACATCGTGGACACCAAAGAGAAACGTTGGATTCAACAACGTCTGGAAAGTGCACGCGGTCAATATGGTTTTAATGCTGAACAAAAGAAACATGTCCTTGAACGTTTAACCGCAGCTGAAGGCCTGGAAAAATATCTAGGTAATAAGTTTGTTGGTGCAAAACGTTTTGGCGTTGAAGGGGGTGAATCATTCATCCCGATGGTTAACGAAATTATTCAGCGTGCAGGTTCTGTTGGCTGTAAAGAAGTTGTAATCGGTATGCCTCACCGTGGCCGTTTAAACCTTCTGGTTAACATCATGGGTAAAAACCCGGCTGACCTGTTTGGTGAGTTTGAAGGTAAATCGATTCACAAGAAAGGTTCTGGTGACGTTAAGTACCATCAAGGCTTCTCTTCAAACGTGATGACCCAAGGTGGCGAAGTTCACTTGGCATTGGCGTTTAACCCGTCACATTTGGAAATCGTTGGCCCTGTGGTTGAGGGTTCGGTACGTGCACGTCAAGTACGTCGTAAAGACATTGGCGGCGATGACGTATTGCCATTAATCGTACATGGTGATGCTGCATTTGCAGGTCAGGGCGTCAACCAGGAAACTTTCCAGATGTCACAAACTCGCGGTTATACCGTGGGTGGTACAGTGCACATTGTGATTAATAACCAGGTGGGTTTCACCACTTCTGATCCACGTGATGCGCGTTCTACAGAATACTGTACTGATATCGCGAAAATGATTCAGGCGCCGATCTTCCATGTCAATGGGGATGATCCTGAAGCTGTGGTGTTCATTTCACAATTGGCACATGACTTCCGTCATACTTTCCGTAAAGACGTTGTGATTGACATGTTCTGCTACCGTCGTCGTGGTCATAACGAAGCGGATGAGCCAGCTGCAACTCAACCAATGATGTATCAAGTGATTAGCAAGAAAGCGACCACGCGTACGCTTTATGCGGATCAACTGGTACAACAGGGTGTTCTTGATCGTGCAAATGCAGATCAAATGGTTGAAAATTACCGTGCAGATCTGGAAGCGGGTAATCACGTTGCCAATGCGCTGGTACTTGAACCGAACAAGAAAATGTTTGTGGACTGGACGCCTTACTTGGGTCATGACTACACAGACGAATGGGATACGACTTTCCCGATCGAGCGTCTAAAAGAACTTGGCGCGAAAATGCGCGAACTTCCTGAAGGCTTCGTGATGCAGCGTCAGGTTGCGAAAGTGATCGATGACCGTCTGAAAATGCAAACGGGTGAAATGCCACTGAACTGGGGTGCTGCTGAAACTCTGGCGTATGCAACTGTACTAGATGATGGTTACTTGCTTCGTTTAACCGGTGAAGACGTAGGTCGTGGTACCTTCTCGCACCGTCATGCAAAACTGCATAACCAGGTCGATGGTTCAACTTATCTTCCGCTGTGTAACCTGAAAGAAAACCAGCCGCGTACTGCAATCTATGACTCATTGTTGTCAGAAATGGCGGTATTGGCATTTGAATATGGTTATGCGACGACTCTTCCTAAGAGCTTGATCATTTGGGAAGCGCAATTCGGTGACTTCGCGAACTGTGCACAGGTTGTGATTGACCAGTTCATCTCGTCTGGTGAAACCAAATGGGAACGTGTCTGTGGTTTGACCATGCTTCTTCCACACGGTTTTGAAGGTCAGGGTCCGGAACATTCATCTGCACGTTTAGAGCGTTTCTTACAGCTATGTGCTGAAGACAACATGCAAGTGATCACACCGACCACACCTGCACAGATTTATCATGCTTTACGTCGTCAAGCGATTCGTCCAATCCGTAAGCCATTGATCGTGACTTCACCGAAGTCTCTTCTTCGTCACAAACTTGCAACGTCTACGCTAGAAGAACTTGCAAACGGTAGCTTCCAGACCGTGATTGATGAAGTGGACAACATCAACAAGTCAGATGTAACCCGTCTGGTTCTGTGTGGTGGTAAGGTGTATTACGACCTGATTGAAAAACGTCGTGAAAAAGAATTGAACAATACTGCGATTGTGCGTATTGAACAATTATATCCATACCCAGAAAAACGCCTGACAGAAGTCCTTGCACAATATCCAAATGTGAAAGAACTGGTTTGGGCACAAGAAGAGCCTAAAAACCAAGGTGCTTGGTTGTTCATCGCTCCGCGTCTATATGACGATGTGATGAAAGCGGGTAAACAAGTCCGTATTAGCTACGCTGGCCGTGAAGCATCTGCTGCACCGGCTTGTGGTTCACCATATTTGCATGCAAAACAACAAGCTCAGCTCATCAACGACGCGCTTGCGATCGACGCTGAATAATCCAGGAGATTCTAAGTAATGGCAACCGAAATTAAAGCACCGGTATTCCCAGAGTCAGTTGCGGACGGTACGATCGCAACTTGGCACAAACAACCAGGTGAAGCAGTATCACGTGATGAAGTGATCTGTGATATTGAGACTGATAAAGTTGTTTTAGAAGTTGTTGCTCCTGCAGACGGTACAATTGCCTCTATCATTAAAAATGAAGGCGACACTGTACTTTCAGCTGAAGTCATTGCACAGTTTGAAGAAGGTGCTGTTTCTGGCGCTGCTCAAACTCAAGCAGTTCAGTCTGAAGAGAAAGTTGAACAAGCTGCGGCGAATACTGAAGCAGGTAATTCACCAATCGTTGAACGTCAGCAAGTACAAGACCAAGCGCCAGCAGTGCGTAAAGCATTGACTGAATCTGGTGTTGCAGCAGCTGATGTTGCGGGTACAGGTCGTGGCGGTCGCATCACCAAAGAAGATGTGGCAAACCACCAAGCGAAACCAGCTGCTCCTGCTGCTGCGCCATTAAGCGTTGCTGTGGGCGAACGTATCGAAAAACGTGTTCCAATGACACGTCTTCGTAAGCGTGTTGCTGAACGTTTACTTGCAGCGACTCAAGAAACTGCAATGTTGACCACGTTCAACGAAGTGAACATGAAACCAATCATGGAAATGCGTGCTCAATACAAAGATGCGTTTGAAAAACGTCATGGTGCACGTCTTGGCTTCATGTCATTCTTTGTTAAAGCAGCAACTGAAGCGCTAAAACGCTATCCGGCAGTGAACGCATCAATCGATGGCGATGACATTGTTTATCACGGTTACTATGACATTGGTGTTGCAGTTTCATCTGAGCGTGGTCTGGTGGTTCCTGTACTTCGTGATACAGACCGCATGAACTATGCCGAAGTTGAAAACGGTATTCGTGCATACGCTGCGAAAGCGCGTGATGGCAAATTAGGCATCGAAGACATGACTGGCGGTACATTCACGATTACCAATGGTGGTACTTTCGGTTCATTGTTATCTACTCCGATCTTGAACACGCCACAAACTGCGATTCTGGGTATGCATAAAATCCAGGAACGTCCGATGGCAGTGAATGGTCAAGTAGAAATCTTGCCTATGATGTACCTTGCATTGTCTTATGACCACCGTCTAATCGATGGTAAAGAAGCAGTCGGTTTCCTTGTAACAATCAAAGAATTGTTAGAAGAGCCAGCGCGTCTTATCCTTGATCTGTAATTTATTTATTAAGAATCTTCCCTAATCCCTTTTTAAAAAGAGGGCTTAGGTCTCCCTTTTGAAGGGAGATTAAAGGGGGATTATTTGGAGATAAACATGTCTCAATTCGATTTAGTCGTAATTGGTGGTGGCCCGGGCGGCTACGAAGCAGCAATTCGTGCAGCTCAACTTGGTTTCAAAGTTGCGTGTATCGAAAAACGTATTCATAAAGGCAAGCCATCTTTAGGTGGCACCTGCTTAAACGTGGGTTGTATCCCGTCTAAAGCTTTGCTTGATTCTTCTCACCGTTACGAAGATACAGTGCAGCATCTAGATGATCACGGTATTACCACGGGTGAAGTGAAATTTGATCTTGCTAAACTTTTAGCGCGTAAAGACAAAATCGTTGACCAATTGACCATGGGTATTGATGGCTTGCTGAAAGGCAACGGCATCGAATGGTTAAAAGGTACAGGTAAATTACTTGCCGGTAAAAAAGTTGAGTTCGTTTCTCATGAAGGCGAAACTCAAATTTTAGAACCAAAATACGTGATTCTTGCGACTGGTTCTGTGCCAATCAATATCCCATCTGCACCTGTTGATCAAAACATTATTGTTGACTCAACTGGCGCACTTGAATTCCAAGAAGTACCTAAACGATTAGGCGTAATTGGTGCGGGCGTTATCGGTCTTGAATTAGGTTCAGTTTGGCGTCGTCTGGGTGCTGAAGTTGTTGTATTTGAAGCAATGGATGCATTCTTACCAATGGCTGATAAAGCCTTGGCAAAAGACTACCAAAAACTGTTGACTAAGCAAGGTCTTGATATTCGCGTTGGTGCGAAAGTTTCTGGTACTGAAGTGAACGGTTCTGAAGTGACTGTGAAGTACACTCAGGGCGGTGAAGACAAGACTCAAACTTTCGACAAGTTAATCGTATGTGTAGGCCGTCGTGCTTATGCTGAAGGTTTATTGGCGGATGATTGCGGCATTAAACTGACTGAGCGTGGTCTGGTTGAAGTGAACGATTGGTGTGCAACGTCTGTGGACGGCGTATACGCAATTGGTGACTTGGTTCGTGGTCCTATGCTTGCGCATAAAGCCATGGAAGAAGGCGTAATGGCCGTTGAACGTATTCACGGTCATGCCGCTCAAGTCAACTACGACACGATTATTTCTGTCATCTATACCCATCCGGAAGCGGCGTGGGTTGGTTTAACAGAACAGCAAGCCAAAGACAAAGGTCACGAAGTGAAAACCGGTCAATTCGGTTTTGCTGCAAACGGCCGTGCAATGGCTGCTGGCGAAAATGCTGGTTTTGTGAAGTTTGTTGCTGATGCGAAAACAGATCGTCTATTGGGTATGCACGTGATTGGACCTGCTGCGTCTGACATCGTACACCAAGGTATGATTGCACTTGAGTTTGTATCTTCAGTTGAAGATCTACAGTTGATGACTTTTGGTCATCCAACTTTCTCTGAAGTGGTACACGAAGCTGCACTTGCGGTCGATGGTCGTGCGATTCATGCGATTCAACGCAAACGTAAATAAAATTAAAAAAAGAGCGGCTTAGGTCGCTCTTTTTACATTTCATGGTTGTTTTTATGGGAACAATCATCTAAAAATAAAGATAACGATTTTAAGAAATGCTGGTACTGCTTTGACGGACGTCTGGGTACTGGTGGGTTTATAACAAGGCAAAGAAGTAATAAAAGGTTATTGAATGAATTTACATGAGTATCAAGCAAAAGCGCTATTAAAAAAATATGGTATGCCGGTACAGGAAGGGATACTTGCCACCAATGCCGATGAAACGGTACATGCTTTCGAGCAGTTAGGTGGAAAGTTCGCAGTACTGAAAGCTCAGGTGCATGCGGGTGGTCGTGGGAAGGCCGGTGGTGTAAAAGTCGTTAAATCGGCTACCGAGGCTGCTGAATATGCCAACCAGATCATCGGTTCAAACCTGGTAACTTATCAGACCGATGCCAATGGTCAGCCGGTAAATAGCATTTTAGTCTCTGAGGATGTTTATCCTGTTGAGCGCGAACTTTATTTGGGTGCGGTGGTCGATCGTTCAACCCGCCGCATTACTTTTATGGCATCGACTGAAGGCGGTGTTGAAATTGAGAAAGTGGCCGAAGAAACCCCTGAAAAAATTATTAAAGTTGAAGTTGATCCTTTAGTGGGGCTCATGCCATTTCAGGCTCGCGAAGTGGCTTTTGCCCTAAAACTCAAAGATGGCCAAATTAATCAATTTGTTAAAGTCATGACTGCTGCTTATCAGGCATTTGTAGACAATGATTTTGCACTTTTTGAAATCAATCCGCTGTCGGTACGTGAAAATGGCGATATTCTGTGTGTGGATGCCAAAATCGGGATTGATTCGAATGCACTGTACCGTTTGCCTGAAGTGGCTGCGCTACGTGATAAGTCTCAGGAAAATGAACGTGAACTCAAAGCATCTGAATTCGATCTGAACTATGTGGCATTGGAAGGGAACATTGGCTGTATGGTGAATGGTGCCGGTCTTGCGATGGCAACCATGGATATTATCAAGCTTTATGGTGGTCAACCTGCTAACTTCCTTGATGTCGGTGGTGGTGCGACCAAAGAGCGCGTGATTGAAGCTTTTAAAATTATTCTGGCAGATCATTCTGTGCAGGGTGTGTTGATTAATATTTTTGGTGGAATTGTACGTTGTGACATGATTGCAGAAGCAATTATTGCGGCGGTTCAGGAAGTAAATGTGACCGTTCCTGTGGTTGTTCGCCTCGAAGGCAACAATGCGGAACTGGGTGCAAAATTACTGGATGAATCAGGTTTGAAATTGATTTCTGCAAATGGTCTTGCTGACGCTGCAGAAAAAATCGTTGCTGCTGTAAAAGCTTAAGGAGTATCAATCATGAGCGTATTAGTGAATAAAGACACCAAAGTATTGGTACAGGGCTTTACAGGAAAAAACGGTACATTTCATTCTGAGCAGGCTTTGGCTTACGGCACCAAAGTTGTCGGTGGTGTAACACCGGGTAAGGGTGGTCAAACCCATCTGGAATTACCAGTATTCAATACCATGCGCGAAGCGGTGAAAGAAACTGGCGCAGATGCTTCGGTGATTTATGTTCCTGCACCATTTGTGCTGGATTCTATTGTTGAAGCGGTTGATTCGGGCATTGAGTTAATTGTGGTGATCACTGAAGGTGTACCGACCATCGACATGCTTAAAGCCAAGCGTTATCTGGAAACCAATGGTAATGGCACGCGTTTAATCGGGCCAAACTGTCCGGGCATTATTACGCCGGGTGAATGTAAGATCGGGATCATGCCGGGTCATATTCATCAGCCGGGTAAAATTGGAATTATCTCGCGCTCAGGGACTTTGACCTATGAAGCCGTAGCGCAGACCACCAAGCTTGGACTGGGTCAGTCGACCTGTATCGGGATCGGGGGAGATCCGATTCCGGGCATGAACCAGATTGACTGCTTGAAACTGTTCCAAGACGATCCTCAGACTGAAGCCATTATTATGATTGGTGAAATTGGTGGTACCGCAGAAGAAGAGGCAGCGGAATATATTCAGGCTCATGTCACCAAGCCTGTGGTCGGTTATATTGCAGGTGTTACCGCACCTAAAGGCAAGCGTATGGGGCATGCGGGTGCAATTATTTCAGGTGGTAAAGGAACTGCTGAAGAAAAATTTGCTGCCTTTGAGCGTGCGGGTATGGCATATACCCGCAGTCCTGCGGAACTTGGTTCAACCATGTTGCAAGTATTGAAAGATAAAGGTTTGGTTTGATTTATAGATTAAACATGCACTAAAAAGCTCCCAGTTGGGAGCTTTTTTATATCTCATTCTATTTTTAAGTTTTAGCTTTCAGACTCTGGGTCATGCCATTAATATCACCACCCTGAATACCAAGTTCATTCATTAGGCTGTCAATTAAGGGTGCTTGGCTGCGATAACGCAGGGCGCTATTTACCACCTGATCTGACAGGGCAACATTGCCATTTTCATGATGTGCATCTGTCTGACAGGAACCGGCATGACTGCCATGCAGGCCATTGACCTGAAGAATCTTGATGTCATCAATATTTTCCATCGGTTTAACACTTTCCCGGATAATTTCAGGCAAGTATTTCAACATGGCTAGGCGAATCTGCATTTCGACCTGTTCAGGTGACAGCACATTATTGGCTTCGTTGACTGCACGGGTACCTTCTGCATCGACCTGATATTGTTTTTCCATCGCCTGAGCCAGTAGAATTTTTGCGTCCGCTTCACCTTTGGCCTTAAGACGAACCTTTTCGGCTTCAGCTTCAGCAGCAATACGTACTGCTTCGGCATCATCTGCTGCGGCTTGTTTTCCGGCTTCAGCGGCAACCGTAATCGCAATTGCATCTTTTTCCGCGTGTTCTTTGGCTGCGACCAGCTCAACCGCTTTTTGACGCTCTGCCTGCTGGATTTGGCGTACAGTGATGACTTCTTCTTCCGCTTTTACCGCTTGAGCACGTGCCTGATCGGCTTGCGCTTTGGCTTCAGATTCGGCGCGAGATTTTTCTGCAATGGCAATGGCACGATCCTGTTCGGCCAGCTCAATAGTTTTCTTTTGTTCGACTTGGGCTTTTTGAATCAGCTGCGCTTTTTGGATATTCTCATTTTCTACATCACGGGCCGCTAAAATACGCTTGAGGTCGACTTCTCGTTCAGCAGCAATTTGTGCTTCTTCTGCTTCACGTTTTTTACCGGCTTCCTGAGCAGAAATTTCAGCCAGTTGCTCGGCACGGCGAATGGCAATTTCGCGTTCCTGTTGCAGCTTGGCATATTCTTCTTCACGAATGATTTGCAGGCGCGCCTGTTCTGCTTCCAGATTTTTAGTTTTGATCGCCAGGTCAGTATCCTGCTCGATATGATTGCGCTTGCGACGACGATCTTCAATGGTTTCAGTGAGCTTGGTCAGGCCTTCAGCATCAAAGGCATTTTGTGGATTGAAATATTTAAATCCAGTTTGATCCAGGCCAGTCAGGGAAACGGTTTCCAATTCCAGACCATTTTTATGCAAATCTTCTGAAACCACTTGCTGTACTTTTTGTACAAAGTCGACCCGTTTTTCATGCAGTTCTTCCATGGCCATTTCTGCTGCTACTGCACGCAGTGAATCGACAAATTTGCCTTCGACCAGATTTTTTAATTCATTCGGTGACATGGTCTTTTGCCCGAGCGTTTGTGCGGCTGTTGCAATTGAATCAGCAGTAGGTTTGACCCGCACATAGAATTCGGCCATGACATCCACGCGCATACGGTCACGGGTAATCAGTGCCTGATCATCTGCACGGCGCACTTCAAGACGCAGGGTGTTCATATTGACTTGAATTATTTCATGCAAGACTGGGAGCACGATTGCTCCTCCACCCAAAATCACTTTTTCACCACCCCAACCGGTACGCACAAAGGAGATTTCTTTACTGGAGCGGCGGTATAGGCGCGCAATGATGAGACCGAAGGTCACCAGTGCTGCAAAAATAATTCCAGAAATAATTAAAATATTATATAAATCAAAAGTTAACATTGTTATAAAGTCTCAGTTTGGTTCTGGCTGAATAAAATTAGAGTGCAGTGGCTTGAAAGCCATTTTTGGTTTTATGGGTCAGTACGACATTCTGACCTTGATTTAAAATTTGATTGGTTTCTGGTTCGACTAAAACATAATGGGTCTGGCCATGCTGATCCCGGACTTTGGCTTGTGCAGGAGAGTTGACTTTGGCATCACCCAGAATAATGATTGCGGTACGCCCAATAAGCTCGTCACTATAAATGGCAGAAGTTTCATCTTGAGGCATAAGCTTGCTGGCAGCCATGGCAAGCCAGCGCACTATCGGCATACACAGAAACAGACAGGCTGGGGAAATTAGCCATACATTGAAGAGCTGGCTGGTCAGGCGTTCAAATATTCCCTGAATCAATAAGCCACTCAGGCCATAACTGGTCAGAAAAATGATGAGCCAGATAAATAAAGGCAGACGTCCCAGATATAACCAGTCAAATACTTTGGTGAAAAAGCCGGGATGTTGATCTGGATTAATTTCTGGTTGCAGGGGGTCTTCAGGCAAAAACTGTTCTAACATATTCTGCGAGCCGCCACCGAGCAGCAGTAATATGCATTCCAGTGCAGCAAACATCAGCATCAGACTCAGGCTGATACTAAATACGATATTTGACGGATGAGTAAACAGTTCCCACATTTTTTATCTCTATAATTATGTTTTAGGAAAAGTGTAAGGAAGCCTCTGATGCTATAACGATAGCAGTAATTATTAATTTTGTATGCAAAAAAATAACAAAAAACCTTATAAACAAGGATTGAATATATTATGTATTTAATAATTATTGAACTATTAAAGTTAATAGTAAACTATAAGTTTATTTAGGATCTGCTAAAAAATTAATTATTTTCAATATGTTGTGTGGATTTTAAGGTTGTGTGGATTGGTTTTTCTGAGAAATATAGAAATACTGTGCCTTAGTATCTCTATATTTCTTTCTTAAAGACTTATAGTAAGGCAGTCTGAATCCGGACTTTCATATCCAGAGTCTGTTGCAGAATATAGTTTTTTATCCATGTGATCTGTTCACCCATCGGGTTCACCTTGATCGCAGTATCCAGAAAATGCAGATCCGGCTGACTGAAAAGTTGCTGTTCCAAAGTCTGCTCCAGCATCTGGCTATTGCTGGTTAAAGGCAATGCCACCAGATAGAATGCTTTAGGGTAATTGTAAAATGCATAGAGTAAGTTAAAGGCTTTTTGATCACCTTTAAGATTACCCGCACCGATTTCATAAGCTGCATTTTGGTTGCTATACGTCACACCCAATAAGAATTCCCAATGACCTTCTTTCAAACGCAGACCAAACTGTAATCCGATCTGGTCGGCAGTCAGTTCATGTTGCAAATAGATATTTAAAGGCTTGCCATCTTCACTGAAAGGTTCTTGTAAGACTAAAATGTGTTGTTGATGCTGATAAATGTAACCTGCAAGCTCTGCTTGTTCCAGGCGAGTTTTTAGAGTGGAGAGATCAAAAGCGCTATAAGCCATAAGCAAAATATATCAAAGGGAGAATTTAGCCTACTCTATTAATTTTTCAGCATCTTGGAAACCACTACTTTAGATTATTTATCTATACTTTTATGGGTGATTTTAAAAATTAATACAGCAAAAATAGTCAGATGTGGTGACGTTCATTATTGATTCATAAAAACTGATATTTGTTATTAGTGAATTTTTATATGAGCTTTTGATATATCAATATCATAAAACAAGCAATGGCTAAGATAAGTAAATCACTATAATGAATATAAATTTTCAAAAGTGTCATAAGTACACGTTTTTCTAAGCTGGTGTTGTCCATGTCGTTAAATGAGGAAAGACTTACTCATCTCAAACAGCTTGAAGCTGAGAGTATTCATATTATCCGTGAAGTAGCAGCTGAATTTGAAAATCCAGTCATGCTTTATTCCATTGGTAAAGATTCAGCAGTTATGCTGCATCTTGCACTGAAAGCGTTTTATCCAGCCAAACTTCCATTCCCGCTACTGCATGTAGACACGGGTTGGAAATTTAAAGACATGATTGCTTTCCGTGACAACATGGCAAAAAAACATGGTTTTGATTTGATCGTGCATCAAAACAAAGAAGGAGTCGAGGCAGGCATCAATCCTTTCGATCATGGTAGTTCAAAATATACTGACATCATGAAGACCCAAGGTTTAAAACAAGCCTTAAATAAATACAAGTTTGATGCTGCTTTTGGTGGTGCGCGCCGTGATGAAGAAAAATCTCGTGCCAAAGAGCGTGTCTATTCATTCCGTGATGATAAACATCGTTGGGATCCCAAAAACCAACGCCCTGAACTTTGGAACCTTTACAACGGTAAAGTGAATCAAGGTGAAAGTATTCGTGTATTCCCGTTATCAAACTGGACCGAGTTGGATATCTGGCAATACATCTATTTGGAAAGTATTCCACTTGTGCCACTTTACCTGGCTGCAGAACGTCCTGTGGTTGAGCGTAGCGGTACACTTATTATGGTTGATGACGAACGTATGCCTTTAAAAGAAGGTGAAGTTCCACAAATGAAATCGGTACGTTTCCGTACTTTAGGTTGTTATCCATTAACAGGTGCAGTTGAATCAACTGCAGATACCTTGCCGGAAATTATCCAAGAAATGCTCTTGGCAACCAGCTCTGAGCGTCAGGGTCGTATGATTGACCATGATGAAGCAGGCTCGATGGAGAAGAAGAAGCAGGAAGGCTACTTCTAATTTAATCTCCCCCTAAAAATCTCCCCAAACCCCTCTTTGAGAAAGAGGGGCTTAAAAGTGGAGGAAGTCTCCCTTTTATAAAGGGAGATTTAGAGGGATTCAAAACCGATTTCTAAAAATATGTGGAGCTTTGGGCAATGTCTCATCAATCAGAACTGATTAGCCAAGATATTTTGGGCTATTTGAAACAACATGAAAATAAAGACCTGTTGCGTTTCCTGACTTGCGGTAACGTAGATGATGGTAAATCGACTCTAATTGGTCGACTGCTTTACGATTCAAAATTGATTTATGAAGATCAATTGCAAGCCGTCACCCGTGACTCGAAAAAAGTCGGTACCACAGGCGATGCACCTGACTTGGCACTTCTGGTAGATGGTCTGCAGGCAGAACGTGAGCAGGGCATTACCATTGATGTCGCCTATCGTTATTTCTCGACTGAAAAGCGTAAGTTCATCATTGCCGATACTCCGGGACATGAGCAGTACACCCGTAACATGGCAACAGGTGCATCGACCTGCGACCTTGCGATTATCTTGATTGATGCGCGTTATGGTGTGCAAACTCAAACCCGTCGTCATACCTTTATTGCAAGCTTACTTGGTATTAAAAATATTGTTGTTGCGATCAACAAGATGGACCTGGTGGACTTCTCTGAAGCCCGCTTCAATGAAATTCGGGCAGAATATGCAGCATTCGTTGCGCAGTTGGGCGATCGCAAACCATCGAACATCATCTTTACGCCAATTTCTGCATTGAATGGCGATAACGTGGTGAACAAGTCCGCCAATACGCCGTGGTACACCGGTGAAACGTTAATGGGTACGCTTGAGTCGGTAGAAATTAACCGTACTTCGGCAAAAGCAGATTTTCGTTTCCCAGTGCAATATGTCAACCGTCCAAACCTCGATTTCCGTGGTTTCTGCGGCACGATCGCACTTGGTGATATCAACGTTGGCGATACCGTAACGGCTTTACCATCAGGTAAATCATCAACAGTAAAAGAAATCGTTACTTTTGATGGCAACCTTGAACGTGCTGTTGCAGGTCAAGCTGTGACTTTAACGCTCAACGATGAAATTGATATTTCACGTGGTAACGTATTAATTCGTGCCGATCAAGCGGTTCCAAATATTTCTCGTTCAGTTCAAGCGACTGTGGTGTGGATGGCGGATCAAGCGCTGGTGATTGGCAAGCTGTACAACATTAAGATTGGTACACAGACTGTTCCTGCAAAAGTGACAGCGATTCATTACCGTACCAACGTCAACACACTGGAGAAAGTTCAGGTCGAAAATCTTGAGCTGAATGCGATTGCCAATGTGACTGTTGAATTTGATGCGCCCGTGGTCTTTGATCGTTATCAAGACAGCCGTTATACCGGTTCATTTATCTTTATTGATCGTTTAAATAACGTGACGATTGGTGCAGGTATGGTGGAAGAATCAGTTGAATGGTCTGCACATGATGAGCCTGTGACTGCTGAAGTGCGTGCTGCGCGTTTGGGTCAAAAACCTGCTGCGCTGACTGTCTCGGCAAAAGCTTTGGAAAATGCTCAGGCACTTGAAAGTTTACTGATTCAGCAAGGCATCGTGGCAATTGCCAGAGCGGGTCTTGATGCTGCACAAGTTGCATTGCTTCGTGAAACAGGTGTGGTGGTGATTACCGATACTGCTGAAGGTACGGACACCACTTTAATTATGGAAGCAGTCGAAGAGCTTGCTGATAAAATTGTAGAATTGGTTCGATTATAAGACTGAGTCGATTTAAAAAACCCGCTGTAAAGCGGGTTTTTTATTTGGATGCTTTTAAGTATGTAAATAATGTGCAGCCGTGTGAATGTTGAACTTTCACTTAAATTTCTTCTCGATATAATACAAATATTGAGGGGTGTTTATGAAAAAAATATTTATTTTAATCGGGTTGTGTTTGGCTTTTGGGGTGGACGCTAAACAGGCGACCAGTACAGATGCAATTAAGCAAAAAATTATCCAGCAGTCGATTGATCGTTATCCGGGGAATTGTCCATGTCCTTACAATACGGCCAGTAATGGCAGTTGCTGTGGTAAACGTAGTGCATATAATCGGGCGGGTGGGCATGCACCTTTGTGTTATCCGGAAGATGTCAGTGATCGGATGGTCAAAGAGTATAAAAGCCGTGGTTAATTACCAAGTCCGGATTTTACCGAGGGGTAAAAACGAAATTTTCTCTACAGTTTATCTTCAGATATGTATGCTTCAATTATTCAGAAAAATCAGTTAGGGATTGAGATAGAATCGTCTTTATCTCCGTTAGACTTTTTGCGCCAGCAATCCTTTTAATGATTGTGCCATTTTTAAAAATAAGCGTAGAAGGTAGACCATAAACATGATAGCGCAAGGTTAATACTGGAGATTGGTCGATATTTACTTTGCCAAATTTGATTTCGGGCTTGCTTTCAGCATATTGCGCTGCCAGTTCATTAAAGACCGGAAAATTCTGAATACAAGGCTTACACCATTCGGCATAAAAGCGAATGACTGCAAAACCTTCGAACCATTCAAAATTACTGTAATTATTCTCGTTATACTCAATGATCTCGCTCATATCCATCTCCTATCAATTTTTTGAATAGTGACTTGATTATACATAAGTCCGACTTGGCTTCATTCCTCAGCTTAACTATGTTCAAATAAAGCCAAGTATCTTGAATATTCAATAAGCAGGGAAATATATGTCACAAGCAAGCATGCAACAGGTCATTATTACAGAACCGGGCGATATCGATAAATTGGCTTATGAAACGGTTGCGATCCCCGAAGCCAAAGCAGATGAAGTTCTGGTGAAAGTCCATGCTTTCGGAATTAACCGTCCAGATATTTTGCAACGTCAAGGTTTGTATCCAATGCCTAAAGGGGTAACCCCAGTTCCTGGTCTGGAAGTTGCCGGTATTGTTGAAGCTGTAGGTGGCGATGTCACCAAATTTAAAGTGGGTGATCAAGTCTGCGGTCTAACCAATGGTGGTGGTTATGCAGAATATTGTGTCGTACCAGAAAGCCAGACCTTGAATATTCCGGAAGGTGTAAGCTTTACACAGGCGGCAGCCATTCCTGAAACCTTTTTTACCGTGTGGGCCAATGTGTTCCAGATGGGGCAGGCCAAAGCAGGCGAAACCGTGCTGATTCATGGCGGGAGCAGCGGCATTGGCACTACTGCTTTAATGTTATGTAAAGCACTCGGAATCAAAACTTTTGCGACTGTCGGTTCGGATGAAAAAGTTGCAGCAATTTCTGATTTAACCACAGCTATTAACTATAAAACTCAGGACTTTGAGCAAGTGATTAATGAAGCAACTGACAATGGCGGCGTCGATGTCATTTTAGATATGGTCGGTGCGCCTTATTTAGAGCGTAATTTAAATTTGTTGCGCCGTGATGGACGTCTGGTCTATATCGCTTTCTTGGGTGGTGCCAAGGCTAAAGATGTCAAACTCGGACAAATCATGATGAAACGTCTGACCATTACCGGTTCGACCATGCGAGCACGAAGCACCGCTGAAAAAGCGGAAATTGCACAAGGTCTGAAAGAGCAGATTGCACCATTATGGGCAAAAGGCGAATGTTTGCCGATGATCTATAAAACGTTTAAGTTTGATCAAATTCAAGATGCCCATGCCGCAATGGATACGGGAGAACATGTGGGTAAAGTTGTGGTTGAAATTATTTAATACGAGATAAATGATTTAAAAAAGCCAGTAATTTTACTGGCTTTTTTAATTTTGAGTAAAATCTTATTACAAATAAATATATAAAATTTTGAATAAAAATTAAAAAATGTTAACTGTTCGACACAACCTGTCAAGAATGCCACGTAAATTGCATCTATCGATAATTCCGACTAATTGGTTCAACATTCACATGAATGTGAGAGGGAAAATAAGATGAAAATTATTCCAATAGTATATAGTTCAAAACATAGTTTAAAAGCATTGCATCGTATTCATAAAATGATTATTCGCGGAAGCATGAGTTGGGCAGAGTTACATAAAATGTATCGAGCGATGCTGCATCTGGAGCGTTATATGGAAAGATTAACGCTCCAGAATCGTCCTTTAAGCAAGAAAGCATCCAGAAAATCCAAATAAGGTCTTGTATTTTTGGGATGAATAAAGGGTCAAGATCTGAGGTAAAAGAATATCTTAGACTTTATCCTAATATGATTCACTTATTGGTATTTAGTATAATCATTAAGTATCTAGCGATAAATAAGTACATGTGAATGTATTAAGTGGGGATTTATGAAGCGCCCAGCTTCAACACATGAGCGTCTTGCAGAGCGTTTAGCCAGAATTTTGACCAAATTAAATGTCGGATATCAACTCCGGGCTGCAGAGCTAGCTGCAGAATTTCAGGTCAGTAGCCGCACCATTGAACGTGATTTTGACCGATTAAACTCTTATCTGCCTTTACGCCAAGATCAACAGAAACGATATTATCTGGATCCCTCTTATTTGGGGCGGTTCAAGTTGCAGGATATTCAGACCTTTGCCCAGCTTTCCGGGATCAGTGAGCTGTATCCCGCACTAGATATGTCCTTTTTACGTGAATTGCTGGATGATCGCGCCAATCTGGTGTTTTCTGCAAAAGGCTATCATTTTGAAGACACCAAACAGTTTGCTGAGCATTTTAAAACTTTAGCCGCTGCTATTCATAAGCGTTATTATATTCATTTACGTTATCGTGAAGAATCCAGAAATATCCAGCCTTATCGTTTAATCCATCATCATGGCATTTGGTATCTGGCGGGTATAGATCAGGGAAAACTAGGCACCTACCGTCTCAGTCAGATTCAGCAAGTTGAATTGTTGCTTGATCTGAAGCCCTTTGAACATGAGGCTGAAATATTAAAAATTCTGGAGGATGAAGAAGGGATCTGGTTTGGGCAGCAGAAACAACAAGTCTGGGTAAAAATTCAGCCAGAAGTCGCCATGTTTTTTAAAGAGCGTCGTTTATTTCCGGAACAACAGATTGAGCAAGAGTCAGCATCGGGAGAGTTGTTAATCAGTTGTCAGATTCGCCATGAAATGCAGCTTTTACCTTTGGTGCGTTACTGGATGCCCCACATCAAGATTACTGAGCCTGTACATTTTCAGCAGAAACTGGAGCAAGATTTAGAACGTTATTTACGTTCTGCTGGATGATATTGAGAAAGTGGAGCAGGGTAGCTGCTTAATTAATGATCATGCTTTAAATGGAAATTTAATTTACTTATTTTTTTGATTTACTAAATTACAGGCATAAAAAAACCAGCTTTCACTGGGTTCTTTATTTGCACCATCTTTCTATAGTAGAAGAATGGTGCCCGAGGCCAGACTCGAACTGGCACGCTTTGTGGGCGGGGGATTTTAAATCCCCTGTGTCTACCGATTTCACCACTCGGGCTTTAACAAGATGGAGGCGGAGGTCGGAATCGAACCGGCGTCCACGGAGTTGCAGTCCGCTGCATGACCACTCTGCCACCCCGCCGTGTCTTGTTGATGCGTATATTATCAAGCTCAGAAAAAAAAACAATAGTGTATTCATCTGTATGCGCATAAAAACATCATCTGGCGGAAAATATTTAAATTATTCATGTAGAATGTGCAAAATTGATTCATATCAACACTTGGGAGAAGTGCCGTGGCATTAGTTCTAGACGGTCGTGCATTGGCGAAGCAAATTGAAGCTGACTTGTTTACTCGCGTAGAAGCGCTGAAAGCAAAATCAGGTCGTACTCCAATTCTTGCGACGATTTTGGTAGGTGACGATGGCGCATCTGCAACTTATGTTCGCATGAAAGGCAATGCCTGCCGCCGTGTTGGTATGGATTCACTCAAATTGGAACTTCCTAAAGAAACCACCACTGAAGAATTATTGGCTGAAATTGAAAAATTAAATGCAAATCCTGATGTGCACGGTATTTTGCTTCAACATCCGGTTCCGGCTCAAATTGATGAACGTGCCTGTTTTGATGCAATTTCGCTTGAAAAAGACGTAGATGGTGTGACTTGTCTGGGCTACGGTCGTATGGCAATGGGCGAAGCAGCCTATGGTTCAGCGACGCCTGCTGGGATTATGACCATTTTGAAAGAAAACAACATCGAAATCGCTGGTAAACATGCGGTGGTTGTAGGTCGTTCTGCAATTTTGGGTAAACCAATGGCTGCGATGCTGCTAGAAGCGAATGCAACCGTAACCATTTGCCATTCACGTACTCAAGATCTTGCAAGCTTTGTTAAGCAAGCTGACATTATTGTCGGTGCAGTAGGTAAAGCTGAACTGATTCAAAAAGACTGGATCAAATCAGGCGCGGTGGTTGTTGATGCTGGTTTCCATCCACGTGATGGCGGTGGTGTAGGTGATATTCAATTGGTTGGCATCGAAGAAATTGCTTCTGCTTACACACCAGTTCCGGGCGGCGTAGGTCCAATGACAATCACAACATTGATTCGTCAAACTGTTGAAGCTGCTGAGAAGGCTTTGGGTTAATTCCTACAGTGTTCCTTCTCCCTCAGGGAGAAGGCTAGGATGAGGGAGATTTTTTATAAATAATCCTCTCCCTAGCCCTCTCCTTTAATAAAGGAGAGGGAACTTTCTTTATTAATTCGGGTTTCGTGTTTGAAACTAAAATTCTGAATATTCAAAAATAAAACCCAATGAGCTGTACCTTTCAATTGCCTAAAGCTCCTCAGCATCTGCTAAAAGCCTTACATGATGTGATTCCACATTGTGAATTACAGGCGCAGCAGCTTCCCGATACGCCTATTTCTTTATGGCTCATTCCACCAGTATTCCCAACTGACAAACTCGATGATGAAGTCATCCGTCGCATCTGGAACGATACACCGTACTGGATCTTTTGCTGGGCCTCAGGCTTGGCGATGGCGCAGTGGCTATTGGCAGAGCCGCATCATGTCAAAGACAAAGTAGTTTTGGATTTTGGGGCGGGATCGGGCGTAGTTGCCATTGCAGCAAAAATGGCGGGCGCAAAACGTGTGATTTGCTGTGATATCGATCAAGTTAGTCTGGATGCCTGTCGTGCCAATGCGGAGCTGAATGATGTTGAGCTTGAATATTTGAATGATTTGTATAAGGCAGAGCAGCTAGATATTCTGTTAGCCGCAGATGTGCTCTATGATCAATGCAACCGTTTTTTCTTGGATGAATTTTTAAAATTCGCACCTGAAGTATGGGTAGCAGACAGTCGAGTCAAAAATTTTAGTCATCCAAAGTATATAAAGCTGGATGAACGTAGCGCGACGACCTGGCCAGACCTGGATGAATCACCAGAGTTTCGTAATGTCAGTTTTTATAAAACACGTTGAATTTGAAAAATAAAAAGGGCAATAAGCCCTTTTTATTGTGTTGCTTTGAATATATCGGATATTAAGAACAAGTATAACGAATGACACGCATCGTGGTTGGGCGGGCGTCTAAGGCTTCGCGTGCACCGAGATTCTCGCTATTATATAGATCTGGGGTGTTGCTTAAGCTGATTTGCGTGCGGCTATTACCTAATTGGCGGCCATATTGTTCCTGCTCCGCAAGTGGATTAGAAATTTCATTGGTGCTTAAAATCTGGATATTATAGGTTTTTGAACCGCCCAAAGTCTGTTGACAGGCTGCCTGCAATTTTCTTTCATCCTGATTGGGCCGTCCTGAGAGCGTATAGCTCAAGGTTGCTGTATTGCCTGAACGTTCCAGAATTTCATAGCCACTTTTTCCGTTGAACTGATGTGGTGCCGTCTGACACGCACTCAACATGAAGCTGCTTGCAGCCAGAGCTAAAATGACTGTTGTTCTTTTCATATTTATATTTCCTAAAGTCTTGCGCTAATTATGCCATAGTTTGCTTCAACTGCTGCTCTGGTCAATTGTGATCAATTGTTTATCCATTTAATAAAAAAGGCCGCTTACGCGACCTTTTTTGAATCAAATCAGCAATTAAGCAGATTTAACCGCAGCAATTAATTCTGCTTGACGTTGTTTTAACGCTTCTGGCAAACGACCACCAAGTTTGTCGAACAATTCAGTGTGGCTTTCAAGTTCTTTGATCCATTGATCTTTATCTTGAGCAGTCACAAGGTCAAATTGTTCTTTAGTAAAGTCAGAACCAGTCCAGTTCAACTGTTCATAAGTTGGAACGCGGCCAATTGGTGTGTCAACAGCAGTTGCACGACCTTCACAGCGGTCAATGATCCACTCAAGAACGCGCATGTTTTGACCGAAACCAGGCCATACGAAGTTACCTTCAGCGTCACGACGGAACCAGTTCACGTTATAGATCCCAGGAAGTTTGTTGCCAGCAGCTTCAGCTTTCTCAGCAACTTGCTCGCCCATTTCTAACCAGTGCGTGAAGTAATCCGCCATGTTGTAGCCAGCGAAAGGAAGCATCGCGAACGGGTCACGACGAACAATACCTTGTTGACCAACAGCAGCAGCAGTGGTTTCAGAGCCCATGGTTGCAGCTTTGTAAACACCATCAACCCAGTCAAATGCTTCTGAAATTAGAGGCACTGTGTCCGCGCGGCGACCACCGAAGATGAACGCAGAAATTGGAACACCTGCTGGATTTTCCCAGTCAGCGTCAATCGAAGGGCATTGACCAGCAGCAACAGTGAAGCGAGCATTTGGATGCGCAGCTTTTTCTTCGCCAGTGTGAGGTTGACCTTTCCAGTTGGTCAGGTTAGCAGGTACTTCTTTAGAAAGACCTTCCCACCATACTTCGCCGTTGTCAGTTACAGCAACGTTGGTATAGATCACATCTTTAGTTAATGTTGCCATACAGTTCGGGTTGGTCTTGGTATTTGTACCCGGCGCTACACCGAAGAAACCAGCTTCAGGGTTGATGGCATATAAGCGACCATCTTCACCTGGTTTGATCCAAGCAATATCGTCACCTACAGTTTCAATTTTCCAGCCTTCGTAGCCCGCTGGTGGAATCAACATCGCGAAGTTTGTTTTACCGCATGCAGATGGGAATGCTGCTGCGATATAGTGTTTTTCGCCTTGTGGATTGGTCACGCCAAGGATCAGCATGTGTTCAGCTAACCAGCCTTGTTGACGACCCATGAATGATGCAATACGTAAAGCCAGGCATTTTTTACCCAACAATGCGTTACCGCCATAACCAGAACCATAAGACCAGATCTCACGAGTTTCTGGATAATGCACGATGTATTTTTCAGGGTTGCAAGGCCATGCAACGTCTTTTTCGCCTTGTTCTAGCGGAGCGCCCACAGTATGTACACATGGAACGTATTCGCCATCAGTACCTAGAACGTCATAAACAGCTTTACCCATGCGAGCCATTTTAGACATGCTTACAGCAACGTAAGGAGAATCTGTTAATTCGATACCGATGTGTGCAATATGAGAACCTAAAGGACCCATAGAGAAAGGCACAACGTACAAAGTACGACCTTTCATAGAACCGTCAAACAAACCGTTGAGGCGAGCACGCATTTCAGCAGGCGCTTCCCAGTTGTTGGTTGCGCCAGCGTCTTCTTTGTTTTCAGAGCAAATGTAAGTACGACCTTCAACACGAGCAACGTCAGAAGGATCAGAATTCGCAAGATAAGAACCAGGATGAGTTTCTTGATTCAGTGCTTGCATTGTGCCGTTAGCGATCATCAAGTCGATATAACGTTGATATTCTTCTGCGCTACCGTCACACCATTCAATTTTTGCTGGTTTTGTTAATTTAGCAATCTCTTCCACCCAAGCAATAAGCTTAGGGTGACGAACGAATTCTGGTGCGTTCACTTGGGTCATGGTGAGGCCTATCTCAAATGTGTACAAAAAGGATGTACAAAGTACAATCCGAACAATAAAAATGTTGCCCGGATGATATATGAAAAAAAGTGGCTGTATTAAAGCATAAAATGATAAAAAAAATAAGACCAAAGAAGCACTAGATTTCTTTTGGCATATAATGCTATTTTATTTGTAAATATAATGAAAACAATAAGATAAAACTAAATATTTGAATTACCTTGGTTATTTATTTTAATTATGGGTGGTATTTATTTTAAAAATTATTAATAAAATCAATTTATTAATTTTATAGCACGTCTCATATTCGTTATTGATTAAATAAATGGTTGCCATTTGAATTTTACATAAAGCTACTGTTAATTGTCTATGAATTGGACAAAATGCCAATAGGCTTCATAAAGTTGTGCGAAAAATGTCTAATCAATCTAAACCCTTATCGCTTATTTATAATCATAATGCTGGTTTTCGCATACAGGGGCCAGAAGGCATTTATGAGCAGCTGATCGATATATTTTCAGCGCAAGGTTATCAGACTAAAGCTTATGAAATCAATGATTCACAGCAATTTGATCACGTTATGGCGGAGGTGTTGACACGACATTTAGCGTCGGATGAAGCAGGCATCGTGGTGGCAGCAGGTGGGGATGGTACTTTAAATACAGTCGCCAAGCATTTATTAAATACGCAAATTTCTGTCGGAATTTTACCCTTGGGTACTTTTAATTATGTAGCCAAATTATTAGATATTCCCCTGGATTTAATTGAAGCCGCTAAAGTGATTGCCACGGGACAATCTAAACGTATCAATGTAGCCCAAATTAATCAGGATATTTATCTGAATAATGCCAGTTTGGGCCTGTATCCCTTATTTATCAAAAAACGTGAAGATTATAACCGGCGGTTTGGTCGATTGCCGTTACATGCCTATACTTCCGCACTGGATGTGCTGATTCGCGACCGTAAGGAACTGAAACTGGAAATCTGGGTAGATCACAAGAAATATCCGGTAAAAACACCCCTGATCTTTTTTGGCAACAATCCCTTGCAACTGGCAGATATGAAAATGCAGATTGCCAAAGCAGCAGAGCAGGGTAAAGTCGCAGGAGTAGTGGTTTCTAAAAGTGATAAGCTAACTTTATTTAAGCTTGTGTATCAGTTGGTTCGTGGCAAGATTGATCAGGCTTCGGATGTTTACAGTTTTGCTGCCGATCAAGTCCGTATCGAATCTAGATCCAAGAAATTGATGGTGGCGATTGATGGCGAAATCGTAGAAATGGCGCCGCCCCTCAATATTTCTGTTTTAAAAAACAGCCTGAGTGTAAGGGTGCCGCATGATCCTGCATCTGTCTGATCTGCATTTTGGGACAGAAAAACCCGAGTGTTTAGAGGCAATTCGACAGTTCTGTCAGACTCATCCTCTGGAAGCGGTCGTCGTCAGTGGTGATCTGACCCAACGCGCACGTTTAAGTCAGTTTTTGGCCTGTAAACGGTTTTTAGATCAGCTTGAGACACCTTATCTGGTAATTCCGGGTAATCATGATATTCCGCTCTATCATTTGTGGAATCGGCTGTTTAATCCATTTACCCGTTATCAGCTTTTTTTTGGTGAACTTGAACCCACACTTGAAACAGACAACTTTTATCTGGTGGGGGTGAACTCAATCCGGCGCCGCTATCACACCAAAGGGCATTTATCGCTTGAGCAGATTCAGCGTATTGATCGGAAATTAGGCCAAGCGCCTTCTTCCAAATTAAAAATTATTGTCAGCCATCAACCGTTCTATGTGCCTTTTCAAAATAAGCGCGGTTTTAAGGATAGTCCATTGATGGCCAAAATTGCTTTAGAGGCTTGGGCAGCACATGGCCTGTTTGCAGTCTTGCATGGACATCTGCATCAACCTGCGGTTTATGATTTGAACCTGATCTTTGAGTTGGGGGCAGATCATCCTGTTTATGATGTACATGCAGGTACTTCAGCCTCGCATCGGCTACATAAAAAAGAGCCAAATAGTTTTAATCTGATTGATGCATCAGGAAAAATTTCCCAGTATTTATTCGATGACGTGACCCAGTCCTTTCTGTTAAAGCCTGATATGTTGAATAAATAGACGAAAAATCAGTATTCGTTAAAAAAAAGCAATTTTTTTTCATTTTTGCCCTTGAAGCGTTTTATTCCATCTCCATAAAAGTGACATCAAAAATTTTTGATGATGACCCATGGAATAATTAAGTCGTCATCAGTGACCTAAAAAAGACTTAGTCTGATGGAGTTAAATATGAGCAACATTCGTCCATTACATGACCGCGTTGTTATTCGTCGTGTTGAAGAAGAAACTAAAACAGCTGGCGGTATTTTACTTCCTGGTTCTGCTGCAGAAAAACCAGCTCAAGGTGAAATCATTGCTGTAGGTAATGGTCAAATCACTGACAATGGTGTACGTGCACTAGATGTAAAAGTTGGCGATAAAGTATTGTTCGGTACGTATGCGGGTACAACTGTGAAAGTTGACGGCGAAGAACTTCTTATTATGAAAGAATCTGACATTTTAGCGGTATTTGCTTAATTTCCGTTTAAAGTCGTCTTATATTCATCAGAATTTAAAAGATATCAAAAGTATTTGGAGTCAAAAATGTCAGCTAAAGACGTAAAATTTGGTGATTCAGCGCGCAGCAAAATGATTGCTGGTGTGAATATCCTTGCAGATGCAGTGAAAGTAACACTAGGTCCTAAAGGCCGTAACGTTGTGATCGACCGTTCTTTCGGTGCGCCGCACATCACCAAAGATGGTGTAACGGTTGCCAAAGAAATCACCCTAAAAGATAAATTCGAAAATATGGGTGCTCAGCTGGTTCGTGAAGTGTCTTCTAAAACCAATGACATCGCAGGTGATGGTACAACCACTGCAACTGTATTGGCTCAAGCAATTTTGAACGAAGGCATCAAGTCAGTGACAGCGGGTATGAACCCAATGGACCTGAAACGCGGTATTGATATTGCAGTTAAATCTTTGGTTGCTGAAATTAAAGCAACTGCTCAACCTGCGTCTGATTCTAAAGCGATTGAACAAGTCGGTTCGATCTCTGCAAACTCTGACACCACTGTAGGTAAACTGATTGCGCAAGCAATGGAAAAAGTGGGCAAAGAAGGCGTCATCACTGTAGAAGAAGGTTCAGGCTTTGAAGATTCTCTAGATGTGGTAGAGGGTATGCAGTTTGACCGCGGTTACATCTCGCCATACTTCGCAAACAAGCAAGACACGCTAACTGCGGAGCTTGAAAATCCGTTCATTCTTCTGGTTGACAAAAAAATCAGCAACATTCGTGAGTTGATCACAGTGCTTGAAGCAGTTGCGAAAACAGGTAAACCGCTTTTGATCATCGCTGAAGATGTTGAAGGCGAAGCGTTGGCAACTTTGGTTGTCAACAACATGCGCGGCATCATCAAAGTATGTGCAGTAAAAGCGCCTGGTTTTGGTGATCGTCGTAAAGCGATGCTGCAAGACATCGCGATCTTGACTGGCGGTACGGTGATTTCTGAAGAAATTGGCATGCAGCTAGATCAAACTGCACTTGAACATTTAGGTACTGCACATAAAGTGACTGTATCTAAAGAAAACACAGTGATTGTGGATGGTGCGGGCAATGCAGGTCAAATTTCTGAACGTGTTCAGCAAATCCGTGCGCAAATTGAAGAATCGACGTCTGAATATGACAAAGAAAAACTTCAAGAACGTGTTGCTAAATTGGCAGGCGGTGTTGCAGTGATCAAAATCGGTGCTGCGACTGAAGTTGAAATGAAAGAGAAGAAAGACCGTGTAGACGATGCCCTTCATGCAACGCGTGCTGCGGTTGAAGAAGGTGTGGTTGCAGGTGGTGGTGTTGCACTGGTACGTGCAGCGAAAGTATTGGATAACGTAACTGGCGCGAATGATGACCAAAATGTAGGTATCAACATTCTACGTCGTGCGATTGAAGCGCCGCTTCGTCAAATCGTATCGAATGCGGGTGATGAGCCTTCAGTGGTGATCAATGCTGTGAAAAATGGCGAAGGCAACTTCGGTTATAACGCGGCAACAGGTGTTTATGGCGATATGCTCGAAATGGGTATTCTTGACCCAGCAAAAGTAACGCGTTCTGCACTTGAGCATGCTGCTTCTGTTGCTGCATTAATGTTGACAACTGAATGTATGATCACGGATATTCCAGAAGACAAGCCTGCAATGCCTGATATGGGCGGCATGGGTGGTATGGGCGGCATGATGTAATTCATGTTGATCATCCGATCTTAAAAAAATCCCCGCAATAGCGGGGATTTTTTTATTCTTTACAAAATTATGATGAAGACTTTTTAACTAATTTATAATTTAAATTACTCTCAATTTTTTTACCTGATTCAACATCACGTGCTTCGATAAAATTTTCGCCAACAAAGAATTTACGGTTTTCAGCTTTGTTATCTAATGTGATGAGTGACGGATCCTGAGGATCAAAACTAAAACTGCCTTTGAGTTCAAATTCATTATTATTAGCTTTCCCTAAATATTCTTCACTCAGTTCATAAGTCTTATCTGAATTAAGCTGTAACTCGACTTTAATGCCTTCACAGTCGGCACAAGGAAATACACCTTCATATTCACCTGCCCAATCTAATGAGGTCTCTGCGCTATCAGCCCGAGTCAGATTGGTACCGGGGTTATTTTGCTCCGTCATCGCTGGGCTGGATGGTGCATTATGATTCATTGGCTCATTGTCATTCTGTTTTGAACATGCTGTCAACGTTGATGAAATAGCGACTGCCATCGCAGCGGTGAATATAAATTTCTTCATTGTTTTGATCCTATGGATTTATTTGTTAGCTAATTACATTAAAAGCAGTCTGTATAGATAAATAGAGCAATCTTGTTAAAGTTTGATTCATTAGGTGAATCAGATCAAAGTTATTCATCAATCAATAGACTTCAGGGATTTTCATAAAATATTAAAGGCATTTTATGTCGTTTCACCAAGGGCTGCTTGGCGCTATGATTAAGAAAGAACTATAAAAAATGAGGCAGCAATGAAATTAGAACAAGAAAATAATCTTATTGCAAAAATTTATGATGCTGCATTATTGCCAGCTTTGTGGCTGGAGGTGATCGAAGATATCGTGAGCTACACTAAAAGTAAGAGTGCAATCTTTACCGGTCTGGATCAGCTTAATCCAGGCTATGATTTTGTCTATACTCACAATATTCCGCAGCAAAGCCTGAAAGCTTATCAAGATGAGCGTATTCGGGTGATAGATATGAAACTGCATATGCCGCTCTGGAATAAAATTGATACTGGGGAGGTGCTGAATCAGGACTGTCAGTATTATGCTGACTTGCCTGGAACCGAGCAGTATCTATTTTATGAAAAATGCTTAAAACCTACCGGTATTTGCTATATGGCAGGAGTCTTGCTGGATCGGGGAAATTATCGCTGGGCAGTACTAGGTATTCATCGTGCGCCGTATATGCCACCTTTTGCGCAGGAACAGCTGGATTTTTTAAAGCGTATTGGTATTCATTTACGTCGGGCATTGCAGATTCACCGCCAGATCAGTCTGGTTGAACAGCATAATGCCAGTTTGTATATGATTTTGGACAGCCTAAAAATTGGCATTGTGTTGCTAGACCAAAAACTGTGCGTTTGTTATTCCAATCTGGTGGCACAGCAGATGATGGGTGCACAGCGCTGTCTGGAACTGGATCTGCATAACCGGTTGAAAACCAGTCCTTCTGACCAGCAGGCACTAGAACAGCTCTTAGCCAGTGCCTTGCTGCAAGATGTGGCATTGCATACCGAGATTGGTGGTGCATTGGCACTAAAAGGGCCAGATGGGCAGCAGTTAATGCTGACGGCGGTGCCTTTTAAGCATTTTAGTCCAACACCCCAGCTGGATGAAGCGCGGCATCGGATTGCTTTATTGATCACCGATAAAAACCAGCATTATTCGTTGTCTAAGGCTTATTTGCAGCAGTGTTACCGGCTGTCGAATCGGGAGTTTGAGCTGTGCGAGCTGTTATTGAATGCTTATAAGCTGGAAGAAATTGCGGAGCACTGCGGGATTACCCTCAGTTCTGTGAGAACCTATTTTAAGAATATTTATGAGAAAACCGGCTGTAATTCTCAAATTGAACTGATGCATCTGCTGATGGGCTGTATGATATATTTTGAGCATATTCAGTGACCTAATCCAATATAAATATTGGATTAGGTTCGTTTGACATAAACTATTTATAACGGTTGAGGCTAAAGGTGCCTTCACCCTCAACGGTAAAGGACAGGGTATTGGCTTGAATATTCAGGGTTAGGCCTGAACTGGCGCCAGTTTCGGACAGGCCAGCACAGCCATTGGTATCGACCAGAATATCGCGTGAGTCAATATAGAGTTTGTTATCCCTGACTTGGTATTTACCAAACTCGATTCCTGGATCGCCACAAGAGCCTTCTTCATCCGGTTGATCATCACCTACAGGATCTAGTAGGAAATAAGTATTGTTGGCATTAAAGATAAAGAGATGGTCAGTAGCACTTTGCCAAGCTCCGATAATACCATTGACGTTATTTTCCAAGCGGTTAAAAGTGGCGCCTTCTTGCGGGTTTAACTTCTCCTGAATCGTTAACTGGCTACCGTCAAATGCCAATGTCATGGTACGTTGTTGATTTGGATCAGCCAGTCCCCAATCTGTATTGGTATCAATAGAGGTGCTAGCAGTAAAATCACCAGTTAATGAATTTAGAGAAATTTCTCCTTTCTCAAGACCATTCCCTTCATTGTCTGAATCTTGAGGAATAGCTTCTCCTAATGTGTAGTGACCATTTTCATCAATCACCAAGATCACTTCTGAGGACTCGCCGTCATCATTGGTTGTTGTAGACCAAATACCAGCAATATCTTTAAAAATGGCTTTACGGAAGTTTTCTTGTGCTTCTTCAGGTGTTACTACTACAGGGTTTGTTAATTCTGGAATTTTACTCAGTTCGGTTTCCAGAACTTCAATAAACTCTGACGTAGGTAAGGAAAAATCGATTTTTGCGGAAGACAACGGAGTAAGGTTAGATGGAATTTCAATCCCATTGTCATGATTACCGTCTTTATCTAATGACTGTAAGAAAATCATTAAATTAAGCCGGGTATCTTCATCGTTTGCTAATTCTTGAGGGGTAATCCGACTGGCAGCTTTAAGCTTTCCAATCACGATCTCGCCTATACTAAAAGTAACTTCATCACCTTCCTGGTATTCAAACTCACCCCGTTCATTGGTCTGTTTAATAACCCCGTTAATGCTATAGTTAGCTCCTTGAATAGTGCCATCTGTCAAAACACCAATTTTGTTTGAGGATGAAGGCGGTGGGTTTTCTGTCTGTGAACTATCATTATTATCAGACCCGCCACAGGCAGTTAATACTCCTGCTAAGGCGAGGCAAATTAAAGTTTTTTTCATATTAATCTTCCTGAGCTTTATCCTGTAAGTAGGAGTATAAAAAGAAATATCAATTCTCCATATCCTCAAATTGGGAGGTTAAGAGCTTTTTAATGTATGAATCCTTTATATTGGAAAGAAATTCCTATTTATATGGGGAAGCAATCTGAACTATCCGTAAATTGATGTATAAGATAAGTTGAAGGTGGAAAAAATAATCAACTATTCATTTAAAAATTCTAATTATACAAATATAGATTAATTGTTTATTTATTGATCATAGAGCACTATCTATATTTGCCGAGGTTGCTAAAATTCGCGCAATTTTGAATAGAATTGGTGCGTGACGTGTTTGAGAAGTTAGCAGAACAAAGCCTGAACCTGATGGGTTGGGAAATTGATAACCATTGGCCCCTAGATTTAGACCAATGTGTCATGATTGCTGCTCCTCATACCAGTAATTGGGATGCACTCTATGCGCGACTGGCCTTAAAAGCATTAGGCGTGAATGTTCGCTTAACCATTAAAGACAGTTACATGAAATTGCCATTTGGGCCTTTTGTGCGTGCTATGGGCGGTATCGGGATTGATCGCCGTCCTAAACAGCCGGGTGAGCCTCGTCCGAGCATGGTTCAGCTGATGACGGAATTATTCAAGACCCATCCTAAACTGGTGATGTTGGTGACGCCAGAAGCAACTCGTGCCAAACAGGAACAGTGGAAGACAGGTTTTTATCATGTAGCGATTAATGCCGGTGTGCCGATTGCATTGGCCTATATGGACTATGCCAAGAAGAAAACTGGCGTAGGTAAAATTGTTTATCCGACAGGGGATTATGAAAAAGATATGGGGGAAATCATGGCATTTTATGCAGATATTCAGCCAAAATTCCCTGAATGTTTCAGTGTCGATCAGCGTTATTATCAGAATTAAAATTGCGTTGTAAAAAGAGCAGGGTATTTTCCCTGCTTTTTTATTGTCTAAGAATTAAGAATATCAGACAAATACTACTTAGTTTTCAGAAGCGGGTAAAATTCCACCGAGGCTTTGACAGGCACTTTTATACAGCTCATATTGCTGTTGCACAACTTCCGATAAGGGAATATCAAATAACTTTTCACCTTGGTGATAATGCTCGATATACGCTTCGGCCTTGGATTTTGTGCTATAGAGCGAATGCTGATAATAATCGGTCATACTAGTATGCGACATCTGTGACATCTCGATCTGGGAGCACTGGAAATTTTGCAGCAGCTGTTCCGATTTTTTCAGATCGCTAGACATACAACCTGCCAGCAATAGGGTACTGAGCAATGTCGTGATAAATTTCATAGAAAATAGACAAAAGGTTTTATGGGAACACCGTATTGTAGAAGTAAAATCCGGTCACAAAACCTTTTTAATCTACCAGATGGTCAAAAAATAGAACAATAGAATCTAAAAATCCCGGTCTATTCTCTGGTCAGTTAACCTTTAACCAAGCCGCCATCCACAATCAGGTTTTGTCCGGTCACGGCACGTGAATAAGGCGATAAAAACATCAGGATTGCAGCAGCAAACTCTTCTGGTGTAATCACGCGGCGTAAAGGAGTTGATTGAGCAATTAGATCAAAAACAAAGTCTGGTGTGGCTTTACTGGCATCTGTGGTTTGTAACAGGCCGCCAGAGAGCATATTGACATTAATACCATATTGTCCCAAATCCTGCGCCGTAGTGCGGGTAAAGGCCAGTAAAGCCGCTTTTGCTGCGGTATAGTCATGATAAGGAACCACCGGATTTTGCACCAAGTTTGTGCCGATATTGATGATCCGGCCAAAACCCGTGTGCTTCATATCATCTAGTGCGGCTTGCGTGGTATTGAGGGCAGCCTGTACTGCACCACTGAATTGACGTGACATGGTCTCCCAAGTTAAATCTTCAACCTTAGGACGATCATCCCCATTAAATTCAAACTGAATCAGCGCATTATTGACGACCGCATGAATCGCTTCCCCGAAATGGTTTTTTGCCGCAGCAAATAAAGTCCGTACCTGATCAGCCTGAGTGACATCGGCCTGATAAATAAAAACCTGCTCAGGATACTGCTGCGCAAGCTGTTCGGCGGTTTGCTGACTGCTATGATAATTGACGACGACGCGAGCACCTTCTGCCAATAGGGCTTGAGTAATCGCCAAGCCCAAGCCACGTGCTCCGCCGGTAACGAGAACAATCTGATCACGAATCTGCATAATGATGATCTATATTACGAAATATTGGCCCTAACATAGCAGTTATGTCAGCGGATTCAAGCCTGAGGCAAAGTAAACGGATTCTGCATGAGATTGGGCTTAAATGAATTGGGACGCTAGAAGAAAACAGCCGGCACTGAACAGCAAACTCAGGATAATGCGTTTAAACAGCAGTTCAGAAATTTTATAGAAGAGTTTTGCCCCTAAAATGGCCGGAATACTGACAAAAACTATTAACACTGCCATATAGGGTAAATGACTTTGATCGATCATACCTTGCCATAGATAGGTACCGAGTGCGAAGACCTGAACTGCAAAATTAAAATGCCTCAAGATATAGCGTTGCTGGGCTTTCGGGAGTTGTTTCAACATCACCCATGCTGAAGGGATAGCTCCGCAGAAACCACCGAGTCCACCTAATATTCCACCCATCAATCCGATACTACTGTCGGCTATTTTTCCCGAGCGCTGAATGGTTTTGATTTGTGGATTGAGCAGCATCAGCGGAGACCAGAGCACCAGAAAAATGCCCAAAACCAATTTAAATGTATCAGCTTGGATGATGTGCAGCAGGTAAGTGCCGAGCGGTACGCCAATCAGACCAGCCACTAAATAAGGCAGTAGCCACTGTTTAGATAATATTGGGGGCTTCTGTTCCTGCGTCAGTGAAATTAAATGACTCCAGATAGAAGCAAATACCAGCAAGGGCGCTGCCAGTTGCGGAGCCAATACCCAGACCCAGAATGACATGGCAATCAGGGCAAAGGCAAAACCGGTCAGCCCCTGTACGAAACCAGCGACCATTGCACCAAGAATAAATAACAGCCAGGTCATAAAGGTCAGGTCAGAAGGAAAGGCAGCAGTATTCTAAAGATCAGGGCAAAAGCCAAGCTTTTAGTTAGCTGTATTTATGCAAATTAAAGTTCAAATGTGCGTAAAATATTAAAACGAAAATAAGGAATGAGTTTTTTATTCCTGCATAAAAATGCATAAATCACTACAACAGAGCAACAATGAGTTCGTTTAGTCTCCATGAACTCGCCTGATACTGATAGGGTGCAGTAAAGAGATTAGGGACATGATTAAAAAAGCGATTTTACTTTCTGTATTGGCAGTGTCATTAACTGGTTGTGTGGTTGATCCATGGGATGATGGTTCTCGTGATCACCGGGATCGCAACGGACATTATGATCGAGACCACAAGGATCGTGACTGGAAAAATCGGGAGCATAGAGATCATCGGGATTGGAAGCGTGACAGAGGTGACAACCGTGATTGGCGCCGTGATCGTGACTAAAATACTTCTCGCGTCTTTCAGTTTGACTATTATTGACAAAAAAGGATTCCACCGCGGAATCCTTTTTTTAATGGGTCTTAATTGTGACTTTATTTAAGAAACACTTTTTTGATAAAGCCCTGCACGCACTGTACCGGCTTTGGTATTTTTAATGAGTCGCCATGACACTGGTAATTTAAGCAACTGTAGATCACGGTCTGCTTCCACATAAATATAAGCATTATTTTTCACCAGATGATCCGCCTGTAATGCCAGCTCTTCCCATAAGTTCAGGCTATACGGTGGATCGAGAAAAACCAGATCAAATTGTGTTTGCAGGCTGGTTAACGCTTGCTGCGCCGTTGCTATTTTCAATTGGGCGCGTGCTTTGGTGACTTGTAATAGTTCAAGATTCTGGGTCAGGAATTGTGCCTGAGTACGATCTGGTTCAATCATGACGACTGAGGCCGCACCACGCGATAAGGCTTCAAAAGCCAAGGCACCAGATCCTGCACAAATGTCCAAAACCTGTGCATTTTGTACGTCCCACATAAGCCAGTTAAACAGGGTTTCGCGTACTCGATCAGGCGTCGGGCGTAAACCCTCAATGCTGGCAAAAGGTAGTTGACGACGTTTCCAGTCACCCCCAATAATTCGAAGTTGGTTTTTCATTTTAGTCTCGTTCTACCGGTGTGGGAGCAGGAGGCGCTACAGCTGGAGCAGCTGCATTTGCAGATGGATTGGTGGCAGGATCTGGTGGCTGAATATTGGCTGGAGCTACAGTTGCTGCATCTTGACTCAACATGCCTGCACCACTTGGCAATTCAGCAGGCTTGATTCCGGCTGTCATCAGACCACCACTGAGCTGATGACCTTGCGGGCGTACCGGCTTCTTATCTTTATGCAGCAACCAATAATCAAAAATCGGACGAGCCAGCACAGTGGCTGCACTACCGCCACGACCATTTTCCAGAATGACCGCAATCGCAATTTCAGGATTTTCAGCAGGTGCAAAACCGACAAACAGGCCATGATCCAGCTGACGGTCGGTCAATAAGGATTCATTATAACGCTTGCCTTGAGCAATACTCTTCACCTGAGCTGTACCAGTTTTACCTGCAATGGAATATTGTAAGCCACTTTTGATGCCTCGGCCTGTACCAGATTGAATCACGTCGACCATGGCATCACGCATCTTGATCCAGTCTTCTTCCTGACCATTAAAATCGATTTTGCCGTGGGTACCATTATGTACCTTGAACGTTTTGGCACCGCGACTTTCACGTAACACATGCGGAATGACTTTATTGCCATGGTTGGCGGTAATGGCCGTTGCCATGGCCAGTTGTAACGGCGTTGAAGTGAAAGCCCCCTGACCGATACTCACCGAAATAGTTTCACCTCGTAACCATTTGGCGTTACGGGTACGCATCTTCCATTCCGGGTTCGGGTACAGTCCTGAGCTTTCACTTGGTAAATCCACGCCGGTTTTTTCACCAAAACCAAACTGACGCATCCAGGTGTTCATTTTCTCAATGCCCATGCGGTAGGACATGACATAGAAATAAGTATCACAAGAAACGACCTGAGCTTTGTGCATGTTGACTGCGCCATGCCCGGATTTTTTATGGTCACGGAAGCGGTGACTATCGCCCGGCAGACTGAAATAGCCCGGATCAGAAATAGTGGTATCCCAGTCCACCAGACCATAATGCAGGCCGCCCAATGCAAACATCGGTTTAATGGTTGAACCAGGAGGATAAACCCCTTGCACGGCGCGGTTGTATAAAGGTTGATCCAGATTATCACGCAGATCACTATAATCTTTATGACTGATACCGGTTACAAACAGATTTGGATTGAAACTTGGACTGGAAACCAGTGCCAGAATTTCCCCAGTTTTCGGATTCATCGCGACAATCGCACCACGGCGTCCAGCCAGTTGCTCTGAAGCCACCACCTGCAAACCATAATCCAGTGACAAGAACAGATCATTACCGCGCACCGGATCCTTACGGCCCAAATGCCGTAGCACATTACCAAAAGCGTCTGCTTCTACCGATTCATTTCCTGGCACCCCATGCAGAAGTTCTTCATAGGATTTTTCTACCCCGATTTTCCCGATCAGGTTGGTTCCGGCATACAGATCCTTGTCAATGGCTTTGAGTTCTTTGTCATTAATCCGGCCCACATAACCAATCACATGGGCAAACAGGTCGCCATGCGGATAATAGCGGGTCATCTGGGTTTCAATATTCACGCCCGGAAACTGATATTTGACCTCGCTAAAACGGGCAATATCATTTTCATTCAGGTTGAGCTTGATCGAAACCCGTTCGGTTCTACGTGCTGTTTTGATCCGGCTTTGGAAGCGTTCAATATCTTCTTCAGTCAGCTCCAGAATAGGCTTCAGACGTTCCAAAGTCTGGTCAATATCCTGCACATCGGCGCGGCTTAAAGTTGCGGTAAAAACCGGGTAGTTATCGGCCAGCAATACGCCGTTACGGTCATAAATATAACCGCGCGCTGGAGGCAGAGGTTGCAGACGAATCCGGTTTTGGTCAGAAGCGGTACTGAAGGTCTCGAAATTAAAGAGTTGTAAATAGGCATAGCGGCTAACCAGCAGCAGCATAAAAAAGATGACTATTCCAACAGAAATCCATACTCGACTACGATAGATGCGCTTTTCTTGTTGTGCATTTTTTAAAGGAAAGTGCTGCTTCATACGCGATCGACTTGAGACCTGAGGAAAGGAGGAAAGAATCAAAGTGGAATATTCTAACGCAACTGGACTTGATTTGATAATGAAAAACTGCCATTACGATCAGTTCCTTTAAGCTTTGACTTTGCAGACATGAAAATTGTAAAGTGCTGTATATAAGAGTTGTGATAATTCTGATACAGTAAAATCGAATAAAAATAGGACTATACCAAAAACTATAATTAAGGAAGATGGTGAAGGAATGAACAAGGTTTACCCTTTGTTGGCGTTTGCATTGTGGGCGAACGGGGCCTATGCACATGATCAAATCAATAATACTGCAGATAAAGTAGAAGCTACTCAGGCAAAAGCCTTTCATGTTGGGGCTGGTTTTACCCGGAAGCTGGTACATTTAAATACTGAATGGGTTAATCCTTATGGGATTGCTTATGTGAAAGGTGGGGTTTTTCTGGATGATGATCGAACGATAGGGGGACAAGTAGGCTTTCGTTATCCTGCACATCTGACCGGCAAGGATAAAAATGGGTATTATGTCGGAGGCTATGCGGGTCATATTGAAAGCAAACGCGTCGACAATGAATACAAGGCCCGCTTAGGTGCTGGAATTGATTTGGCCTATGTTTTGTTGAGTTCAGAGCGAATCAGCAGTTTTAGTGTCGGCATTGGTGCCGGAGAGAAATTTGAAGATCGAAATGGTCGTGTGGTGGCCGAAACTGAACCGCGACTACAATTTTCCTATACTTTAAGTATCGGTTTATAGACAAAATATTTGACCTTATAAATATGTGTATTCTGTGAACAAAAAATTAAATATGGAACTTATGCATGCTTGAGTACGTCAACGAATTGTGGCAAACCTTTGTGAATCGCCCGGATTTTTGGGCCGTGCTCAGCATTATTCCGGTGACCGCATTTGTAACGTGGGCTCACGTCTGGATGGCACTGAAAATGGTGTTTTATCCGATCAATTTTTGGGGTGTCCATCTCGGTCCTGTACCTGTCGGCTGGCAGGGGATCGTGCCACGCAAAGCTGGCCGTATTTCAGGCATTATTACCGATAACACTTTGTCTAAACTAGGTTCCATCCGCGAATTTTTAGAGGCCATGGATCCAGATGATATGGCACGGATCATTGGTGAACAGGTCGGTTTCGAACTGGAACATCTGATTGATGAAGTGATGATGGATCGTAATGCAGTCCTTTGGGAAAACCTGCCTTTTGCCATCAAACGCAGAATTTATGCACAGGCACAAAAACAAATGCCGGCAATTTTGCGTGAATTGGTGACCGAGCTGACCATGAACGTCGAGTCACTTGTCGATATGCGTGAAATGGTGGTCAGCCAGATGGAAGGTGACCGTCGGTTAATGGTGCGCATGTTCCTGAAAGTGGGCCAAAAAGAAATCAATTTTATTTGGCATATCAGTGCACTCATCGGCATGTTCTTTGGTATTTTCCAGATGATTGTCTGGTTCGTGGTGCCGTGGCACTGGACTGTCCCGTTCTGGGCTGCCATCTGGGGCTTTTTGACTAACTGGATTGCAATCTGGATGGTATTCAACCCGCTCTATCCGCACCCGGTAAAGTACCCGCAATTCTTTAGCCGTACCACAAGTCGCAAGTTTCCATGGATTAAACCTGTCATTCCGCGTATTGGCACCTATAACATACAAGGCGCATTTATGAAACGTCAGGATGAAGTCTCTGATGTTTTCGCAAGTGTAGTCACAGAAGATCTGATTACGTTAAAATCGATCATGACCGAGATGATGTATGGCGGGAAAAAAGACAAAACCCGCCGCATTGTCAAACGTCATATTAATGAAATTATGGAAACACCCCTGGTTCGGACCTCTTTACAGCTGTCTTTAGGGCCAAAAGAGTATGCAAAACTCAAGACGGACTTGATCGATCGCTCGATTGAAATTACGATGGTGCCTGTATGCGACCCAGCATTTAATGCGAGCCGTGCACAGAAAATCTATCAAATGTTTAGAGACCGCATACGCGAGTTGACTCCGAAGGAGTTTCAGAATCTTTTACGTCCTGCATTTCAGGAAGATGAATGGATTCTGATTTTATTGGGTGGGGTAACCGGTTTTGTCGCGGGTTTAATCCATTTGTTTGTGGCTTTCTTATAATGAGATGCCGGGGGACACAATCGGGCGATTGTGGTCGTGGCGTCATACATATTGTTTAAATGAGGATGTTTATATATGCGCATTATCTTACTCGGACCACCTGGAGCAGGTAAAGGTACACAAGCTCAGTTGATCTGTAAGCGCTACAATATCCCACAAATTTCAACCGGTGATATGCTCCGTGCTGCAATTCGTGAAGGAACTGAATTAGGTCTACAAGCTAAAAGTGTCATGGACAATGGCGGTTTGGTTTCTGATGAGTTGATCATTGGTCTGGTCAAAGAGCGTATTGCGCAACCTGATTGTGTAAATGGCTGTATTTTTGATGGTTTCCCGCGTACCATTCCTCAAGCAGAAGCTTTAGAAAACGAAGGTATCAACATCGATCACGTGATTGAAATCGATGTTCCAGATGAAGAGATCGTACAACGTCTTTCTGGCCGTCGTCAGCACCCGGCATCTGGCCGTGTGTATCACATCGTTTATAACCCGCCAAAAGTGGAAGGTAAAGATGACGAAACGGGTGAAGATCTGGTTCAGCGTCCAGATGATCTGGAAGCGACAATTCGTAAGCGTTTAGGTTCTTACCATACTGAAACTGAGCAACTGGTGGGCTTCTATCAGGGCCGTGCAGCATCAGGTGAAAATGCACCGACTTACAACAAGTTAAACGGTCTGCGTCCAATCGATCAGGTTCAGACTGAGCTTTTCGCGATTCTGGATCAAGCAAAATAATCGGCTAACGATGATTTTGACAATCGAAGAGCCCTAAGTCATATTAGGGCTCTTTTTTATTGCGTATTTGAACAGGTGCTGTGGCTATGAAATTTGGCGTGTTGGTGTTGATGGTTATATTTCTGGCAGTGTTGATGGGTCTGTTTTATATGAGTTTTAAAATACTGAATAAAGTACGTCAGGAAGAACGTGCAGAAAATGCAGCCAAGCATCCACAACGCCAGTTGCACCCGAAATTGCAGGCGGAGCTTGAACAGCGCAAAAAAGAACAGGAACAGGCTGAACACGATCAGAATAAATAATTCGGCATGCTTAAGTGGAAGCTGAGTCCAGTTTTAAATAAAAGCGGTATGCTGAAAATTGTAGAAAAGGTGAGGTATTGATCACCTTTTTTTCGGTCTTATTTTAGTTCTGCAATTCTATTCAGAAATAGCGATATTCTTCACTGCAATTGCGCGCGCTGCACCAAATTCAAAACGATCAGGCCAGTTACACACATCGGCGACCACACATTCATGACATTTCGGTTTACGGGCAATACAGCAATAACGGCCATGTAAAATCAGCCAGTGATGAGAATCAATGATAAATTCTTTCGGAATCACTTTGACCAGTCGATGCTCAACTTCAAGCACATTTTTACCTGTAGCCAGCCCGGTACGGTTACCAACCCGGAAAATATGTGTATCCACCGCCATGGTCGGTTGACCAAAGGCAGTATTCAGCACCACATTGGCCGTTTTCCGTCCCACACCCGGCAAGGCTTCCAGATCCGCACGATTATCCGGTACCACGCTGTTGTGCTTCTGAATCAGCATCTCACAGGCTTTAATTACGTTAACTGCTTTTGAGTTATATAAACCAATAGTCTTGATATATTCCTTTAAACCATCCACACCAAGCGCATAAATCGTTTCCGGTGTATTGGCGACTGGAAACAGTTTGTCCGTGGCCTTATTCACGCTGACATCGGTGGCTTGGGCAGACAGAGTCACGGCGACCAGTAATTCAAAGGGATTGGCATAATTCAGCTCGGTTTTCGGATTGGGGCGCTGTTCACGCAGGCGTTCAAAAAAGGTCTGAATCTGTTTTTTGGTCATGTTTTTTACAGGTTTTGTGCTCGCAGTGGTCATGTACTTATCCCTGTAAGGTCTGTAATTTTTCAGCTAATTCTGTCAGTTGCAGGCGTTTGCTGGCATCTTCACGAACCGAAAGCTGTTTTTCCAGCTTTTTAATTTGGGTGCGTAGTTTTGCCAGTTCAATCGTGGTTTTAGAATCTAGCGTAATCGGAGTATTCGCCGGCTTATTCACAACTTCAATCACAGGAAGCTGCTCATTTAAAGCAGAGAACTGGGCAAACAGGGCAGTATTGATTTCTGCACGGACGACTGGGCCCTTGCGGTCAGTACGGCGTTTTTCTTCACGCTGGATATGCGCATAATAGCGCTGACGTAAATCGTCCTGCTCAGCAATACGCTGTGCTTCAGTCGGCAAAGGCTGTGGGTCTTCGACCAGATCGATACAGTCAACCGGACACGGTGGAATGCACAGTTCGCAGCCAGTACACAGATCGGTCAGAATTGTATGCATCAGTTTGCCGGCGCCAATAATCGCATCGACCGGGCAGGCGCTAATACATTTGGTACAGCCTATACATTCATCTTCACGAATTACGGCTTTGATGCGCTGCGGGCGACCGTCGGCTTGAATGGGCCAGACACTTTCTTCTGCCACAAGTTCAGGACGATTTAATAATGCAGCCAAAGCATCGGCAACAGGCTGTCCGCCTGGCACACATTTATTGGCATTTTCACCCTCAGCAATCGACTGGGCATAAGGTAAACATCCGTCACGATGACCACAGAGTCCACATTGGGTTTGAGGGAGTAAAGCATCAATCGATTGGACCAGAGAAATTGGCGAATTCATGAATAACCAGAGCTGCTCATGCTGAGCTTTGCAGTAAGTGAAACAAAATATGTCGAGTTATGCATTTTAACATATTTTTAAACTCCTAAGTCGTGCGCAATTAAGGGTCAAGTTATGCCTTATTACTAGGCATAAATCTGAATCTAAGCCTTGATTCAATTGGCATTTCCTGACATAGAAAAAATATTCATAATCAATATAAATATTTGTTATCAAATTAATTTTAAAGTATTTTCAAAAAAAGTATTGTAGATTAGTTACAAAAGATATTTAATATTTTGCGCCAAAATTTAACATTGATTGTAAATTTGACCAATTTTGATCCATTTTCTGCTGAGGATTAAGCGTTGAAATACAACACACTTAATGAGTTCCTAGATTACGTAAAATCACGTGATGCACACCAACCAGAATTTCTTCAAGCTGTCGAAGAAGTGATGACCAGTTTGTGGCCATTCATTCAAAAGAATCCACAATACGCAGCACATGGTTTGCTAGAACGTCTAGTTGAGCCAGAACGTGCGATCCAGTTCCGAGTTTCTTGGGTAGATGACCAAGGTCAAACTCAGGTAAACCGTGCGTTCCGCGTACAATACAACTCAGCGATCGGTCCATTTAAAGGTGGTATGCGTTTCCACCCTTCAGTGAATCTTTCAATCCTAAAATTCTTAGGCTTTGAGCAAACATTTAAAAATGCTTTAACCACACTTCCTATGGGTGGTGGTAAAGGCGGTTCTGATTTTGACCCTAAAGGCAAATCAGAAGGCGAAATCATGCGTTTCTGCCAAGCTTTAATGATCGAGCTATATCGTCACCTGGGTGCGAACACAGATATCCCTGCAGGTGATATTGGTGTGGGCGGTCGTGAAGTGGGCTATATGGCCGGCATGATGAAAAAATTAAGTAACGACACTGCATGTGTATTCACCGGTAAAGGTTTAACCTTCGGTGGTTCATTGGCGCGTCCGGAAGCAACGGGTTACGGTACTGTGTATTTCGCTGAGGAAATGCTCAAGTCTCGTGGCGAAAGCTTCAAAGACAAAGTTGTCGCAATTTCAGGTTCTGGTAACGTTGCGCAATATGCTGCTGACAAAGCGTTGTATCTGGGCGCGAAAGTGGTTTCACTTTCTGACTCTGCGGGTACGGTTCACGTCAAAGACGGTTTCACTGAAGCATTGCTTGCTGAAGTGATGGAACTTAAAAACGTAAAACGGGGTCGTATTTCAGAATTTGCCTCTAAACATGGTTTTGAATATCTGGAAGGACAACGTCCTTGGGGTATTCCATGTGATATCGCACTGCCATGCGCGACTCAAAACGAACTGGATGCGGAGGATGCTGAAAAGCTTCTCGCAAATGGCGTGATCTGTGTCGCTGAAGGTGCAAACATGCCTTCAACCTTGGCTGCTGTAGAGAAATTCATTGAAGCGAAAACGCTTTATGCGCCAGGTAAAGCATCAAATGCAGGTGGTGTTGCCACTTCTGGTCTGGAAATGTCGCAAAATGCATTGCGTTTAGGCTGGACCTTTGAGGAAGTTGATGAGCGTTTACATGCGATCATGAAAGAAATTCACCGTAACTGCGTAAAATTCGGTACCAAAGAAGACGGTACTGTGAACTATGTAGACGGTGCCAACATTGCAGGCTTCGTAAAAGTGGCTGATGCAATGCTTGCTCAAGGCGTATTCTAAGTCTGATTGAGTGTCGCTTTAAAAAAACCGAGGCCATAGCCTCGGTTTTTTTATGGATAGATATTTTATAATGAACCTTTCACGGCTTCGCGCTCGACTGCCATGTCATAAATATAAGCATATTTAGATTGATCTGCCGCAGGGTTCTTAATTTCAAAACGTTTTAGCCGAATAATCTGGCGTTCATTCGGTGAATGCTGAAAACCTTCAATCTGGTCATAGAATAATGTCCAGTCCTTATCGACCTGGGTCTTCAGACCGTTTTGATCATATTTAACCTGTTTAACTTGCAAGCAGCTTTGCTGAGCCACACCGGTACATGATTTTGTATCTGGGGAAATTTCCAGAAAAATTGTTTCAGCTTGCCCCTGATGTCTGGTTTCCGGAGTCATTTTCCCGGTAAATTCATATTTTTGACCATCGGCAGCGGAAAGCGTTAGGGTCGGCTGGTCAAGGTTCGTGGTATTGAGCGCAAAAGGAATTGCACGTTTTTGTAAAAGCTGGCTGACAAAGCGTTCCTGTTGCATCAGTGCGGTATCGCAGGCCATTTCGGTTCCTATGACTTCGCTGGTGCTGATAATATTATCTTTCACTGACCAGTTTGTACTGAGTCCATTACAGCCCGTCACGGCACTCAGGCGGCCTTGAGCATCGAAACTGAGCACGATTGGCCGTTCCAGCCCGCGATCTAGTTGCCAGTGGTAGGCAGAAAGAAGCTGATTTGCACTTTTTTGTTGTAGGGTAGCCACTGTACGATCTCCAGCCTGCTGGATATCACCCGACTGACAGGCTGCAAAAGTTAAAGGTAATAATGCCAGTACAATAAATTTTAATTTCATGGATTTATAATAAAGAACAAAGAATTGAAATGATAACGGATGCATTTCTAAAAGATATGGATACATATCGCAGATTTTGGTTGCAAAATGTATCCAAATTTAAAAGTTAAAATTTTGAGTTTTCAATCAAGATTAATCGAAGCGGTAGACATCCATGCCGAGAGAACCCATGCTAAAACTGCTATGCACCAGACTAAAGCGGCTTCCGGTCCCCATCGCAAAGAAGATCGGGGCAAAATGCTCCAGTGTTGGATGATTACGCGCCATGTGTGGAATATTGGACCAGTCCAGTATCGCATCATAATCGCTATGGGCCAGTTTATGGACGACAAAATTGCGGAAATCTGATGCCCATACCGGTACATCAGCCGCCGTTCCATCCCAAGACAGTTCACGTAGGTTATGCGTGATACTGCCTGAACCAATCAGCAGGATTTGCTGCTCACGTAGCGGTGCCAGACTTTGACCAATTTTATAGATTTCATCGGCACTCATCGACATGGGCAAGGAAATTTCAACCACTGGAATATCCGCATCCGGATACATATGCAGCAGCGGCATCCATACGCCATGATCACGTGGACGAGTACTATTGGCATGTGCAGCAAAACCGGCATTGGCCAGCAAACCCAAGATCTGCTCGGCCAGTTCAGGATTTCCTGGTGCAGGATAGCGTAATTGATACAGCTCTGGCGGAAAACCACGGAAATCATGCCAGGTCTCTGGTCGAATACCGCTACTGACTTCCAGTGCCTCACTTTCCCAGTGCGCTGACATGATAATAATCGCTTCCGGGCGTGGCAGGTTTTCGCTTAAACGATGCAAGGCAGGACCCACTTGCTCAGGATTCAGCGCCAGCATAGGAGAGCCATGAGAAATAAATAAGCCGGGCAACGTTTGTAAGTTCATAAGTCAAACCACATCTAGAAGATGTCTCAATAATGCATTAAAAATAGCGAAAAAAGCAGGAGGAATTATTCAACAAAACGTTGCATAAACAGAACGCTTCAGCAACGTCATTAACCTGCACGATGGTAGGGATGGTTATGGTTAATGGTCATTGCACGGTACAGTTGTTCAATCAGCATCACCCGAACCATGGGATGGGGAAGTGTGAGCTTAGACAGGGACCAATGCCATGCAGCAGCTTTACGTACTGCTTCCGAATGACCATCTGGCCCGCCAATCGCCAGTACCACATCATTGCCTTCCAGCATCCAGCCTTTCATGGTTTCAGCCAGTTTTTCGGTACTGAACTCACGTCCACCCACTTCTAGCGCAATCAGGATTTCGTTCTGCTTGAGTGCATTTAAAATGCTGTCACCCTCAATATTTCGATATTTCAGGATATCCGCTTCAGAATCGTTTTTGCCGCGCTTGGCCATGGGCAGTTCAATAATCTGGGTCTGTACAAAGGGCTGAATACGTTTGAAATAATCTTCAAAACCAGTCAGCACCCATGCTGGCATTTTTTGACCAATGGTCAGGATACGGATTTTCATACAGACAGATCAATAATTGGATACTTCATTATAACGATCAAACAACACGAAGTTGAGTCAGGAAACAAATTGAAATTGAAATGAAGGATTTAGTGCTGCTTTAATGTCCTGAGTTCAAGTCTCCGCTTGATAAAGGAATGGATAATAATAAATGCGGACTAAGGTCATCATAAAAGGATGTTGTACTTTGCTGCTGTTGGTCACCGGTCTAATCGGCTCAAGTCTCAGTACCGCCAATACCAACACACGCGCTCAAATTTCTCATCTGGAATTGTTTTTCAGCCAGATCATGAGTGTCGATGAATTTCGAAATTACAAGAATGTTAAAGAACTGAATCGAGTGTCTGCATGGATTAAAGGACAGATGCAGCGTTTTGGCATTCCCTGTCAGTTTCAGGTCTATATAGTTAATAGCCTAAGCTATCGAAATGTCATTTGCCATTTAAATGCTCAGGCCAAAACCAAAATGGTCATGGGCACGCATTATGATGTCTTTAGTGATCGATATGGTGCTGACAATAATGCCTCGGGAGTGGCAGGTTTACTGGAAACCGCAAGATTATTGGCCTTGCAAAAATCCAAGCTCAAACATGAGATCGAATTTGCTTTTTATACCTTGGAAGAGCCGCCTTTTTTCAAGACAGAACATATGGGCAGCTATATTCATGCCAAGTCGCTCAAGAAAAAAAAGCAGAAGCTGAAAGGTGTGGTGATTCTGGATTCAATTGGCTATTTTGATGAAAATCTGGTGCAGACTTATCCGGTGGGGTTGAAATGGATTTATCCAGATCATGGGAACTTTATTGCCGCGATTGGTCATTTGGCCTCGACCGGAATGACCGGAGATTATTGTACTGCCATGCAAAGTCTTAACCGTCTGGAATGTCAACGTTTTATCAGTCCAACTTTTGCTCAGGACATGAATTTTTCTGGTTATCTGAATTATGCCAAATTCAATTATTCGACCATGTTAATTACTGATACGGCGCATTATCGTAACCCTTATTATAATACTGAGCTGGACACCTTGGATAAACTGGATCTGAGGAAGATGACCTATGTGATTGATGGGCTGGTAGCGATGGCCTTGCAACCTTAATCAATTTCTTTACACAATAAAAAACCCTGCCGGAGCAGGGTTTTGGCAAATCAGCTTATCTTAATGACGGGCTGCTTTCGCTTCTTCTTTGGTTTTTACAATCGGTGCTTTCACCAAGGCTTTTGGCAAAGAGATGAGGGCCAGCGGTAAAATCTCATCAATCGATTTCACGGCTTTAATCTCTAAACCATCTTTTACATTTTCAGGAATTTCCGCCAAATCACGTACGTTTTCCTGTGGAATGAAGACCAGCTTGATGCCACCACGATGGGCTGCAAGAAGTTTCTCTTTCAAACCGCCAATACGTAATGCACGACCACCCAGACTGGTTTCACCTGTCATCGCGATATCCGGACGAATCGGGATACCTGTGAAAGCAGATACCAATGCTGTAGTCAAAGCCAAACCTGCTGATGGACCATCTTTCGGTGTTGCGCCTTCAGGTAAATGCACATGCACGTCGGTTTCTTCAAAGCGCGAGGCTTCGATGCCGAGTTCATCCGCACGGGTACGCACTACAGTCATCGCAGCGGTAATCGATTCTTTCATGACATCGCCAAGAGAACCGGTGGTAATGAACTTGCCTTTACCTGGAACTGCTGCAACTTCAATGGTCAGTAATTCACCACCAACAGAAGTCCAAGCCAGACCATTTACACGGCCAATTTGCGCTTCTTCTTCCGCCATACCGTAGTCAAATTTATGCGGACCTAAGTATTCTGGAAGATTTCCTGCGGTCACTTCAACCTGAAGGTTTTTGGCTTTCTTGCTAACCGCTTCTTTGACCACTTTACGTGCAATTTTTGACACTTCACGTTCAAGGTTACGTACACCGGCTTCACGTGTATAGCGGCGCACGATGTCACGAATCGCTTCTTCATGCACGGTCAATTCTTTGGCACGTAGACCATTGTTCTTGATGGCTTTAGGAACAAGGTAGCGGTCTGCAATATTGACTTTCTCTTCTTCGGTATAACCCGGAAGACGAATCACTTCCATACGGTCTAGCAGGGCCTCAGGAATGTTCATGCTGTTTGCGGTACAGATAAACATTACTTCAGACAGATCCAGATCTAGATCCAGATAGTGATCGCTAAACTTATTGTTCTGTGATGGATCAAGCACTTCAAGCATTGCAGAAGCCGGATCGCCACGGTAGTCTTGCGCCATCTTGTCGATTTCATCGAGCAGGAACAACGGGTTTTTCACCCCAACTTTAGTCAATGACTGCACGATTTTACCTGGCATCGCACCGATATAGGTACGACGATGACCACGAATTTCGGCTTCGTCACGTACACCACCAAGGGCCATACGCACAAATTCACGACCAGTTGCTTTAGCAATCGACTCACCCAGTGAGGTTTTACCAACACCCGGAGGACCGACTAAACATAGAATTGGGCCACGCAATTTTTTCACACGCGACTGAACCGCAAGATATTCCACAATACGATCTTTGACATCGTCCAGACCATAGTGGTCTGCATCCAGAATTTCCTGTGCTTTGTTCAGGTTAATGCTGACTTTGCTGGCTTTATTCCACGGTGTATCCAGAATCACTTCCAGATAGTTGCGAACAACTGCTGCTTCACTTGAGGCAGGCTGCATCGCTTTGAGTTTACGGAATTCAGCTTCTGCTTTTTTACGTACATGCTCAGGCAAATCAGCTTCAGCAAGACGTTTTTCAATTTCAGCGACATCATCTTCCGCGCCGCCGTTCATATCAGAAAGCTCGCGCTGAATGACTTTCATTTTTTCATTCAGGAAGTATTCGCGCTGGTTCTTTTCCATCTGACGTTTAACAGAGTCATGCAGGGTTTGCTCAATCTGCTGTTCTTCAGATTGTTGCAATAGATAAGTCATCAGCTCAGTTAAATGCGCTTCGAATTCATCATGTTCCAGGAATTTTTGTTTGACATCAATATTCAATGGAACACGGGTCGCCACGAAGAATAATAACTGTAACAGGTCTTCAATTTTGTTGGCTGCGGTGATCAGTTCACGCGCATTACGAAGTTTCGCTTCTGCATATTGAGCAAAAAGCGCACGTAATTCTTGCAAGCGCACGGCTTGAGTGTCTTCATCCACCGTAACGGTCATTGGGCTGAGTTCATGTTCTACTGTCAGATACTCATTTTCGTCAATGATGGTTTTCAGTTTGGCACGGTGCAGTCCTTCAATCAGGACTTTGATACAGTTTTCATCATTTTCGTGATTCACAACTTGCACAATCTTCGCGACAGTACCGTATTGATATAAATTGTCGTGATCAATTTCTTCTGTAAGCGAATCTTTTTGCGCAACTACAAATACTAGATTGTCACTGTTACGAGCCACATCAACTGCATTGATCGATTTTTCACGACCGACAAACAGCGCAATTTGCATATGCGGATAAACCACCACATCACGCAGCGCCAAAAGGGGTAGTACACTTGGAACCTGAGGCTCTAAGGTTTCTTGATTCATAATAATTTCAGACATGAGCACTCCTAATGAGTGACAACGGTGTTGCCATGTTTTAATAGTGATGGGTAATTTAAAAAATACAAGGGGCGTTAAGATTAAATTGTATGAAAAATGACTAATTATGTGATTTTAAAGTAGTTCACAACAGGGAAATTGAAAAATTAGCGTTTGAAAGCTAAAAAAACTGTCGGGGTAATAAGAGCATCCAAGGGTTGATCCCATTTTTCCCGTTTTAAGGACTGGCTAAGCAGTTGAAAGTCATGCGCCAGTCCCAGACGGAATGGAAGCCCGGGCGCAGAAGCCAGGGTTCGATCATAAAAACCGCCACCCATCCCGATTCGTGTCCCTGAATGATCACAGGCCAGCAGCGGCATGATCAATAAATCCAGCTTAGAAACATGAGTACCACGTGTCGTCATGGGCTCCCGCATTCCCAGCCGATGATAGGCAAAGCGCTTGTTGCGATATTGATGCTGGCTGATTCGGATCCAGACTAGCTGTTGATTCATGTCGCAAATCGCAGGCAGATAGACCTGTTTGCCCAGTTTAAAGCAGCGTTCAATAATGGTGTGGGTATGAATCTCACCAAAAGCATGCAGATAAATGCCGATGTGCTTGGCATGAATAAATTGCGGGCTACGTATAAGGCGATTTAAAACTTTTTGTGAAGCTTGCCTTTGCTCAAATTTAGAAAGATGACGACGTGTTTTACGCAGGTATCTTCTTAATTCTTGAATGGTCATAGGGCAAAAGCAGATCTGACAAAAGTGTGCTCTAGTCTAAGTGGGAATTCGGGAAAAGTAAAAAATAATTGTGATCTTGATTCTCATATGACGAGGTAGCAACTTGGTTAAGTTCAGCAAATTTCATAATGAATCTCATCTCTAAAAACTTGATTAAAATTGGTCAATTAAAGGCATTGAATTATTGGCTGCTTAAAATGTCATAATTTTTTTATTTTCTGTGAAGCATGCGTTTTTAAGTCATCATTTTGATGATCATGAAACAGATTTTGATTAATAAAGGTACAAATCTAAAATCGATTTTTTGTGTTTTTGAGTGAATTATAGATAAGGGATCAGATCTCTGATTAACCCAATAGATCTAACACATTGTGCCTAGGCAGAGCGCGTAAGACCTAAATCAATGGAGATTGAACATGATGAATATTGCGAAGAACACCATCTGCCTCTGGTATGATAATGACGCTGAAGCTGCTGCACGATTTTATGCCGAGACATTTCCTGACTCCTCAATTGGCGCGATCAACCTTGCACCCGGAGACTATCCTTCTGGAAAAAGAAGGCGATGTCATCACCGTTAATTTTAGGGTGCTGGGTATTAGCTGCATTGGACTAAATGGTGGCCCGGCATTCCAGCATAACGAAGCATTCTCATTTCAGGTGGCAACTGAAGATCAGGAAGAAACCGACCGATACTGGAATGCAATTGTTGGCAATGGCGGTCAGGAAAGCGAGTGTGGCTGGTGTAAAGACAAGTGGGGCATTTCCTGGCAGATTACGCCAATTGTGCTTATTCAGGCAGTGACCAGTTCTGACCGTGCCGCCGCCAAACGCGCCTTTGATGCAATGATGACCATGAAGAAAATTGACATCTCCGCGATTGAAGCGGCATTTCGTGGTTGAGAGCCACGGATCTTATCTTTCATTCCAGTGGATCTGGCTGTGTAGCACAATCTTACCCAGCTGTTTGGAGGACTTCCCTTAATTGTTTTTTGAAGTATTTCAGACGAATATCCGACTCTCTTATTCATAGATTCTCTAGGTTTAGGATCATTCAGGTCTGATTTGCACGTAGAAGCTCATCAAAAGATGGGCTTTTATTTTGAACAGTTATATGAAACCTTAAAACGGAGCTGTGCTTGGATGAACTACAACAATCCCTGAATCGAATGGCTGATCAGAATTCTTTTAGCTCTTGTGCATCATGCTGCTACGACAAAAAAACAAATCTACTTCAAAATTGATAACCAATTCATAACCAGAAAAAACATCAAGCCACTAGTGGCATCTCTAATTGTTTTTTAAAGTAAGTCGATGACGATAAAAAATAACAAGAGATAAAAATGCCTATTCAGCCGGTTCACTTTTTTTTGCCTGGTGCAGGCTTGGCACTTCTGCTGGCGATGACGGCTTGTACTATGCCCTCCAAGTCGCCAATTGCTGACAGTTATGGTTCCCAGCCACAGTTACCCAAACCAAAATCCAGCTTGCTGCCTACAGTCAATATTGCACCTGCCAAAGGTTGGCCTGAGGGCAAAATGCCCACTCCCGCTACAGGTTTAAAAGTTCAGGCATTTGCCAAAGGGTTGCAGCATCCGCGCTGGATCTATGTATTGCCAGATGGTGATGTGCTGGTGGCCGAAACCGATGCACCACCTAAGCCTGATGATAGCAAAGGAATTAAAGGCAAAATCATGAAATGGGTAATGCAGCGAGCCGGCTCATCGCATCCGAGTGCTAACCGCATTAGTCTGCTTCGTGACAATAATGGTGATGGAGTCGCTGAACAAAAAACTGTATTTTTACAGAATCTCAACTCTCCATTTGGCATGGTACTGGTCGGCAATATGTTGTATGTGGCCAATACTGATGCCCTGATGCGCTTTCCTTATCAAGCAGGTGCTACTCAAATTACTGCAACCGGCACCAAAGTATTGGATTTACCGGCGGGTCGTTTAAACCATCACTGGACCAAAAATGTCATTGCCAATCCTACGGGCAGCAAACTTTATATTACGGTAGGTTCCAACAGTAACGTGGCTGAAAATGGCTTGGATCAAGAAGAAGGCCGGGCACTGATCATGGAATTTGACCTGGCTAATGCTCAAGCACGACCTTTTGCGACCGGACTTCGTAATCCGAATGGTATGGACTGGCAACCACAGAGTGGCAAACTCTGGACGGTAGTCAATGAGCGTGATGAGCTCGGCAATGATCTGGTTCCAGATTATCTCACCTCGGTTAAAGACGGTGCTTTTTATGGCTGGCCCTATAGTTATTATGGCCAACATGTAGATACACGGGTCAAGCCGCAAAACCCTGCACGGGTGGCACGGGCAATTCCACCAGACTATGCTTTGGGTAATCATACAGCATCATTGGGCTTAAGTTTTTATACAGCAGATCTAATGCCTCATTATCGAAATGGTGCACTAATTGGCCAGCATGGCTCATGGAACCGCAAACCGCATAGTGGCTATAAAGTGATTTTTGTTCCCTTTCAAAATGGCCAGCCTTTCGGTCAGCCTCAAGATGTCTTAACCGGATTTTTAAGCGAGCAGGGCAAAGCATTTGGGCGCCCTGTTGGTGTAACCGTAGATTCTGCAGGCGCCATTTTAGTAGCTGATGATGTCGGTGACGTGATTTGGCGGGTATCACCCTTGAATACGGCTGCCAAGTAGCAATCAGTTTTCACCTAAACAGCCCAAAGATGAGGGGTTTCAGTCGAGTGAAAAGCTGCTGGGCAGCGCGAGTGAAAGCAAGGTCTTTTTCATAAAAACGTCAAGACGATAATTGAAAATATAAGTTCGCTAAGCTGATTTAAAATAATTTTTAAGCTGCATTTAAGCTAACTGAATTAGGCTTTTGAGATGTTTTTTAGAATGATACAGCATGCATATTTTTTTTGATAACACTAAAAAGAGCGAACACAGAGTCCAGTAAAAACTGGATATTAAAATTGCAAACACGAACACAAGAGGGTATTTAAAATGAAGTTGATGATTGCCTTTATTTTCCCCTGGTCCTTATTTATGACCATTCACAAACCGGTTGAAGCAACAATATGTCTCATGCTGCAGATTTCAATTTTAGGCTGGATTCCTGCCGCAATCTGGGCCATGTTTATTTTAGATCGAGATCAAATAACTTGAAAATTCAATGTGTATTTAAAAGAAAGTTAAAGCGATTTTCTTGTTAAGCATTTTATAGGCCTACCAGATAATGGTATGAATAAAATGAACTTTGAGAAATGACCGAGATAAATACTGAAATATAAAACTGAGAGAAAGTTTAGAAAGGATTTTAAGAGAATTATAAGTATATTTTAAGCAAAAAATTAAAGTACTCCGAAGATGCCGCTGCATGTCGTTACCCTGAACCCGATGAGTTCAAGGTGGACGCGACGCATACTTGCTGGGTTTCCTGCACGAAGGCAGGCATACACTCTAAATATGCAGAACGCATCCGGAGATATAAGTATCGGCAGGGATATAGACCCGCTGGCGAACACCTCAGAGATAAGTTAATTATAAACGATAATGTCGGTGTGGCAACTCTATGCTGTTCATGAACTGTAAACAGTTCAGCCAAATGGCCGAAGTTTAAACAGAATATGAGATTATTCTGTTAGTTCCTCAACTTCTTCTAAAATGGTTTGTAACAAACGCTCGCAATGCGCATATTGTTGAAGTGATCTGTTCATGTTCAAGACTTCCTGCATCAGCTCAAGTGCCACCATGATAATCAGCTTGCTGGGTTCCATGCGTGGTGCTTTACGACGAAATTCATCGTATTTATCATTCAATAACTGTGCCGCGCGCTCTAATTCTTCCTGCTTGTCAGGAGTAGAGGCCAAACGGAAACTATGCCCCAATACTCTGAGATCAATTGCAATTTGTTCACTCATGATGAGGCTTCCTCAGTTACTTCAGTCGGATGGGCCAGTTGTTGGATTTCTTGTGCATGATGATCCTGCGCAGTGCCGAGAATTGCCAGACGTTGAATAATCGCCTCAACTTTGGCTTTGGCATTTTCATTTTTCTGGGTTAAACGCTCAGATTCCTGATTGAGGCGCTGAATTTCCTGTTGGGCATGACGCTGTTCGATCAGCATCTTTTCCTTCAAAACCCGCAGTTCATTTCGTTCAGCCAGAATTTCCTGAAAACGGTTTTTCAGATCGGTACAGCTTTTTTCCAGACGGCCATAACGGTCTGCCAGTGCAGTTGCATCATTATTGAGCAGTTGAAACTGGGCACGAGAATCTGTCAGCTGTTCGGTCAGGTGTTCATTTTCTTGTTGTTTTTGCGCAATCACGCTGTTCTTTTGTTCAATTTGCTGTTGATGTTGCACCATGGAAGAGTCTTGCTCTTCGCGCAAACTGGAATTCTCACTTTCAAGCCGTGCGAGTCGCGTTTTTAACACGCCAATCTGCACTTGTAGACGCTGTAATTCTTCTAACATATCGAGGTCGCACAGTGTTGCAAACAGAGGTAATATATAAGCAGTATAGAGATTGGATAAACGAATGCAAGACGATATTTCAGGTTGGACCGAATGGCACCGCAATTTTTCTTCAATTGAGGAAATTTCTAGCCCGAGTGAACTGCATGGTTTGCTGACCGGGATTGTTTGTGTCACCCAGGCACCGAGCAGTGAAGAATGGTTACAGATTTTAGAAACACTGGATGTGCCTGAACTGGATGCCGAAGCATTAGAACTGTTGACTGGCGAAGCTGAAGATGTTTTCCATGCATTGTCTGAAGATGAACTGGATTATTTACCTTTGCTTCCAGATGATGAGCATGTGCTCTCAGAACGTGTGCAGGCATTGGCGGACTGGTGCGCAGGCGTGGTGTTAGGTTTTGGTCTGGCTTCTGGTCATATTCGTCAGGACGAAGTAGAACTGATTGAACATTTACAAGATGTAGCCGCGGTTGAGTTTGAAGACTCAGACGATGATGCCGAAGGTGAAGAAAGCTATCAGGAATTGTATGAATTTGTGCGCCTGATTCCAGTGAGCCTGTCTTTGGGACGTAAGAAAGTGGAGGTTGAGGAAACGCCACTCTTGCAGCAATTGACACAAAAAGTGCAGCCTCAGGTTTCTGCTACAGAGGCGCAAAGCGTGGTCGAAATTTTCTCGCCTAAACGTCCAAGCTAACTAAATAGTTAGCTATGTCATCACACTGCTTGAAATCAGGCATATATTTTGCTGTTTCATTAGAATATATGTTCTGTTTTCAAGAGAATATTTCAATAAAAGCATGAATTGACAAGAAGTAAGGTGTAATGAAGAAATTAACACAAGCTGATTTTCAGGAACGTCGCAGTATTCTCGCAGGGGAAATTGGTTTACGCAGTATTGCGATTATCGCGACCAGTCCGGTGGCGATGCGTAACCGTGATGCAGATTATAAATACCGTGCAGACAGTAGTTTCTTCTATTTAACCGGATTTTCAGAACCTGAAGCTGTGGCTGTGATTGAAACCTTTGACACTGAAGAAGAAGGCTATAGCTATAGTTTATTCTGCCGGGAACGTAACCGGGAAATGGAAATCTGGAATGGCTATCGTGCAGGGATTGATGGGGCGATGCAGGATTATGATGCAGATGAAGCCTATCCGATTGATCTGCTAGATGAAGGAATTCTGGAAAAATTACAAAATAAAGACCAGTTATTTTATCGCATTGGCCACAACGCGGATTTTGATGCACGTGTAGCGAAATGGATTGCGACTGCAAGTGGTGAAAGCCGGCGTGGTACGTCTGCACCTGCTCAAGTGATTCAGCTGGATCGTATTATTGACGAAATGCGTCTGCATAAAGATGACAATGAAATTGAACTGATGCAAATTGCTTCAGATATTTCGGCAGATGCACATACTCAAGCGATGCGAGCAGTACGTCCGGGCATGATGGAATATGCACTCGAAGCCGAGCTGAATTATATTTTCGGCAAGAATGGCGGTGTTCCGGCCTATAACAGTATTGTCGGTGGCGGTGAAAATGCCTGCATCCTGCACTACGTAGAAAATGATAAAGCGCTGAAAGATGGTGATTTGGTGTTGATTGATGCCGCGGCTGAATATCAGCTTTATGCTTCAGATATTACCCGTACCTTTCCAGTGAATGGTAAATTCAGTCCGGAACAGAAAGCCTTGTATAACGTGGTACTGGATGCCCAAATCGCTGCGATCAATGCCGTGCAAATTGGCAACTCCTATAAAGAACCGCACAATGTTGCTGTGCGCATCCTGGTGCAAGGTCTGCTTGATCTTGGCTTGATGCAAGGTGATATCGACGACATTATAGAAAAAGAAGCTTTCCGCCAGTTCTACATGCATGGCACGGGTCACTGGCTTGGTATGGATGTGCATGATGTTGGCGCGTATAAGGTCGATGGTGAATGGCGTCCGTATGAAGAAGGCATGGTGGTCACCGTTGAGCCGGGTGTATATATTGCACCTGATGATGAAACTGTGGATGCAAAATGGCGTGGCATTGGCATCCGGATTGAAGATGATGTCGTGGCCACTGCAAATGGCCCGTTGGTGTTAACCGCGAAAGTCGTGAAAACGGTAGAAGACATTGAAGCATTAATGGCGAAAGCACAGGCTGCTTAATTTTAGAGACATGAAAAGCCGATCCTTAGATCGGCTTTTTTTATGACTGCTCTAATAGATTTGAAGCCAGATCTTTTGAGAGATTGCGCAACGATAGTAAAAAAGATTTCAATTACATTTATCACGAACAAGTCAAATAAAACTCACCCAGTTAAAATTTGCAGCTTAAAAATTGACAGGAATTCAACACAGAAAATCGGTTTTTAGCATCAAAGCTACATATTAAATGTGCTTTGCTTCTCATACTTTCTCTGATCCTTAAATAAACTTAAAGAACAGCAGGAGAATACTTATGAGACTAAATACGATTGACTGGATTGCTTATGCTTTAACAATTATTGGTGGCATCAATTGGGGTTTAATTGGTGCATTCGACTTTAATTTGGTTGCTGCAATCTTTGGTGATATGACTGCGCTTTCTCGAATTGTTTATGTACTGGTTGGTTTGTCGGCATTGTACCTGATCTATACCGGTACGAAATTAGGAAAAACAGTGCATCACACTGAGCCGCATAGCCGAGTGGTGCGTTAATACGCCAACGATTAATCTATATGACTTACATCCCTACAAGGTTGATTTTAAATAATTAAAATTCGGCTTGAGTGGATGGAATAGTTATCAATAAAACGGAGCTGAGGCTCCGTTTTTATTATGGTGATTTGAGCTAGATGACTGGCTGACAGAGACGGCATTTTGGGTGTTTGGATAGCCATAAAATAGCGGAGTTATGAGGAAAAAACGTCCATAAACAAATGATTTTTTTACCTCCAAGCTGTAGATCTTAGTTCTCCTTAAAAGCTAAGCGACGATTTAAAAAAATAAATGTTGTGCCAATTTTAGTCATACAAAACTATAAATTTAGCTGAAAGTTACAGTTCTTATCTAAAATTTAAGTCTGCATTATTTACTATCATTCTGATTCACTGCATGATTTGAATGAGTCGAAAAATTAATCTTTAAAACTAAAAAAGCATATATCTGAATATCTTTGATTCTGAGTAAATAGCCCATGCTCTTAAACGCTCTACCGGTATTTAATCGAAATGTCGCGACTTTAATTGGTCTTTCTGCGGTCATCTTCTGGAGTACGAATGTTGGCTTAATTCGTAGTGTCAGTGAGAGTTTTGGAGCGGTCGCAGGTGCTGCCCTGATTTACAGTGTGGCATCCATTATTTTATTTTTTACCATCGGTCTACCCAAGCTTTCTACTATTCCAAAGCCTTATTTATGGTGGGGAAGTCTTTTATTTGTTGCTTATGAATTATGTTTTGCCCTTTCTATTGGTTATGCTCAAAATAGTAGGCAAGCCATTGAAGTAGGGATGATTAATTATCTATGGCCGACTTTTACCTTATTATTTGCAATCATTGTTAACAACGTTAAAGCCAATCTCTTAATTCTTCCTGGTTGCCTATTGGCCTTGGTTGGAATTTGTTGGGTTTTAGGCGGAGATACCGGCTTTGATCTCTTACAAATATGGAGCAATTTGAAAGCTAATCCTCTTAGTTATGGTTTAGCTTTTGCTGCAGCGGTTTTATGGGCTGCATATTGTTCCGTGACCGTAAAAACTTCTCAAGGTAAAAACTTGGTCACGATATTCTTTGCCCTTGCTGCGGTTGTGCTCTGGATCAAATATTTCCTGATGAATGGAGCAGCGCTTAATTTTACTTATGATAATACCGTCACTTTGATTATGGCAGCCGGAGCTTTAGGTTTGGGATATGGTGCCTGGAATATTGGAATTATTTCTGGAAACATGACATTAATGGCGGGTGCTTCCTATTTTACTCCGGTGTTATCTGCTTTATTTGCAGCATTATTGCTGAGTACGTCTTTGTCTTTTGGTTTTTGGCAGGGTGTGGCAATGGTTACGGCTGGAGCAATTCTGTGCTGGTTGGCCACCCGGAAACAATAAACATCAGAGGCGAGACACGCTATTTCATTATAAAAAAGAATTTTTTTGAGCTAATATAAAATCCATCATGATTATAAGTATCTATTGACTTAGATACGACATTGAAAGGATTACAGCATGCAACAAGAAGTCATCATTGTCGGTGGTGGTATGGTGGGCTTAAGCCTCGCACTGATGTTGGCGAAAACCAATATTGCAGTCAAACTTTTGGAAGCCATCAAATATCCAGATTATGATGATGAACATCTTGCCCCGTATCATTCCAGTTTTGATGCGCGTAACAGTGCCTTGTCGCGCCGTAGTGTACAGATCTATCAGGAACTCGGCCTTTGGGATGCACTACAGCAACATGCCACACCAATTCTGGAAGTCAATATTACCGAACAAGGCAGCTTTGGTAAGGCATGCCTAAAAGCAGAACAGGAAAAAGTCGAAAGTTTCGGTCAGGTGATTGAAAATGCCTGGCTCGGCCGTGTGCTGCTGACCCAAGTGAAACAACAGCCGCTGATTGAACTGATTGATGGTGTACAAGTCACATCGCTGACCCAAGATGCCGATTGTGCTTATATTCAGGCGCAGCGTGGTGAATCTGAGCTGACTTTACAATCTAAACTGGTCATTGCCGCAGACGGTCGTGATTCTTTCTGCCGTAAAGCATTGGGCATTGGTACTTCAGAACACGATTATAATCAGGTCGCGATCGTGACTACAGTACAAACCTCGAAGCCCCATGGTCATGTCGGTTTTGAGCGTTTCAGTCATTTAGGCCCTTTGGCGTTATTGCCATTGCCGGGTGAATATCGCCGTTCCGTTGTCTGGCCGGTAAAAAAAGGCACAGAAGGTGAATGGTTGGGCGATGAAAATGATCAGCATTTTCTTGATGCCTTGCAGGACACTTATGGTGATCGTGCCGGAAAATTCCAGAAAACCGGTCGCCGTTTTAGCTTCCCATTGTCTCAAGTCCTGGCAGAAAAACAGGCCGTTGGCCGTGTGGTATTGATGGGCAATGCTGCACATACCATCCATCCTGTCGCCGGACAGGGCTTTAACCTGTGTATGCGCGATGCTTATGTGCTTAATCGCTATTTGGCAGAGCAGCTTGAGCAGGGTGCTGATTTAGGTGATGCAGCCATGCTACAGGACTACGAAAAATCACGCCTGAAAGATCAGCAGCGGGTCATTAAATTCTGTGATTCAGTGGTACGCGGTTTTAGTAACCAGAATCCATTCCTCAAACTGATGCGTAACACAGGCTTAATCTGCTTTGAAAATATTCCAGGCATTAAACCTTTGGTTGCAAATTATGCCATGGGATTAAAAGCATGAGCTTAAATCAAAATAACGAAATCTTGGATGTGGTCATTATTGGCGGTGGACTGGTCGGTGGACTGACTGCACTTCTGCTGGCGCAAGGTGGTGTGCAGCCTACAGTTTTAGACGCTGCCCCAATTTTAGATGCAGATAAGGCATTAGGTGTGGCGAATCCACGTGTTTTGGCGCTGAGTCAGGCAACCATTCACCTATTAAAAATAGTCGGTGTATGGGAAAAACTGGCACGTCAGCAGCCTTATACCGGTATGCAGGTCTGGAATAAAAATGGCTATGGTGACATTAATTTCGGCCAGCCTTCAGAAAAAACACCCTCAGTAGAACAAGCCTTAGGTTCGATGGTGGAACCGAGTATCCTGAATCTGGCTATTCAGCAAAAGATGCTTGACGATGTACAGGATTACCGTACTCAGGTTAAAGTCAGCCGGGTAGAACGTGGAGTCGGTGTCTGGATCATTCATCTGGCCGATGGCACACAGCTTAAAACCAAACTGGTGATTGGTGCAGATGGTGCCAACTCCTTTGTCCGTGAGCAAGCTTTCATTGATATTGATGTGCTGGATTACCAACAGGCCGGGATCAGCTGTGCGATTCAAACTGCACAGCCCCATCAGCATATGGCGCGCCAGATTTTTCTGGAAACCGGCCCTCTGGCTTTTTTACCGATGGCCAGCTTAAAAAAAGAAGAGCAGGGACATTGGCAATCCATCGTCTGGACTTTGCCGGATGATTATGCTGAAGAATATGCCGGGTTGTCAGATGCTGACTTTACACAGCTATTGACCCGTGAAAGTCATCATATGCTCGGTAAGGTCGTACAAGCGACACCACGTGCGACTTTTCCATTAAAAGCACGTGCCGCCCAACACTATGTTCAAGATGGTCTGGCTTTGATTGGTGATGCTGCCCATGTGATTCATCCGCTGGCAGGTCAAGGGGTGAATATTGGCTGTCTGGATGCTGCCGTGCTCTGTGATGTATTGCTGCATGATCAGTCACGTGGTGTTTGGGCACATGAGCAAAGCCTGAAGCGTTATGAGCACCGCCGTAAAGGACAAAACGATGCCATGATGCACAGCATGTCTGCGATTGGCTGGATGGAAACGACTTCATTTTTCCCGATGGTTTGGGCACGTAATTTCGGTCTGAAACAGGTAGAAAATCAGCCAATGTTAAAAGATGCATTTATGGCACAGGCCAATGGTCTGAGTTTACTTAAAGACACACGCTATGCAGCTTAAGGGAGAAATGTAAATTTTTTAAACAAACATCCATAAAGAGTAACGATTTTGTTTAAAAAAAATACGATTTTTTAATATTTGGTACTAGGCGAATGCCACATAGATTGCTAAATTTCACTTAATTCGACACCTGGCTTTAAATACAAAGCGAGCGCTCATTTTGGGGGAGATGCAAATGACAGACATGAATGATTATGATGACGACGTTGAAGATTCAATCGTTGACGATGATGAAGCAAAAGCAGCTGAAAAAGGCGCAACAGAGAGTACAGAGGTCGTCAATGATACCGATCTTGCAGAAGCTGAAACTTTGACCGTGACTGCAAAGTTAAAGAAGCGTCAGGCACTTGAAGACGAAATTGCGGCTTTCCTCGCAAGTGGCGGCCGTATCGTTGAAGTACCGGCAGATGAGTCAGTAGCTAAAGAATAAGTCATTCCTTGACTTGGATTTATAAAAAAACACCACATCAGTTGTGGTGTTTTTTTGCAAAAATAAAAGTGATAGATAGCTAGAATATTAATCGTTGGCTGATGTCAGTTCTAAAGCACGTTGATAAGCCACTTTCTTTTTGATACCGGTTAAATCTGCTGCCAGTTGTGAAGCTGCTTTGACTGACAGATCCTGTAATAAGCGATTCAATAATTTATCCAGCTTTTCCTGATCCAGATCTTTTTCTTCGGTTGCTCCGCCAATCACCAGAACAATTTCACCTTTTTGCTGATTATGATCATTAGCAATGAATTCGACCAGTTCACCTAAAGTCATTTTCTTGATGGTTTCAAAAGTCTTGGTAATTTCACGCGCGAAGCCAACAGGACGGTCTGCTCCAAATATGCTCGCCATATCTTTAACGCATTCCAGAATCCGGTGCGGTGCTTCATAGAAAATTAAGGTCTGGGTTTCATCTTTGAGTTTTTCCAGATTCAGCAGGCGCTGACTTTGTCTGGATGGCAGAAAGCCTTCAAAACTGAAACGGTCACTCGGCAAGCCGACCGCACTTAAGGCCGCAATCGCAGCACAAGCACCGGGCACAGGAATAACACGGATATTATGCGCTTGAGCAGCCCGAACAAATTTAAAACCAGGATCGCTAATCAAGGGCGTGCCAGCATCACTGATCAGGGCCATATCTTCGCCATTGAGCAGACGCTGGATCAGCTGCTCAATTTTGTTGCTTTCATTATGTTCATGACATGCAGTCAAAGGTGTTTGAATATTAAAGTGTTTAAGCAACTGTGCCGAAGTTCGTGTATCCTCAGCAGCAATCAGACTCACCGACTTCAACACCTGAATTGCACGATAACTAATATCATCTAAGTGCCCGATTGGAGTCGCAACAACAAATAACTGAGCACTCATAGGTTTCTCCATGTGGAATAAATTGAATAATAAAAAATGGAAGATGAAAAATAAAATTTTGGGCTTGGGGTTACTGGCCTGCATCAGCAGCGTTCAAGCAGAAGTGTTGATCATTCTACCCGAATCCGGGCCTTTGGCGCGAGCTGCATCGAGTATCAAACAGGGTTTTCTCAGTGCCTATACCGCTTCAGGACACAAGATTCCGCTGAAATGGGTCAATACCAATCAGAAAAATATCTCCCAGCTACTTAAACAGCATGTCAATAAAAAGACCAGAATGGTGGTGGGGCCATTGGCACGTAGCGACGTGGAACAACTGCTGAACAGCAAACCCAAAGTACGTACCCTCAGCCTGAATGAAGTGGCTGATGTCTCTCCCAATGTCTGGCAGTTCAGTCTATCCAAGAAAGATGATGCCGCTGCCTTAAAAGCACTTTTATTCAAAGACGGGATTCGGCAACTGCTGATTTTACGCCAGCCGGGCAGTGAAGCGGAGCATGAACTGTTGTTGATGTCCTTGCTGAGCCAGAGTGATCTGAAATTTAAAATCGTAGATAAACCACCACGATTTTTAATGCCCAAGCAGGGATTATTGTTTCTGGGCAATGCAGAATGGATGGCTGTCATGCCTGAATTAAATCGTTCACGGATGTATACCGTAGCCAATGCCATGAGCGAACAGCACAAGCTGCCACAAGGGATCAAGTTTTGTGATGTTCCAGTGCTTTACTTAGCGGATTGGCCGGATGTGCTGCAAGCTTATGCCAAGGAACCGGTTAATCTGTCTTATCAGCGCCTGATTGCTTTTGGCGGCGATGCCTGGCATATCACCCAGCAGTATTTATCTCAACCGCGGCTGCAAGCGATTGAATTTCAGGGCAGAACCGGCCGGATTCAGATCACTGAACACGGTGTTCAGCGTACTCCGCAATGTTTTCAGTACAGTGGCACAGGTGTAAAGCTGCTCTAACAGGGAAAGAGAATAATGCGACAGCAATTAGGTACATGGGCAGAACAGCAAGCCGCCCAACTGATGCAGCAGCAGGGATTTCAATTGCTTACAGCTAACTATCACAGCCGTTATGGTGAACTGGATTTGATTCTGGTACGTGAACAGGAGCTGATCTTTGTTGAAGTCAAAGCTCGTGCACACACCGGATATGCGCAAGCGATCGAGTCGGTGTCGAAAGCAAAACAGGGCAAGATGCTCAAGACGGCAATGTGCTTTATTCAGAAAAATCCACAATTTGCACACTATTACTATCGTTTTGACGTGATTTGTTTTGATTTTAAACAGCAATTTGCAAAAACCCTACAGCATGACTTTTCGCAATACCCTTATGATCTGGAATGGATTGAAAATGCTTTTACTTTTGATCAAGAGTTTATTAATCTGTGAATAAAATAAGGTCTAAAGATGCTTATATTTGCCTCAAGATCATTGTAAAGTTCAAGCAGAGTTGCCATGATCTGAGCTTGAAGACAGATTATTAGATTGAAAAAGACGTAATAAAATGAAGGAGTCTTGCTGAGTGGTTAAGCGTATTGCAATAACAATGCTGTGTGTCGCAAGTTTATCAGGTTGTGCCAGTTTTATTTCTAGCGGCACAGGTACGGCTCCTGTAGGAACTGAGAGTGGGGCGCGTACCTTGGGGCAGGTGTTTATTGATTCCTCGATTGTCCGTACTGCAAAAATTAATCTTTATAAACTAGATTCGCGCTTCAAACAGGCCCGGGTCAATATTGAAAGTTTTCATGGCAATGTCTTGCTGACCGGTCAGGTGCCCGATGCACATCTCAAGCAGCTGGCAGAAGACAATGTCAAATCCATGAGCGATGTCAAAGCGGTACATAATTTTATTACTGTAGGCAACCAGATCAGCTATAGCACCATCATGCAGGATACTGCGGTCACAGCGAATACCCGTGGCCTGATCATGAAAGCCACTGTGGTTGCGGACAGTAAAGTACATGTGCATACTGAAGATGGCGTGCTGTATGTGATGGGACGTTTGAACAGCGCAGAAATTGCTGACCTGAATCAGGTATTGCAGCAAGTGGGCAATGTCACCAAAATTGTGACCCTGATTGATAATGTTGAACAGTCTTCAAATCTGAGCAGTCAGAACTTTGCAGCACCTGCTTATGCACAGCCCGGTATCGAACAGACGCCGGTTGCGATAGATCCTGATACGGTTGAACCAACCGATGCTCCATAAGGTCGGTCATTTTAAAAACCAATTGTCGAATCAGATTCTGGAAGTCCAGCAACGCTATAAAGCATTTAGACTCTATGATTTTGGCAGTTATGCGTTGAATCGTTTAACGCCTAAACAGGGTTACACGATCGAAACTCAGCTGGCTTATGGTCTAAAATCACGGCAACGCTTTGATCTGTTCCGTAGCCAGCAGCCTTTGCCCCATCGCCCCCTGATTGTTTTTGTACATGGCGGCGCGTGGTTGCATGGGGATAAAAAGGATTATCAGTTCATTGGTGAGGCCTTTGCCAAAGAAGGCTATGATGTGGTGGTGATGAATTATCATCTGGCACCACAACATATTTTCCCAGCCTATATTCATGATCTGCATTTATTATTGAACCACTTGCAGCAGTCTGCCGGCCGGTTAGATATCTGTGCTGAAAACCTGGTTTTGATGGGACATTCGGCTGGGGCATTCAATGTCATGTCTGCACTGTATCATCCGCAATCTGCCAGCATTGACCACAGTCTAATCCGTGCGATTATTGGTCTGGCGGGGCCTTATCATTTTGATTATAAAAATGATCCGATTTGTGCTGATGCTTTTGATCAGACGGTGCCATATCAGCAGGTCATGCCTTATTATTTTGTTAAAAATAGCCCAACCCGACATTATCTGTTTATTGCCGAAAAGGACAACATCGTTGGCCATTTTAATAGTCAGGATCTAGATCGGGTATTGCGAGAAAAGGGCAATCATAGCCATTTGATTCATATTCCGAAACTTGGCCATATTACGATCGTGGGTTCGCTCTCCAGTTTGTTCAGTCGCTATTTCCAGACCAAAGCGCAGGTGCTTTGGGCACTCGAGGATGCATTTAGATCTCGAGACTGATAGCGGGATTTAACCCAGTAGTAAGGCATAAAAAAGAATCCAAGAGATTATCTCCCTTGGATTCTTTTTTTATTGGTTCAGCCAAACTTGAGCTCAATAAGAGCTAGAGCCAGGTCTTGGTATCGTCTGCGACTGCCGTACCTTGAGTCACATGCATAATCATGGCATGGGCAATACTGCCCTTGAACGGAATTTCGGGCAGCTGATCGAATTTAAAGAATTGCGCATCGCTAATTTCTTCTTGCTGTAATTTGATTTCACCCGCGGCATATTCAGCCTTGAAGGCAATCATCAGATTGCTTGGAAACGGCCAGGGCTGGCTGGCCAGATACTGGATATTCTTGAGTTCTAAACCGACTTCTTCCAGCGTTTCACGACGTACTGCCTCTTCCAGCGTTTCGCCTACCTCAACAAAACCGGCAATCAGGCCATACATCTGGCTTTTGGTGTTGCGCGCGTTTTTGGCCAGCAAAATTTCGTCTTCGTTTTTGGTAATGACGGTAATGACACAAGGCTGAACCCGTGGATACTGACGATAGTTGCAGGATGGGCAGAGCATCGCATGTTCAAGCGGATGTGCTTCGGTGGCTGTACCGCAATGACTACAAAATTTGTGATTCCGGCGCCATTCTAAAAGCTGTACCGCACGGCTGGCCTGTTCGAATTGCTGGGTATTCCAGAACTGTAATAACTGGCGGATGGGTACCAGTTGCAAGCCTGCAGGAATCGGCTCATCGGGAAGCAGGTCACGGGCAATCACTTGATCACCCGTGTGGAGTAACAAATCACTTGCGAGGGCTTCAACCTGTGGAAGCTGAAAATGTTGATCGACCAGCAGTTGCTGCTGCTGAAAAATATAAGCAAGTGATAATTTGGACATTAGGCAACTATTTTGAGTTTTTCACTACTGTCCAATGCTACCTTAAACATAGCCTGTAAAACAGGCTGTTTGTTCTTTAAGTTATCAATCATCATGTCGGCACTCGCCAGAGTATCCAGAGCACGATGAATCTCTTCCGGCGTTAATGCCATTGATAGATCAATACGGTTCTTGATGAATGCTGCAGTGGTGGTGAATGCAGTACGAACATGTTCTGCATTCAGGAACAGCATCGCCCCGCCAATTTCACAGAATTGTACTGGCACAGGTTCGAGTGCAGCCAAGTCCTGATCTTGCAGATAGTTGCTCAGAATCTGGCTGGAAAGCTCGATCAGGGCCTTGGTTTCAGTGAGTAAAGCCGCATGTGCTTCATCCAGGCGGTCCAGAGAAATATTCATGTTGTTGACGCGCAGCTGCAAACGGCTCGAGGTGTGATGACGTTCCAGTACCCCAATCGAGTTCATGGCAGACAGGATCACATTCATCAACTGCTGGGCAAAACCCGGATCTTTCAGGATTTCAGTCTGGCTCAGTGAAGTAGCTTGACGGTTCAGGTCATGATAGGCTTCATTCAGGTTCAATACTTTGAAGATGTTGGCCAGATTATTGAGCTGTGCCTGCAATTCCTGAGTTTTTTCAGGACTCATGTTCTGATAGTTAAACTCGATGTCATTACGAATCTGCGCCATTTCTGTGGTCACCAGTTCGCTAATGGTATGCATGGTTTCAAAGTCTGGACCATACAGGTGGCGACTAAAGACCTGTAACTGCATATCGGTCAGCAGGTCTTCACCAATATTGAGCTGACTGCGGATATGTTGTGCAGTATCATCTTCCTGGCTAATACACAGACTCAGGACATTGGCCAGGTCTGCAAGTGAAGCCTTGAAGCTGTCCGGCGAGCCAAAATATTGTGCCATGTTGCGCTCGATACTCACCAGAGTGCGCAGACGTGGCTCATTAATCAGCAAGTGATCAATATTGCTGAATGCAACGAAAACCAGATTCCAGTACTGTTTGCTGGTGTGCGATTGAGCGAGCCCAGCCAGATAAGCCCCCACCAGTTTAATCGCCTGCAGATCCAGTTCACTTTCTTCCTGCTTAAGCAGCTTGTTCAGGGACAGCTTGTACAGGCGCTGAACATATTTGGATTTTTCCAGACCGGGTGCTTGTGGTAACTGAAAGTCAGGCGTGATCAGATCGAGCAGGGATTCAATATGCTGACCTTCACTGGTGAGCGGTTTACCCAGCGCAATTTCCAGACGGTTCAGGGTGTCGAGCAGGAACTGTGGAATTTTTACTTCACGCAGGCAGATAAATTCGATATAGCGTTTCAGCATGGTGGTGCCTTCACTCAGGGCAATGACGTCCTGCGTATTTACCTGTGCCGGGTTCCCCATAATCTTGCGCATCAGTTCTGCTGAATAATGAGCGACTTTTGCCAGGCTGGACATGTCGATGAGTGCCAGAACCTGGGCGCATTGTTCGAACTGATTTAATGCATCATCAATGCCAAAAGGTAAAGTCTGATCTTCTACCAAGGTGCTTACTGCTGATTCGACTAACTTGATCGAGTTATCAACCTCATTTTTTATTATCAGTAAGGCTGTTGGATCAAAATGTATAGAGGTTTGGTAAGACATGGATCTGCACCTTTCCTGAAGTATTATCTATATATGAGCCCCGCTTAAAGCTGCGGAACCTCTTTGTATTTACTATAACTGAAGAACTGTAGTTTTTAACCTAAAGCATGCTCGGAAATGTAGATTTTATTTCGAGAAAAGGCAAGCAGTTCCATGTTTTTCTTCGAATTGTTTGATCCATTTCTCATGTTCCTGCAATTCTTGTTCTGAGGGGAGAATCACCGGCAGTTCAATTTCAACTCTGGCCATGCCTGAACGGTTGTTCTGATCGTCAGAATGAGACAAAGCATCGATATCAAAAGATACCTGTCCACCGGTCATCGCCAGATAAACATCAGACAGGATTTCCGCATCGAGCAAGGCACCGTGGAACGTACGGTCACGCTTTGGAATCTCGTAGCGGCGCACTAAGGCATCCAGCGAGTTTTTCTGCCCCGGATGCTTGGACTTGGCCATTGCCAGGGTATCGGTTACTTCACAAACTTCGGACAGGGCTTTAAAACCTGCCCGTTTGAATTCCATATCCAGGAAGTTCATATCGAAGCTGGCGTTATGCGCGATAATTTCGGCACCGTGCAAATAGTCAAACAATACTTGAGAGATTTCCTCAAATAACGGTTTGTCTTGCAGGAACTCATCGGTAATGCCGTGGACATTGACCGAGTCGCCGACCGGTGTTTTCGGATTGATATAGATATGAATCGAGCTGCCGGTCAGTTTGCGGTTGATCATTTCCAGCGCGCCAACTTCAATAATCCGGTCACCATCCTGATAATAAAAACCGGTGGTTTCGGTATCCAGAATTAATTGTCGCGGGCCATGCAATTGTAAGGTTGCGGGGGTAATCACAATCTGGGGATGTAGTTGCGAACTATTGGCAACGGTTGCATCCACCTCTTGAAGCGCTGGATCACTTTGCTCGGTGTCGGCAACTTCATTCAATTCAATGATTTCTTCTTCCTGCATATCGTCCAGCTCTTCTTCGCTCTCGGCCAGATCCAGACCAAAAGGATCATCTAGCAGCCAGTCGGGTTCAGATTTTTTTTTATCTTCAGATATTGAAGGGCTTTGCTTGGATTTTTTCAGGGTTTCATCGGCGCCCTGATTGGCCAGCTGATCGGCCATTTCATTGCCGGCATGCCCGGCGTGACCCTTGATCCAGTGCCACTCAATCTCTCGTCCCTGACAGACTGCATCCAGTTTTTGCCACAGGTCAGGGTTTTTGACGTCTTTCCAGTTTTTCTTTTTCCAGCCGTGAATCCATTCGGTAATGCCTTGTTTGACATAATTGGAATCGGTATAGATCACCAGCTTATCCTGTTTGTCACAGAACAGAATGCCTTCGATGGCAGCCGTCAGTTCCATGCGGTTATTGGTGGTATGGTCTTCACCGCCACAGATTTTGTGTTCTTGCTGGCCGTTAATAATGTACGCACCCCAACCGCCTAAACCCGGGTTGCCGCGACAAGCGCCATCAACATAAAGTGTGATAGTGTGTGACATAAATTAAAATCCGATCAAAAGAGAACACGCTGGAAGGCTTATTGTATAGCGCAAATGCAGTCGATCAATCTCTATGTCCCGGATTTTTTAATTTCTTGTAACATTTAACGTGAAATCACGGTAAATTATTGCCTTGTGTCTGCAACATGCTTCACTACAATGGCAGATCTAAAAAATAAATTTATATACGAGTTGTTTGGATTTCTTTATGTATAAACCAACCGCAATCTTGTGGCAGCCGACATTACCAACATTTTTAAAATCTTCTGTACTGGGAACTGCACTTGCTTCTCTGGGATTGACGGGCTGTTCATCTACGCAAAGTACATCCCAAACAGCAGCAAGCAAGCAAGTTGGATCACAATATCTGGATGCAAGCGGTCTGGATGGACTGGAAGATCTGCTTTCTGCAACCGATATGCGTGCAGTTGAAGGCGACCGTTTACTGGTTCTGAAACATGGTGATGTCTGGAAACGCATGACTGTGGGTTTCAAGATGGATTTAAGTGTCTGGAATCCGCGGATTGATGCGCAGCGCGGCTGGTTTATTTCACGTCAGCCTTATCTGGATCGTTTAAGTGCGCGTGCCTCACGTTATTTATATTACACGGTAAAAGAAGCAGAACGCCGTGGTATGCCGACCGAGCTGGCGCTATTACCGATTATTGAAAGTTCCTATGACCCGGCAGCGACCAGTAGTGCGGCAGCGGCAGGTTTATGGCAGTTTATTCCAAGCACAGGCCGTATTTATGGTTTAAAGCAGACCCCTTTATACGACGGTCGTCGTGATGTGGTGGAATCGACTCGTGCAGCCTATGAGTTTTTAGGCAGTTTATATAACCAGTTTGGTTCTTGGGAGCTGGCGCTGGCGTCTTATAATGCTGGCCCGGGACGTATTCAGCAGGCGATTAACCGCAATAAGGCAGCAGGTCTGCCGACCGACTATTGGTCACTCAAATTGCCACAAGAAACCATGAGCTATGTGCCACGTTTCCTGGCAGTTGCACAAATTATTAAAACTCCAGGTCAGTATGGGGTGAGCCTGCCACCAATTGCCAACCGTCCGCATTTCCGTGAAGTGCCTGTAGGCGTGGCCAATTTAAATGAAATTGCAGCCATCACCGGTTTGAGCCGTGCGGAGCTGTATCAATTGAACCCGGGGCATCGTGGTGATCATATTGACCCTACCAGTCCGCGTCGTATTTTGATTCCTGCTGACCTCAGTCCTTCAGTTGATGAAAAGCTGAAAAAACTATCTGGTTCCGGCGGATTATCTGCGAGTAGTGCCAGCAATCTGCCGAAAAACACCACCCCAGTGGTGCCGACCAAAGCTGCGCCTCCCGTATTAAATGCGAAAACGATTACACCGGCAAAACAGACTCCACCCGTTCTTGCCAGTACTCGGCCTGCAACGACTGCACCTGTGGTGACAACGGCAAATACAGTGGCACAGACCACGAAAAAGATTTCAACGCCTAGAGGCTCATCTGCCTTGGCCAGTTTTGCTGCCCAAAGTGATTTGCCGATTCCAAGTGCGCCACGTATTCCGGTCGCAGTGACACCGGCAGCGCCAGCGAAACAGATTCAGGTCGAACCACCGATTTCTGCAGCCGAGCGTCAGCAAGTTCAGCAGGTCGTCACCGCGCAGGAAACTGACAAAACTGTGGATGACGTTCTGCAGCCTGTTGCAACACCGGCAGAGCAGGCTCAGGTAGTTGAAGAGCTGAAAGCATTGGCGCCGGCAGGCACAGAAATTGTCGATCCTTATGATGGTAAAATCAAGCTGACGGCTATTCAAACCAGCCTGTCTGTGGCTGAGCAGCAAGGCAAGGAACTTACCAAAGGCTTCTCTTATCCGAAAGAAGTTGCTGACAATACCACAGCGACTTCGGTCGAAGCCCAGTTGAACCAGGGTAAAAATTACGTCAAGACTGATTCTGAAGTGGTGGTGGTTGCACCAAAGGGCAAGCGTAGTACCTATAAGGTTTTACCGGGGGATAATCTGGCACTGATTGCAGCAAAAAATGGGGTGAACTGGCGTGATGTAGCGAAATGGAACCAGATCGATCCAAACTCTACGCTATATGTAGGCACCACGATTTATTTGTATGATGCCAAGCCGGTGCAGGAACAAACCAAAGCCAAAGAAAAGCCGGAATCTTATGTGGTTCAGGCCAATGATTCTCTAACCAGTGTGGCAAGCCAGTTTGGTTTAAGTCTCAAACAGCTGGCTGATTTTAATGGTTTAAGTACCAACAGTGGTTTATTTGTCGGTCAGAAGCTGTCGCTGAAAGAAACGGCTGCAGCTAAAGCCAAAGTAGAAGATGCTAAAAAAGCTGAAGCTGCCAAAGTTCAAACCAAATCCTATACCGTCAAGCGCGGTGAATATCTGAAACTGATTGCCGATCGTTATGGACTGTCAAATGCTGAACTGGCGTCATTCACCTCAGGTTTAACTGCGGGTAGCAGTTTGATGGTGGGACAGAAAATCAATGTGCCACTTCAGGAAGTTGAAGCACTGACCGCATCGACCCAAAAGACTGAACAGACATTTGAAAATGTTAAAGTTGATCAGACAGCAACTGAAAATTATCAGGTCAAACGCGGTGAAACCCTGTATAGCATTGCCAGTCAAAGCAAGCTCAGTGTGTCTGAGCTGGCAGCTTTAAATGGTTTTGCGGCCAATAGCGGTTTACGTATAGGCCAGACCATCAAGATTCCAGCCGGCAGTCAGGTGCCTGAAACTTATACAGTTCAATCGGGTGATACCTTGACCGGCATTGCCGCAAAATACAATCTGTCGATGGATCAGGTGGCGAGTCTGAATGGTATTTCTCGTCATGCCGGCCTGCGCGTCGGTCAGCGTTTAAAGCTGACGGGTGAGGCAGCTGAACCCGTGCGTGAGTCTGTGGCTGAAACGGTGTCGAAACATGTGAAATCCGATTCGCATGTGGTGAAATCCGGGGAAACCTTAAGCTCTATTGCGCGTCAGTATCATCTTCAGGTCAAGTATCTGGCCGATTTAAATGGCCTGAATGCCAATGGCAACGTCCGTATTGGTCAGCGTTTAAAAATTGTGGGTGATGTTCCGACGGATAAAAAAGCAGAAGACGTGAAAGTGGCAGCTAAGCCTGTGTCTTCTAGAGCAACTGAATCTTATACCGTCAAGTCAGGCGAATCCCTGAATGCGATTTCCAGCCGTTTAGGAATTACGGTCACCGAACTGGCCGAGTTAAATAATCTCAGTCCACGTGCCGGATTGCGTGTCAGTCAAACCATCCAGATTCCAAAACTGGTGACTGATTATAAAGTCAAACGCGGCGATACCTTGATCGGTCTGGCCTCACGTTACGGCATGAACAGCAATCAACTGGCGGAAATGAATGATCTCAAACCGAATACACAATTACGTATTGGGGATGTGATTAAAGTGCCAAACTAATTCATTCATCGTGAGATTTTTTAGTTTATTTGTTTTAAGCATGGTTGTCCCGCTGGTAATGAATACCAGTTGGGCAGCCCTGATCACCACACCTTATATTGCGCTACATAGCCCACCGAAATATAGCCATCTGCAATCCTTACCTTATGCCAATTCGCAAGCCCCCAAAGGTGGTGCACTGATTTTGGCGGCCGATGGCAGCTTTGATAATTTAAATAGCATGAATGGCAAAGGCAATGTCACTGAAGGGATCAACTATATTTTTGACAGTTTGCTGTCGAAATCACTGGATGAGCCCGGGGTGTATTATCCCTTGCTGGCGGAAAAAGTCAGTTTTGACCCCAAGAAAACCACCTTTATCATTTTCCATTTAAATCCGAAAGCGCGCTTTAGCAATGGTCAGCCCGTAACTGCGGAAGATGTCAAATATAGCTTTGAGCTTTATCAGACCCAGTCTAATTTCGGTCTGCAAATGTATCTGGCAGATTTAAACAAGCTGGAAGTGCTGTCACCTTTAAAAATCAAAATGCATTTTAAATCCGGGCATAATCCGGAAATGGCCATGATTGTCGCGCAGATGCCCATTTATTCTAAACGGCAATGGCAAGGGCGTGATTTTAAAGACCTGACGCTGAAACCGATTCTGGGTTCAGGGCCCTATGTGATTGAACGCATAGATCCCGGCCGCAGTATTTCGTATCAGCGCAATCCTCAATACTGGGGAAAAGATCTATTGGTGAATCGCGGTCGTTATAATTTTGACCGGATCCAGTATCGTTATTATCGTAGTCCGGAAATCAAGTTCGAAGCCTTTAAATCGGGCCAATTTACTTTGCATGAGGAAAAACAGGTCAATCGCTGGATCAGGGATTATCAATTTCCTGCGGTTCGGCAAGGACAAGTCAAACGTTATCGTTTTCGGCATCAAAATCCGGTCCCGACCCAGAGTCTGGTCTTTAATACCCGGCGTCAGCCCTTTGCCGATATTCGCTTCCGTCAGGCCTTAAGTTTCGCTTACGATTTTGAATGGCTGAATAAAGCCATGTTCTATGGTGAATATCAACGTCTGAACAGCTTTTTTTCCAATAGCGAGCTGGCTTCTCGTGGACGGCCGAGTGCCCAAGAGCTGCAAATTTTAAAGCCTCATTTGCAGAAGCTTCATCCGGTTCAGCGTCAGGCTGTACTTCAGGACTGGCAATATCCTCAATCCGATGCCTCAGGGTTTAACCGGCAGAATTTATTAAAAGCCCGTCAATTGCTGTTAAAAGCCGGTTATCGTTATCAACAGGGGCAGTTGGTCAATGCTTCCGGTCAAGCGGTCAAGATTGAATTTTTGCTGCATCAGGTGGAACAGCAGCGTCATCTGATGCCTTATTTACGTCATTTAAAACGTTTGGGGATTCAGGCGAATATTCGTATGGTCGAAACCGCGCAGTATTATGAACGGCTACGAAATTACCAGTTTGATATGATTGTCGACAGCATGCCACAGTCCCTGACACCGGGGCAGGAACAAAAACAGTTCTGGAGCAGTCAGGCTGCCAAGCAGGTCGGTAACTATAATTATGCCGGTATTCAGAATCCTGCTATTGATGCGGTGATTAAGCAAGTAATTCAGGCGCAGAACCGGGAGCAGGTGATTGACAGTACCCGAGCTTTAGACCGTTTGCTGCGGGCAGGTTATTATCATATTCCGACTTATGGTACGGGTGAATACTGGTATGCTTACTGGAACATGTATCAGCAGCCCAAGCTTAAACCTAAGCTCTCCGCGGGCATTGACTACTGGTGGGTCGATGCGGCAAAGGCTCAACGTGTGGCCAATTATTTCAAACAGCATTAAGCTCCAAGCCTATCAGGGAGTGCCATGAGCACTTATATACTCAAGCGTCTGTTGCTAATGATTCCAACCTTGCTGATCATTTTGCTGATTAACTTTATGGTGATCCAGCTGGCACCGGGTGGGCCGGTGGAACAAGCGATTTATCAGGCACAACAGGTCAATGGCTTGACACATACCGGATTACAGTATCAGGGGCAGCAAGGCCTCACCCCTGAGATGATCGAGCAGATCAATATTCAATATGGTTTTGATCAGCCTGCCCATATCCGCTTTTGGGACATGTTAAGGCGCTATGCCCAGTTTGATCTGGGCACTAGTTTTTTTAAAGACAAGGCTGTGACTGATCTGATCTGGGAAAAACTACCGGTATCGCTGTCTTTAGGTCTGTGGAGTACCTTAATCATCTATCTGGTGTCTATCCCTTTAGGCATCGGCAAAGCCAGAAAACATGGCAGTGTTTTTGATCAGATCACCTCTTTAATGCTGGCTGTGGGCTATGCCATTCCAGCCTTTATTTTTGCGATTTTACTGATTGTATTTTTTGCCGGTGGATCTTTTCTGCAATGGTTTCCCTTACAGGGACTCAGCTCTGAAAATTTTGCCGAACTCTCATTTTTCGGGAAAATTCAGGATTATTTCTGGCATATGGCATTGCCATTGTTGGCCATGGTGCTGGGTGGATTTGCCAGTTTGACTTATCTGGTGAAATTTTCTTTTGTGGAAGAGCTGAGTAAGCAATATGTTCTGGCTGCGCGGGCCAAAGGTTTAAATGAAAATGCAGTGCTATATCGGCATGTGTTCCGAAATGCGATGTTAGTGTTGATCGCAGGTTTGCCAGAAGTATTAATTGGGGTGTTTTTCGTCGGCAACCTGTTTATTGAGATTATATTTAATCTCGATGGTTTAGGTGTTTTGGGTTTTGAGGCGATCATCCAGCGCGACTATCCGGTGATTTTCGGTACTCTGTTTATCTTTACTTTGCTTGGTCTGATATTGCGATTATTAAGCGATTTGCTGTATCAACTGATCGACCCACGGATTCATTTCAGTTCACGTCGGGGATCCTCCTAATGTCGTCCTTGATGCAATTAGGCTGGCAACGCTTTAAGCAGCACAAGCTGGGATTTGGCTGTTTTATTATGTTTGGCCTTATTTTTATCATGTCCTTGGGCGCAGAACTGATTGCCAATGATAAGCCCTTGCTGGTGAAATATGATCATGCAGTGTATTTACCTATCTTAAAATCTTATCCGGAAACCGTTTTTGGTGGGGTATTTGAAACCGAAGCCGAGTATAAAGATCCTGCCGTTCAACAGTTGATTGCAGAAAAAGGCTGGGCGATCTGGCCAATTATTCCATTTTCATATCAAAGCCCGAATCTGGAACTGGCTGTTCCGGTGCCTTCGCCACCAAGTACACAAAACTGGCTCGGAACAGATGATCAGGGTCGTGATGTGCTGGCGCGGATTCTGTATGGCTTGAGGGTTTCACTCTTATTTGGTTTTGCACTGACTTTATTGTCGGCGGCGATTGGAGTTTTGCTGGGGGCTGTGCAGGGCTATTATGGCGGCTGGATCGACCTGATCGGGCAACGCCTGCTTGAAGTCTGGAGCAGTTTGCCGATGCTATTTATGGTCATGGTGCTGGTCAGTCTGTTTAGTCCCAATATTTACTGGCTATTTCTGATCATGCTGTTGTTTGGCTGGACCACTCTGGTGGGCATGGTACGGGCTGAATTTCTGCGTGCACGCAATCTGGAATACGTCTGGGCGGCACGAAGTATGGGTGCAGGAGATGGGCGAATCATGTTCAGGCATATATTGCCGAATGTCATCGGTTCAAGTCTGTCACAACTTCCCTTTATGCTGACTGCCAATATTACCGCACTGACGGCTCTGGATTTTTTAGGCTATGGGCTACCACCGGAAACAGCCTCTTTAGGAGAGCTGTTGCTGCAAGCCAAAAATAATTTAAATGCGCCGTGGCTGGCTTTATCAGGTTTTTTTAGTCTGGCCATTGTGCTGAGTTTGCTGATGTATATTGGCGAAGCAGTACGTGATGCTTTTGATCCAAGACAATAAATCACGGAACTTTTTAATCATCGTAAAAATAAGCAGATGAAAATTGTGTAAATTTGACAAGTTGAATTGTCAATTATCCTGACTTGCGTTATAAACGAGTACAAAATAAAAGTAATATCAGGACAGATCATGACCCAATTGGCCGATTCCATTCAAATTCGTCATACCAATTTCAAAAACCGTATTATTAAAGGCGCTATGAGTGAGGCGCTGGCCAATGATGCCGGCCAGCCCAATCAGGCACATTTCAAGTTGTATGAAGCCTGGGCCAAAGGTGGACTGGGCTGTGCCATTACCGGCAATGTCATGGTGGACTTTCGTGCCAAGAATGAGCCGGGCGTGGTGGTGGTAGAAACCGAGCGTGATCTGGAGCAGCTTAAAGTCTGGGCGGAAGTGGGCAAGCAGCAGGGTATGGTACAACTGGTGCAGTTGTCACATCCGGGTCGTCAGTGTCCCAAAGGCTTAAATAAAGAAACAGTTGCGCCGTCGGCCGTGCCTTTTAGTCCGGCATTGGCCGTCAGCTTCGGCACACCGCGTGCGCTGACTGAAACTGAAATTCTGGAGATTATCCAGCGCTTTGCCACTTCAGCGCAAATTTGTGAAAAGGCCGGTTTTGAAGGCGTCCAGTTGCATGGGGCACATGGTTATCTGATTAGCCAGTTTCTGTCACCGCTGACCAATAAGCGTCAGGATCAATGGGGTGGCAGTATTGAAAACCGTACCCGTTTTCTGCTGGAAACCTATCAGGCTGTCCGTGCTGCAAGCTCAGAAAATTTCATTATTTCAGTCAAACTGAATTCCGCTGACTTTCAGCGCGGTGGTATGAGTGAAGAAGATGTGATCTATGTCTTTAAGGCGATGGATGCAGCCGGGATTGATATCATTGAAGTATCCGGCGGTAGTTATGAAGCGCCTGCCATGGCTGGTGTAAAAGAAGACAAACACAAAGCTTCAACCATTGCCCGTGAAGCCTATTTCCTCGATTTTGCCGAAAAGATCCGTCAGGAAGTCAATTGCCATATCATGGTGACTGGTGGCTTTAGAACCGTCGACGGCATGAATGCTGCACTCGACAGTGGTGCATGTGATTTTGTTGGCATCGCCCGACCTTTTGCGGTAGAGCCGGATCTGGGTGATCGTTTGATTGCAGGGCAAGATGTACGTTATGCGGTTGAGAAAATTAAAACCGGTATTCCGCTGGTTGACAAAATGGCGATTATGGAAATTATCTGGTATGCCGCGCAGTTTAAGGAAATTGCCAAAGGTAAACAGCCGAATCCAAAACTGTCACCGTTAAAAGTCTTTTTGAACTACCTTAAAGGCAATGTTAAAGCCGTAATTAAAGGGCAGTTGAATTCGCGTAAATCGGCTTAAATTTATCATCTAAGTATAAAAAACCGGGCAATTAGAATGCCCGGTTTTTTATTCATCACATAGTTAAGAATAATGCATCGCCTGGGTCTGGAAAGGAAATAATAACTGTCCCAGTTGACGAGTGGCCCATAAACCCACTTCAGTATGATGCATATGCGGTGAAGTATAGGGAATCAGCAAGTCAATTTTCTGTTCCGCACCTTCACAGCGCATAAAGCGATTTTTTAACTGATTTAAACGTTGTTGATCCATACGGCTTAAGGCAGGTTCAACTTTCGCCTGAGACGGCGCTGCGCTGCGTGAAGACAGCCGAGTCGCTAAAGTTGCCCCCTGAATCCAGTCTTTAATGATCTGTTTTTCAGTCGCATTAAACACACCAAACATTTTACCTTCAGGATGATCAATCATTTTCCAGAAACGGCTCTGTTCAACAGGAGCATCTTTAATAATCCAGCCTTTCTCAATCAGCACGTTCAGGAACTTGAAAATTTGTACCGGATCTGATAACCAGTCATTGATAGTCTTGCCACTAAACTGACATTTCTGATTATGAATATATTGGCCAATCAGTGCCTTGTTCTGGAATACTTTTAAGGCCATGCGCTCAATATCCAGCTCTTTCACAATCTGGGAAGAACTTTTACCGATGTCATTGAGCAGATAGCCTTGCTTGATCAAATCAAGATAAGTCTCCGGATCTTCCGCATTCTCATAATGCTGGATAAAGGCTTGCAGGGATTTTTGTGCATGGCCATTGTGGGCATTATCAATCGTAATATGCACATTGAAATAATGGGGATCAATCCCGAGTTCAGCCAATTCGTAATTGGTAATGAGTAGATGCAGCGGCAACTGTTCATAGCCGAGATTAAAACCAATCACCAGAGGCAAGTATTTGGCCGGCGCATAAGCCAGTGCTAACTGTACCGCGGCCTGCTCATAATAACTGGCATCCAGTTGTTCGGCATAACTGTTCAGCTCATAGTGACTTAACAGGTGCTGATACATGGTGACATGATTGGCACGTGGATGTCCCAGACCCAGTTCTTCCAGATAGATATAGATCAAATCTTTCAGCTCGGGTTGATTGCAGTTATGTACGGTGGAATATAACCAAGAACCATCGACCAGTTTAACCGGTGCAACCTTGGACAGAAATTCGAAAGCATGTGAAACCGTTGGGAAATACTCCCGGGCCTGATGTTGTTTACGCCGTCCCAGATAAGCCTGAAACTTGGCACAAATTTGATGATGTTGTTCTAAAAGATGCTGTTCAACTTGTCCCGGCTGATCCAGCCATCCGAGTGGATCTATATTCAGGTTTTTAATCAGATCACTCAAATAAGATTCAGCCTGTTCGGTTTTGGTATTCGTCGAGATTTCAGTATCTTGAAAAAAGTCGACCCAATCCTTAAAGCTTTTAAATTGATAATTATGATTATTATTTGGCGATAAAGGCAAACTTAACTCTGTGCTGACGAACATAATCTGATCCTTGCAGATATCTCTTCAGTTACCTTAACGTGCGACTTGACGTCTAGATGTTGAATTTTTGTTCTAATTTATTGGTGTATTGCTTTAAATGAAAATGAACGGATATTTATATGAATAGAAATGTTAAAAGAATGCAAATTGTAAAATATGAATTACATGGCAGCCTATGCAACTAATAGCATATTTTAATGAGTGGTAAAAAATTATATTTAAATATTCAGAATGCAAAAAAGCCCGAATCGCAATGCTCGGGCTTCTTTGTTGAGATGTTGCCATCTCGAATATGGCGTCCCTACGGGGATTCGAACCCCGGTTACCGCCGTGAAAGGGCGATGTCCTAGGCCTCTAGACGATAGGGACAGTACAGAAGATAAATTTTAAAACCTTTACTTTTAGCTTGAAGTAATGGCGTCCCTACGGGGATTCGAACCCCGGTTACCGCCGTGAAAGGGCGATGTCCTAGGCCTCTAGACGATAGGGACTTAATAAAATGTACTTCTGAAAATGGCGTCCCTACGGGGATTCGAACCCCGGTTACCGCCGTGAAAGGGCGATGTCCTAGGCCTCTAGACGATAGGGACGTTTCAGAGGTGGGCGTATAATAGGGTGAAAATAGGGGGGTGTCAAACGCATTTCTATAAAAATTTTTATTTTCTGGATTGAGTGCGTAAATTTAAAACAATATTGTTGAAATAATGGAAAATGATTTAAATTAAGCTGAATTTTTAAGCAATTCCAGCATGGCAGCTAACACTTAGGGATGCTGTAAATAGCCCGCAATATAATGTGGACGTTGTACAAAGGTACGAATTTCCTGATTGATAATGGCAGGCTGAAAATTAAATGAAGCTGCTGAGAGTGGAAATGCGGTGAGAAAATCATCATGTGAATAGAAATTTATCCAATCGCCTGAAATTGCAGCAGGTCTTATCATCGGTTGCGGAAGATGCGCCTGAATGACACGAAATTCCAGCGGTGATCCGAGGGTAATAAAACGCTGGATATTCAGTTCTGGATGTTGAAGCAAATAGTTATAGGCGATCACGCTACCCAGCGAATGTGCCACCAGAATCTGTGGTTTGCTGCTATGCAGTTGATGATGAATGCGCCGATGAACTTCCTGCATAAAAGTCGGATTGGCCAAATAAAGATAGGTTTCCAGCAGGAACTTATGCAAAAAACTGGCGTGTAAACTGGGGAAATAATTAATGAGTACCGCAAAATCCCGCAAGGCAATATCTTTGCTTAATGCTGTAATAAAATTCAGCTTTTGATCAAAGTTGAATGTCTTATCTGGATTTAACTGGGGCACATCACAAACTTGATATTTGCACTGATTGGTTGGTGGTACGGCTTGCCGCTGTGCCGGATGTAGAAAAGGGAAATGCGGCCATTGCTGCGGCATTAAGGTGCTGGCATTGAGTAGATTATGCAAATGATGTCGAGAGAGTAAATCACCATAAAAAGGGATACGGATATGCCGTTTTAAATAGCTAAAACGGGCTTGCTGTTGCGGGTTATTTCTGAGGCCTCTTTTGAGAAGATGCAGCCAATGTTGGCGTAATGAAGGCGCCGTATACTGTTGCTTGTTCATGCCGTGAATAAACACAATTTTCATCGACGCACCATTGAAGCTGCCCAATATACAATCAGTATAGACAAAAAAGAGCGACCGAAGTCGCTCTTTTAAAGCTGATGCTTAAGACTTGTTATGGTAGAACGCATAATAACTGGCATAGCAGGCTGCAATAAACAGCAGACAGCCAAAGAAGCTGATGCGCATTGATGGATCAAAGACCATACTGACACAGGTAATAAAACAGAACACGAAGCCTAAAATCGGCACAATCGGAAACAATGGTGCTGCAAAGCCCAGTTCTTTGACCGTGCGACCCTGTTTATACCACTGCCGGCGGAAGTTGAACTGACTTAAACAAATACTCATCCAGACCACCACCATGGTAAACGCCGCAATGCCCAGTAGGTTGGTAAAGATGGTTTCTGGCGCAAATTGTTCAGACAGCAGGCCTGGCAATGCACCGAGCATGGTCACCATGACTGCAATATACGGTACACCGCGAGCATTGAGTCTTGAGAATACGGCAGGTAACTGTTTGCTGTAGGACAATGACCACATCATACGAGAAGCGGCAAATAAGCCCGAGTTGGCAGCAGAAAGTAACGCAGTGATAATCACAAAGCGGATGATGTCTTCAGCATAAGGAATACCGATGTGCTGGAATACCGTTACGAATGGACTGCTACTGACACCTTCAGCTGCCAAGCCAGCTTCCTGATGCGGGAGTAAGGCCGTCACCACGATAATCGTCCCCACAAAGAAAATTAATAAGCGGAAAATCGCAGTATTAATGGCTTTAGGGACATTTTTCGCAGGATCTTCAGTTTCACCCGCCGCAACACCAATCAGCTCTGTACCCGAAAAGGCAAAGTTCACGATCAGCATGGTCGCAAAAATCGGGAATAGACCTTCAGGGAACCAGCCCTGGGCAGTCAGATTGGTGAATAGAGGTGCAGCTTCGTAGCCCTGATAGCCCAAAACACCAAAGATGGCCAGTAAGCCCAAAACAATAAAAGCAACAACAGTGACTACTTTCACCAGTGCCAACCAGAATTCGGATTCGGCAAACCATTTGGTCGAAATCATATTTAAGCTAAATACAAAGACACCAAAAATAATGGTCCATAACCACATGGAAATATCCGGGAACCATTCCTGCATCAGCAAGGCGGCTGCAGTAAATTCGGTTCCCAGAGTGACAGACCAGGTCAGCCAGTATAACCAGGTGATGGTATAGCCTGTACCCGGTCCAATATAACGTTTGGCATAAGCACCAAATGAACCGGATTCTGGCATATGAACGGCAAGTTCGCCCAGACAGAGCATAACCATGTAAGCGATGATGCCGCCCAGGAGATAAGCAATAATGGCACCTACAGGCCCCGTTTGTGCAATGACTTCACCCGACCCTAAAAATAGGCCTGTTCCGATTGCGCCACCAAGCGAAATCATGACCAGATGTCGAGTACTCATAGCGCGTTTTAAAGGCGCAGAATTGCCCTGATGCGTAGCATCATTCGGAGATGAGTGCATAGGAGTTGAAAAAAATCAGAAGAATGAAGCGAGTTATTGTAGTGAAAAACTACAAATCTGCAATGTATTAATAATAATTTTGAATAAGGCTTGATCGTATGCGATCAATAGATGGCGTCCCTACGGGGATTCGAACCCCGGTTACCGCCGTGAAAGGGCGATGTCCTAGGCCTCTAGACGATAGGGACGTTGCGAGGTGATGCGTATATTAAGGACTCAATTGGTTTTTGTCAAAAGGCTTTTATATAAAAAAGCGCTAAAAGTTCAAACATTAAACAGGAGTAATGCATTAATTTTATTGAGGGCTTAAATAAGTCGAATGATTGGGCTTATTTGCTCGTCATTTAGGCGGAAAATGAAACTCCCGCGGCTGGCAGGAGTTTAAAACAGCCAGATTTTAATGATCGGGTGTTTGGTATTCTGTCGGGTTATGCACAGGAGCAGTCTGCTCGGCAGGTGTTTCTACTTTCTCTTCACGGTTCACGATATAAAGATAAAGCAGTGAAGGAGCTAAAATCAGTAAAACCAGTAAGATCTTTTTTAACATGGCACATAGACAAAGTACGAAATTGCATTAATTATAGCCTAAGCAAATTAAAAAGAGCACCGGAGTGCTCTTTATAAAACTTAGAATTTGAAAGTGACATCGGCGATAAACTGGCGGCCGATTTCAGAGTACAGTTTGCTTCCATTCACATATAAATTATTGCGGTTAGTAATATTATTTACCGTTAAGCCAAAAATCGCTGAATAATCTTTTGAAACTTTCCAATCATAGGTGGTGCGCACATCCCATGTAAAACGAGGTTTTACATCTTGTAGCGTATAAGTATCGATTTTAACGCCATCATGCACCACTTTGTCAGCAGAGCTCGCTTCTAGCACTTGCTCATAGGTGTCTTTATAGCTAAAGAAGTTGGAAGTTTTTAAAGGAAGAGAATCAAAGCCAATATTCCACATGACACGTGCAGTAATCGGTTGGTTATAGTTTGATGCAGGGCGGTCACCATAAGGCATAATTTTGCCATCAAAGGAAATCAGCTTCTGAAGATCTTCTTCGGTAAAGTTTTCCGTATAATCTGGTGCGCTACGGTACACATCCGAGTAATTGACTGCTAAGCCTAAATCATGTTGAGTGCCTTTAAATTTAAGTGGCTCAATCGTATTAAGTTCTAGCGTTACGGTATCATTTTCGCCATAACCGCTGTTATCAAACTCATAAGAATAAGTAAAATAGTCGTTTGGAATATCAGTTCTATTACGGGTGATTTCATCATCATACTGACGATTCACCCATTTTAAGCTGAGATTGGTGTTTTTAAATTGGCTATTAAACCCAAGGACAAATTCATCTGCAAATGGGGTTTTAAGATCCTTGCGGCGTGTATCATTGGCTGAAACTTTTACTTCTTCAACCCATTCAGAATTTTGATCAGCACGGCTGATGTCAAAATCTAATGAGGTCAGATGTTGACGCAAGTCCGTCATATACGTTGGGGCATTATAGTAGCGGTTCCAACCTGAAGTCAGGGTTAATAATTTATTGGAAAAAGGCTGATAACTAATGCTGCTACGTGGTGCAAAGTTAAGATTATTATTTGATTCATCATAATCAGCACGCACACCTAAACGGGCATTGAGGTTGTTCCAGCGAATATTATCTTCTAGATACAAGGCTGCTTGATGATATTGACCAGCAAAGCTGCCTGCTTTGTATATATTGCCCTTTTTAAAGTATTGACCATCAAAGACCGTAGGGACTTTATTGTTCAGGAATACAGCTGTGGTATTTTCATCGCAGAGGGGATCATTGATTTGACATTGTTGACCTTTAAGATCAAACAAGTTTTGGGTTTTCCCTGATGTTACGCCATAGAAAGTTGAAAAATCTTTGGTACGTTCCCATTGCACATCATCATAATGATAGGCAAAACCGGCGCTGATTTGATGGTCGGTGTCTGCAAATTTAAAGTTATTAAATAGCGCATCTAACCCATAACTCACAGAAGATTGTTTTAAATCAATATCTGCAGAGGTTGCACCTTCCCATACTTTTTCAGTATTTGCCCAGTCTTTGCTCCCTGCTGCATACATCCAGTTCACACCGCGATCAGATGATGATTCACGTGCATTGTCAATTTGCTGGTAATTGAGCTGGTGTATTAATTGTCCCCAATCTTGTTTTTGTTGCATCTCTGCGAAAATCAAAGCTGATTGATTATTGGTGCTGCTGTGAGAGTTACGACGTTTGTCTGCGTAAGTATTGTCTTCCAAATCACCTAAAGCGAAACCGAATTTCATACTGGTGTCTGCATTTGGATCGACATACAAGGTTCCACCGACATTGGTATTATGTTTTTCTTGATCAATTTGTTTTGGTGCAGGTAAGCCACTTTCAACAGGAATTGTTGATTTACGTTGTGAAGCATAGAGATCTAAGCCATAAACCTTTGAAAGTTTAGCAAAAATATTGGCACTAACACCTTGGCGAACATACTCTTTTTGGTTTGACTGGGTTGATGCACCTTCAAAGAGTCCTTTGTCTGCATCAGTTTTTAAGTGGTAGCGGTTCCAGTCACTTTCTGTATAGTCATAAGTGATGCTACCATGGACTTTGCCAATTTCAGATTTAGGCGCACAGGTTTCTGCCTGAACCACACCACCGGTGAAGCCACCGTGTTTTGCACTAATGTTGCTGTCTAATACTTCTAAATTACACAATAAATCGGTGTTGATTGCCACACCTTGTGAACCGCCAGACACTGCACCGTAGTTGGTTGTTCCTGAACCAGCAGGGTCGAGGTTATTGCTGTTGCTGACGCCATTAATCACAAATTTATTATTAAATGATTGTGCACCATGAATCGAAATTTCAGCCGGTTTTAAATCAGCTTGTGAGTTGGCTGCCATATGTTCATTGCTAAACTGCACATTCGGATTCACCTTTAAAAAATCAGTTATATTCTTTGAGCTATTCGGCGTTTTTGCTAAATCTTCTTTGCTATAAACCGTTTTCCCAACTTCATTTCCTTGCTGAGCTTCGACAATAATCGTGTTGAACTTAAGCGTTGCCTTATTGGGGACAGATTCTTGATAACTGGATTCTTCTGCGAAACTAGAGGTTGATAAAGCTGCCAATATAGCAAGTGAAAGTGAAGAGTAGGCAAAACGCATGAGAAGGTTAAATCTTTGAAAGATAATGAAAGCGATTATCATTAACTTGATTGCTACAATCAATAGTAATGAGAATTATTTGCATTAATTGGGCTTTAAATGTGTAAGATTTAAGCAGCTTAAGTCGCTGAAAAATAAAAATATGAAAAGGGAGGAAAATATATGGCGTCCCTACGGGGATTCGAACCCCGGTTACCGCCGTGAAAGGGCGATGTCCTAGGCCTCTAGACGATAGGGACGTTTAGAAGATGGCGGTATCTTATTGATCCGCCACCAGAGTGTCAAGCAGGTGAGGCGCGAGTTTGTTTAAAATATAGCAAAACAGTTCAGCCGTCTTCTGTGTGTCATATAACGCAGAGTGAGCTTCTTTGCCATCAAAATCGATCCCGGCCTGAATACAGGATTTCGCCAGTACGGTTTGACCAAACATCACCGCACTCAAGGTCACCGTGTCAAACACAGAAAAACTATGGAACGGGTTCTGGTTTTTGGTGCCGGTACGGGCAATTGCTGCCTGAACAAAACCTAAATCGAAATGTGCATTGTGACCCACCAAAACCGCATGGGTACAGTTTTGCTGACGGCGCACGTCATTGACCGATTTGAAAATACGCTTTAATGCGGTTTTTTCATCTTCAGCCATGGCAATCCGCATCGGATTCGATGGATCAATGCCGATGAATTCCAGTGACCTGCGATCGAGGTTGGCCCCTTCAAAAGGATTGATATGTGCATGGTAAGCTTGGCCCGGCACAAATTGGCCATCCTCATTATAAACAATCGGAATGGCCGCAATTTCCAGCAATGCATCAGTCTGTGCATTAAAACCTGCCGTCTCGACATCGACAACTACAGGTAAGAATCCACGAAAACGTTGACCAATGATTGGGAGGGTTTCATTTGTCACACTTTTCTCCATTGAATGGTTTTACCCGCATAGAGCGGAATAATCTGTTCACCATCCAAATAGTCTAAACTTTCAGGGATTACTTGATCTTCTTTAACCAGTGTAATGGTACTGGTATTACGTGGCAGGCCATAGAAGTCTGCACCAAAGTGGCTGGCAAAACCTTCCAGACGTTCAATTTTACCCACTTGATCAAATGCCTGAGCATACAGCTCAATGGCAGTCGGCGCACTATAACATCCTGCACAGCCACACGCATTTTCTTTTGCATTTTTTGAATGTGGTGCGCTGTCTGTGCCTAGGAAAAATTTAGGATTGCCACTAGTCGCCACTTCCAGCAAGGTTTGCTGATGGGTTTGACGTTTTAAAATTGGCAAGCAGTAGAAATGCGGCTTGATGCCACCCACCAGCATGTCATTACGGTTGAACAATAAATGTTGCGGCGTAATGGTTGCAGCGACATTACGGTCTTGCTCAAGCACAAAGTTTGCTGCTTCGCTGGTAGTAATGTGCTCTAACACCAGTTTCAGCTTAGGGAACTGTCTGAGCAAGGGTGCGAGGACTTCATCCAGAAAGCGCTTTTCACGGTCAAAAATATCGATATGGTTATGCGTCACTTCACCGTGCAGCAATAAAGGCACCTGATGTTCTTCAAGCTGCTCAATTACGCCATACACTTTACTCATGTCGCTGACACCACTATCAGAATTGGTGGTTGCACCCGCAGGATAGAGCTTGATGGCATTGACATGCGCAGATTCTTTGATCTTTTTAACTTCACTTGCCGGGGTGTTGTCTGTGAAATACAGCACCATACGCGGGTCGAAATTTATCCCTTCAGGTACGTGCGCCATGATGCGTTCACGATAGGCATTGGCCTCTTCAACGGTTTTAACGGGTGGTACCAGATTCGGCATACAGATTGCGCGAGAAAACTGTCTGGCTAAATCGGGAACAGTACGTTGAAGTGCTAAACCATCACGCAGGTGAACGTGCCAATCATCTGGCTGGAGAATCGTAATCGTATTCAAGGCAAATTCAGTCGAACAAATAAAACAAATGATAATCCATCTATAGCAAAAATGGTAATGAGAAAGGGCTACAAAATAAGGGATATCTATAAATTAATTTGAAAAAGTATGTTATTTTAAAATTACTAAAAAAATTACATAAATACTTGCAATGGAATACAAGTACAGTTTAGCGAAATTACAAGATGACAAGGAAAACATAGAAGAATTAATTACACGCCAAAGTCAGCGTGTAGGCCCGGTTTTCCCTCAACATCTGGAACAGGAATTCTGGGCAAAAAATCTGGAACGTGCCCGCAAACATGTCGAAAAATATGTTTGGGGTGGGGTATTGGCTTATTTTATTTTTCTGGTGGTGATGATCCCCACAGATTACTGGATTATCAGTAAAGAATATTTCGTGCATGATTTTGTGCTGTCTATGTTCGGGCTACTGAATGGCGGTATGTCATTAATTCTCTTTTATATGTTTTCCTGTTTACCCAAGATCAAGCGCTTTTTTCCGCAAGCTTCAATGCTGCTGGTATTCTGGATGCTGGTGTCGATTTCCTGTATCACGATGTTGGTTAAAACCCCAGCGTTACAACATCAGTCGATGGCAATCGTCACCATTATTTATATTCTGGGTTATATCCTGACCGGTATTAAGCCTGTACAGATGCTGGTCACCGGACTGGTCGCTGCAGCAACGACCATTATTGTATTATCAATCATGGCCATAGACTTTAATCCGCTGGTTTTTGGGCGAATTCTGATTGGGAGTTGCTTACTGGGTTATGTAATTAGTCATATGATTTTCGCGCGTGAGCGTGTGATTTTTTTATACAGTATCCGGGCCAGAATCAGTGAACAGATCCAGCGTATTCATACCACCGAATTATTACATTTAAGCCAGTATGATGAACTGACCAAGATTTCCAATCGGAGAACCTTCGATGAAACGCTTGAAGTGTATTTTGAACGGGCCCGTCGTGAAGACACTGCCTTGGCGATTCTGTTTATCGATGTGGACTTTTTTAAAAACTATAATGATTTTTATGGGCATCAGAAAGGCGATGATGTTATTTCAACCATTGCCAGAACCATCAAGAATGCGATCCGTCATATGGACTTTGTGGCGCGTTATGGCGGGGAAGAGTTTGTTGTGTTATTGCCAGAAACAGATGCACATGGTGCTTATGCCGTAGCTTCAAATATTTTCAAGGCGATTGACCGTCTGGAAATTCCCCATGAAAAATCTTTGGTTGCGAGACATATTACCATCAGTTTAGGCATTACCGTCTATCGTGGTGAAACAGATACTGATAAAGATATATTATTGGGAATTGCAGATCAGGCGTTGTATCGTGCCAAGCAGCTTGGGCGCAATAAGATTTATTATCAATCACTTCGTTCCGTCAATTCATATACCGCCAATGGCTCGATGCTTTAAACATCAAGAACAACTATCCATAAAAAAACCGCTCATCAAGAGCGGTTTTTTAACAAAAACAAAACTTAGTTTTTGTCTTTCAGTTGTGGCACTGCAGAGGCTGTACCCACTGCAAGCAAACCAGTTTCTGTATAGATGCCAAGTTTTGCGCGGGTATCGGTAATGTCCAGATTACGCATGGTCAACTGACCAATACGATCCATTGGAGAGAACATAGAATCACCTTTCTCCATAGTCAAACGCTCAGCTTCATAAGTGAGATTAGGAGATTCAGTGTTCATGATGGTGTAATCATTACCACGACGCAGTTCTAAAGTCACAGTACCGGTCACGGCTTTAGCCACCCAACGCTGTGAAGTTTCACGCAACATCAGCGCTTGAGAATCGAACCAGCGGCCTTGGTACAACAAACGGCCTAAACGTAAACCGTTGATGCGGTATTGTTCGATGGTATCTTCGTTATGAATACCGGTCACAAGACGCTCATAAGCAATATGAAGCAGCGCCATACCCGGAGCTTCATAAATACCGCGAGATTTTGCTTCGATAATACGGTTTTCGATTTGATCCGACATACCTAGACCATGACGGCCACCGATACGGTTTGCTTCAAGAATGAATTCAACTGGATCTTCGATACGTTGACCGTTGATCGCAACAGGGAAACCTTCTTCAAAAGTAATCGATACTTCTTCAGCTTTAACTTCTACGTCATCTTTCCAGAAGGCAACGCCCATGATTGGATCCACGATTTTGATGCCCGCATTCAGGTATTCAAGATCTTTGGCTTCATGGGTCGCACCCAACATGTTTGAATCTGTTGAGTAGGCTTTTTCTTTTGACATTTTATAGTCAAAACCGTTGTCGATCAGGAACTGCGACATTTCTGCACGGCCGCCAAGCTCATCGATAAAGGTTTGGTCTAGCCAAGGCTTGTAAATTTTAAGCGCAGGGTTGGTCAACAAACCATAACGGTAAAAACGTTCAATGTCGTTACCTTTGTAAGTAGAACCGTCACCCCAAATATTGACGTCATCTTCTTTCATGGCAGTGACAAGCATGGTACCTGTAACAGCACGACCAAGAGGAGTCGTATTAAAGTAAGGAACACCGCCAGTTGAAATGTGGAACGCGCCACATTGAATTGCAGCAATGCCTTCTAATGCAAGCTGTAAACGGCAGTCGATTAAGCGTGCTTTTACTGCGCCATAAGCTTCAGCTTTTTTTGGAATCGCATCGTAATCGTCTTCGTCTGGCTGACCCAAGTTCGCTGTGTAAGCATAAGGTTCAGCGCCTTTTTGTTTCATCCACAAAAGAGCAGCAGAAGTATCTAGACCACCAGAGAAGGCAATACCAACTTTTTTACCTACTGGGACATTCTGCAAGATAGTTGCATTATCAGACATTGTTCATCCTAATGATATGAAATAGGCACGCCAGAATTGGTGGCCTGAAAAAATACATATTGTCTCAATTGTATCATTAATTTATTTAGGTTTGCTTTAGAAAAGAAAAACTCGTTTTAAAATCTATATTCAATAGGCTTAAATAATCATAAATCGCACGATTTTGAGCAGAATCCTGCTAAAAAAGTAAAAATTCGCTATATTCAGCCGAATAAAGTTAAAAATCAGATAAAACAGGAATAAAAGCATGGCGACTCGCATCCCACCTTTACCTAATTTAAATCCTAAAACCAAGAATGAAACGCTGGCACTGTTGCATGGGATTTATGCCGGTCTGATTGGTTTTAGTACACTGGTATTTTTATATCTGGAATATCAGCAAGCCAGTATTTCTACGCTGAGTTTAGGTATGGTGCTGCTGCTTTTAGGCGGCCTGGTATTTTTTAATATACAGGCCAGCATCAAAGTCAAACAGGGCAATGGTTCAGGACGGACTTTATCCAGAATTATGGCCATCCTGATGCTCCTGAGTTTTCCGATTGGTACAGTATTGGGCGTGATTGCATTATGGAAATCTAGCGCGCGACAATGGCAGGATTAATCCGCCAAATAGAAAGTGATCCTCTTCTAAAGATTGATATTTGTGCCTGAAAATGCTGAACTCCGGGTCATAAAAAGCCACTGAAAATCAGTTAAAGTAAGGGAATGACTTGCTCAGCCAAATATAATCAGGGATTTGTTATGACTACGACGCGCTATGCCAACATTTTAAAGCCACTGCATTTGGGTTTTACCACCATTAAGAACCGGGTGGTGATGGGGTCGATGCATACTGGCCTAGAAGATCGTTTTTATAATTATCCCAAACTGGCTGCGTATTTTGGTGAGCGTGCAAAGGGTGGCGCAGGTCTGCTGATTACGGGTGGAATATCGCCCAACCGTCAAGGCTGGTTGTTACCGGCGGGCGGTACCATGAATACTTTGGGGGACATTGCGCCGCATCGTTTGGTGACGCATGCAGTGCATAAGCATGGTGCCAAAATTCTGTTGCAGATTCTGCATGCCGGACGTTATGGCTATCAGCCTTTTGTGGTCTCGGCCAGCCCGATCAAGTCGCCGATTTCTCCCTTTAAACCACGTGAAATGTCAGATAAACAGATTCTGAATACCATTCAGGATTATGTCAGAACGGCCAGTATTGCCAAAAAAGCCGGCTATGATGGCGTAGAAATCATGGGTTCTGAAGGCTATTTGCTGAATCAGTTTTTAAGCCGGCATGTCAATCAGCGTGCTGACCGTTGGGGTGGCCCGATCGAAAACCGGATGCGTTTTGCCGTAGAAATTGTCAAAGCGATTCGTGAGGAAATTGGCGAAAAATTTATTATCTGTTTCCGTTTGTCGCTTCTGGATCTGGTACATGATGGCAATACCATGCAAGATGTGATTACCGTGGCTAAAGCTTTGGAAAAGGCGGGGATTACTTTACTCAATACCGGTATTGGCTGGCATGAAGCACGTATTCCCACCATTGTGACTTCTGTACCGCGTGCAGCTTTTGTCGATTATACCGCTGAAGTGAAAAAGCACGTGGCGGTGCCGGTCATTGCATCGAACCGGATCAATATGCCAGATACTGCTGAAGAAATTCTGGCTTCCGGCCAGGCAGACATGGTGCAGATGGCACGTCCATTCTTGGCAGATGCCTTCTGGGTCAATAAAACCGCGACCAATCGTGTTGATGAAATCAATACCTGTATTGCCTGTAATCAGGCCTGTCTGGATCATACCTTTAAAAACCAGCGCGCAACCTGTCTGGTCAATCCACGTGCCGGCTATGAAACCGAACTGGTCTATGTCAAAACCAAAAAAGCCAAAAGTATTGCAGTGGTCGGTGGTGGTGTTGCAGGGCTGTCTGCGGCCACAGTCGCAGCCAGTCGCGGGCATGATGTGACGCTGTTTGAGGCCAGTCATGCAGTGGGTGGACAGTTTAATCTGGCTAAAGTCATTCCGGGGAAAGAAGAGTTTCACGAAACGATTCGTTATTTTAAAGTCCAATTGGAAAAAACCGGCGTTGATGTGCGATTAAATACCCAAGTGAACCGTGAACAGCTGGAACGTGAAGGTTTTGATGAAGTCATTGTCGCGACTGGTGTCGTGCCGCGAGCGCTTAAGATCGAAGGCAGTCAGGCACCGCAAGTCTTGTCTTATGCAGAAGTACTACGCGGTGCGCCAGTCGGAGATCGTGTTGCAGTCATTGGTGCAGGCGGTATTGGTTTTGATGTGTCCGAGTTTTTGTTAAAGCCGCCGCATCAGGTACAGCCGCAACCAGTGAATGAATGGAAACGTGAATGGGGTGTAGACCCGAATCCAAATTATGTCAGTGAAGGCGGCATGCAAGGTGCAGAAATTGAAGCACCTATTCGTGAAATTTATTTATTACAACGTAAAAAGACACCGCTTGGCACAGGCCTAGGCAAGACTTCAGGCTGGGTACATCGTGCCCAATTAAAAAAACACGCGGTGCGCATGTTGCGCGGTGTGCAATATAAATCTGTTACCGATGAAGGCTTATGGATTGAGGTGGATGGCCACGCTCAATTATTGCGTGTGGATAGTATTGTGGTGTGTGCAGGACAGGAGTCGGTAAAAGATTTGATGCCACTTGCCGGGGAAAATACCTTGGCACAATATCATATTATTGGTGGGGCTAAACTGGCTGCCGAGCTGGATGCCAAGCGTGCCATTCGTGAAGGAGCCGAATTGGCCGCCAAATTGTAGGGATTTGATGAAACTATATGCAGTTAATCAGATTCACTGTAACTTTCACTTGTCAGTTACATAAAAGCGCCGTATTATTGCGCCCATGGAAGCGTGGCAGAGCGGTTTAATGCACCGGTCTTGAAAACCGACGAGGGTGTGAGTCCTCCGTGAGTTCGAATCTCACCGCTTCCGCCAAATTTTAAAAACCCCAATCGAAAGATTGGGGTTTTTTTTATTGCTGATGAATTTTACAGAATGATTTAAAATAAACGGATCTTAAAGAGGTTCGATATTTAAAAAGTCGATAATTTATAAACAGATATTCTTCAATCGCATACTTCAATCTTAATCAGAGCCAGAGCAATTCTTTCCACATGCTGATAAGCAGGTTGCTCTAATTCTTCACCAAAAATATCCGGATCAATTTCCTCATAAGACCAGTGAATATTTTGATGCTGCTGCATCAGGTCTTGCAGATACTGTAAAAATCGATTGCCATTTCGTGTGATGGTAGCGCCGGTATATAAAAATAAACGGCCGCCTGAATTTAGCCTTTGCAGGCCTTGTTTTATAATTTTAAAAGATAATTCATTGCCATCGAGCTCATTACCTCCGTGTCGATATTGCCGTTGCTCAGGATCAATTAAATAAGGTGGATTGGCAAAAATCAGGTCAAACTGACCTTCAAGATTGGAAAATAAATTGCTCTGTACAGGAGAGATTGAAGCAAAACCCGAAAAATCAATGTTGAGCTGACTATAGAGCAAGGCTTTGGGGTTTAGATCTGCTACAAAGATTTCCTCATGATCCGGAAAGTATTTGGCGATACTGATGGCAGCAGCAGAGGTGCCACAGCATATTTCAGCAGCCCGTTTGAAAGGGCGAGGTTCGGTGGCTAGATATTGCTTGAGATGATAGACAAAGCGATAAGTATCGGGACCAAAAAAAACAGCATCCTGTTGTGTGGTCGGAAAGGAAGAGTGAATAAAGAGTTCACCTTCCAGTGAAGCGACTCTGACCAGACTGGTGTATTGCTCATCCTGAACCTGTAGAAGTTGCTGTTTTGCCAGCAAGGAAAAAAGAACCGGATCAAGATCGGTTTTGCTAAATTCCAGATTCCAGCCAAATATATCCTGCAGGGTTATTTCCTGATTTTTCTCGTTTCTTTTACGATCTAAAATCCGTTGATGCGACAACGGGGTAATGGCTGTGAACTGATAGTTTTGTTGTTTTAAAAACGCTAGTAAAAAATGCAGAGCATGTTGCTGGTGATTCTGAATTTCTAAAATCTGGTTCATAAGCGTTGCTCTTTGGTTTATTTAAAATCAATACAAAGCTGGATAGACGTTGAATCCCATATAAGACCATGACCAGATCAGCCATTCGCGATGCGTTCATTCAATAGAAATGAATCAGCTTCATCTTCGCCTGAAATGCCAGAATTTTAAGTAAAAAACTGATGTGAATTGGTGTGATTTTTATAGCTGTTTTTAAAAAATTATCTTCTGATAAAGCTTCTGTCTGCTTTTATTCTCGATTCATAAAAAATGGCTATTCATCAAAGTGATTAATAGCCATGATGGGTGAGAGCCTTAAAACTTAGTGAGGCACTTCTGGTAAATCAAACCAGATCACTTGCGCATCATCGATGGCTTGAATCGCTGAGTCATCCAGAAAAGCAATTGCACCACCCGCCTCAACTCTATGTTCTGCAATCTGCACAGTGCCAGAAACTACATGAATATAATTGATCTGCTGGGTGGCCTGCACTTGCAAACTTTGACCTTGCTGAATTACCGCAGTTTTGACTTCAGCATTCTGACGAATATGCATCGGCGCATTGCCATTCGGTCCACAAATCAAATGCCACTGGTTGGGCTGCTCATGCGGATCCAGGCGAATTTGCTGATAATTCGGTTTGGCATCCTGTTCATTGGGAATAATCCAGATTTGCAGTAAATGTACCTGTTCATCACCCTGATTCATTTCACTATGACGAATACCTGTTCCGGCACTCATGAGCTGCCATTCACCGGCAGCAATGCCGCCATGATTGCCCATGCTGTCCTGATGAGTAATGGTTCCTTTCAGTACGCAGGTCAGGATTTCCATATTGTCATGGGGATGGGTTCCAAAACCCTGATGCCCAGCGATTAAATCGTCATTAATAACACGTAAGGCACTGATCCCCATATACTTGGGATCATACCAGTTACCAAATGAGAAGCTGTGCTTAGACTCCAGCCAGCCCATTTTTACATGACCACGATTTTCGCTAGGATGTAGAAAAGCTTTCATGATTTCATCTCGATCTTATTTTCAACTTGAGATCATCATACTGTTGTTTTAAGCTCAAAAAAATCTCAAATGGGCGACATATCATTGCATTTTTGCAACGATATGTCAGCTTAAAATCAAGTCATAAAAAAGCCCACTGAAAAGCGGGCCATTTTATTCAAAGCATTTTATGGATCATTATTCCAGGAAACGAACAGTTACGCCAGATTTGACTTTACGGCCAAGATCATTGGCATCCCAGTTGGTCAGACGGATACAACCGTGTGAATAGGATTTAGAAATCATGGACGGATTCGGTGTACCGTGAATACCAAATGATTTTTTGTTGAGGCCAATCCAGACATTACCGACCGGGCCGTTTGGACCTGGTGGTAGAGACAGTGGTTTGGTGTTTTTACCTTGAACAAAGTTACTTGGCGAGTAGCTATACCAAGGATTTGGTGCAACGCCGGTGATTTTATAAGTACCCGTTGGTGAAGGCGTACTGGTATTGCCGATACTTGCAGGGAATGAGCCGATCATTTGATTTTTACTGTTAAATAAGTACAGTTGTTTGGCACCTTTATGTGCAACAATCAAGTGAATCCCTTCTGGTAGCTCATTACGAACATTGGTCACCAGAATCTTTTGGCCGACTTTGTTAAAATTAGCACCTGGATTCAACTTCTTCAGGAAGTTTTCATCCATATGGAACTTTTCACTGAGCATTTCAGATGCGCTAGTGTAGTACAAACCTTTCATTTTAGCCTGTAGCGCATAATCTGAAGGAATCGATTTGGCAAATGGTCCTGCCAGATCTTTTTCAGTAATGGTGTACTCTACAAAGGTCGGCTTGGAACCCTGACGTGCCACCAGTTTGTCCCAGGTTTCCTGCGTCAGTACGCCATTTGGCTTGATGCCATTCATTTGCTGGAAAGAGGCAATTGCTTTCAGTGTGTTCTTGCCGCTGGTACCATCAATCGCACCCGGTGAAGCGTGGGCATTGTTGAGCATGACATGTGCACGTGCGTAGACCGGAAATTGACCTGCACCAATGTTTTCATACCACTGGGCATTGTTTAAGCCGTCTAAAGTCCACGAAGCTTTGGTCGCAGCAGAGTTCGTCGGGGCCTTGGTATTTGGCGCTGCACCAATGTCGGCAGATTGATCTTCGGTATCTTGTAGCTCATTCAGTGCTTCAGAGGCCTGATTTAAGTCTTGTTGTTCTTGCGCCGTAATTTTGGCTTCAGCCGGTGCTTGGGCGACTGAAGCTTCAGCCGGTGCTTGGGCGGCTGAAGCTTCAGTCGCGAGTGGATCAATAGGATCCTGGACTGAAACATCGGTAACAACTTGCGGGTTCAATGGTTGTTCAGCAGTAGACGCAGCAAAAACAGTACCTGCGAAAATGCAACCTAAACTCACAGCGAGCATTGTGCGAACGAACATGTAAATCAACCTTAAAATTATTTCTTTAAAAATGTGAAAAAACACTATAAGTATTACAGAAAAAATGTGGAGATGCAGTAGTTGTTTTGTGTAAAACATCACATTTGGTCGCTTAAGCTGATCGGTTTTTAAAGTCAGCAGAAGTTATTAAAAATACAACCTTTTTGTTATGATATGGCGAATATCAAAGATAGATAGGAAAGTAAATGACGACCTTAAAAAATGATCGTTTTCTGCGCGCCTTGTTGCGTGAACCTGTAGATGCCACTCCGGTATGGATGATGCGTCAGGCGGGCCGTTATTTACCAGAATATCGCGCAACGCGTGCTCAGGCAGGAGATTTCCTTTCTCTTTGCAAAAATACTGAACTGGCCTGTGAAGTGACCTTACAGCCTTTACGCCGTTATGATCTGGACGCCGCGATTTTGTTCTCTGACATTTTGACAGTGCCTGATGCTTTAGGTTTAGGATTGTATTTTGAAGTGGGTGAAGGGCCTAAATTTCATAAAACTGTCCGTACCGAGCAGGATGTCGCAAATCTGCCAGCCTTTAATGCAAAATCGGATCTGGATTATGTGATGAATGCAGTGTCGACCATTCGTTCAGCCTTGGGTGGCCAGGTTCCTCTGATCGGTTTCTCTGGCAGTCCGTGGACCTTGGCGACTTATATGGTAGAAGGCGGTTCAAGCAAAGATTTCCGCTTCACCAAAAATATGATGTATGCACAGCCTGAAGTGCTGCATGCTTTGCTGGAACGTCTAGCCGATGCCGTGATTGATTATCTGAATGCGCAGATTGATGCAGGTGCACAAGCGGTACAGATTTTTGATAGTTGGGGCGGCGCACTGGCACATCGTGAATATATTGAATTCTCGCTCAACTATATGAAGAAGATTGTTACTGGCTTGCACCGTGAAAAAGATGGCCGCAAGATTCCAGTAATTCTGTTTACCAAAGGTGGCGGTCAGTGGTTGGAACCGATGATCGCTACAGGCGCAGATGCCTTTGGTCTGGACTGGACCACACCACTGGATGTAGCACGTCAAACCGTTGCGGGTCGTGCTGCGCTTCAGGGTAACCTCGACCCTGCGACCTTATATGGTTCATCGGAAACTATTATTAAGGCGACCAAAGCCATGCTGGATGATGCTTATGCCAATGGTGAAAAAACCGGTTATGTAGCAAACCTCGGCCACGGCATTACCCAGTGGGTCGATCCAGCCAATCCAAAAGCCTTTATTGATACCGTACATGAGTATAGTGCTAAATATCTTTAGGATTTAAACCTTGATCGATCTATTCAAATCAGGGTTTGAATTTACCTATAAGGCAGCTTCGGCTGCCTTATTTGGGATTCTACTCCTGCTGGCGTTTGCACTCACTGCTGCCATGGGCAGTGATCTGTTTTACGGTTTTTACCGTTATGACTATCTGTTATTTTTTGCCCTGCTCATTCAGGTGCTGCTGCTTTATACCAAACTGGAATCCTGGGCCGAAGCCAAAGTGATTGCGCTGTTTCATCTCATGGCCATGGTGATGGAAATCTTTCTGACCCATCCTGCGATTGCCTCCTGGTATTATCCACAACCGGCAATCTTTAAAATTATGACCGTGCCTTTATTTGCCGGTTTTATGTATTCTGCGGTCGGCAGTTTTTTTGCGCGTTCCTTGCGTTTATATCAGGTCTCATTTGAAAAGTTGCCAGGCTTTCGCCATATGTTGCTGCTGGCGGTGTTGTCTTATATCAACTTTATGAGCAAGTTTTTTATTCCTGACTATCGCATGCTTTTATTTGTCTGGAGCGTGCTGATGTTCTGGAAAACTAAAATTCGTTTTCAGTTGAATCAGCACGCTTTTCAGTTGCCAATGTTACCGATCTTGCTGCTGCTGGCCTTTATCATCTGGATTGCCGAGAACATCAGTACCTTTTATCAGATCTGGCTCTATCCAAGTCAGATTGAACAATGGCATATGGTGGGCTGGGGCAAACTCGGGTCCTGGTATTTGTTGTTATTGCTGAGTCTGGTCTTGGTACTGAAGATTTTAGGGCAGCGCAATTTACATGGCGACTGGACGCTGAAAGAGTAATGGAATTATTCAGGTTATGTTTATGTAAAGCATGCATTTTTTCGATTGCGCCAAACCTGACTTATCGCTACTCTGCTGAGTGTGTAAGTCAAATTACATAATGAGAGTAATAACAAAGATTGCATGAGAATAACTGGAGAATAAGTATGTTGAAAAAAATTATGCTGGCGGCAGTATTAGCGACTGGTTCAAGTATGGCAATGGCTGACCGAGATGTCGGCTGTGGTATCGGAAGTCAGGTGTGGGCCGGTCAGACTGGTATTATTCCTAAACTTTTAGCAGGTACCACCAACGTTCTTTTCACGAATCAATGGCTCGGGATCACGTTTGGTACTTTGGGTTGTAGCCAGGGTGGAACAGTCACCGCTCAAGTGGTGACTTTTACCAATGAAAATGCTGAAGCACTGGCGCGTGATATGGCAGTGGGTGAAGGTGAAAGCCTGAATGTTCTGGCCGAACTTCTGAATATCAAATCTGAAGACAAAGGCCATTTTTTTAACATTTCCAAGCAGAATTTTGCTGAAATCTATTCCGAACAAAACCAGAATACCCTTCAAGTTCTGAGTTCATTACAAACAGTGATGGCCAAAGATGAAGTATTGAAATCTTATATCTGATCCGCACTTTGAAAACCCTGCTGCTCTGGCAGGGTTTTTCTTATGACTCAAAGAAATTGACGAGAATAAGTTAACTGAATGAAATATGCGTTCTTCATGTTGGGTCTGGCCTTCAGTCCCTTAAGTTTTGCAAACGAAATTAATCCGGATATCCAGCATTATCTCGATCAGGCCAAAAGCAAACGTCTGGATCAGAGCACCACCTGGCAGCGTCTGATGTATGCCAATTCTAAAGGCCACAGCGAGGTCGATTATTCAGGCTATTTTCTGGCAGAGCAGGGAAAGACTGATCTCAAAAAAGAAATACAGCATAATATTCAGGCCTTATTTGGCAGTGCAGAACCGAATCAGTCCATCCGTTGTAAGTTTCCGGCCCGAAGCAGCTGGTTAATGCAGCAGCTGGATATTTCCGAACAGCAATTGCCTGAAGTGAGTTGTCCGGATTTTGATCAATGGATTGCTGAGGTCAAGCCCTATCAGGCCACGCTGATTTATGCCACAGATTTTATGGGTAATCCCAGTTCGATGTTCGGGCATACCTTGTTGCGTCTAGATCCCAAAGATCAACAGCAGCTCAACCTGATTTCCTATGCCGTCAACTATGCCGCAACCGTCGATAGCAATGACAATTGGTCATTTGCCTGGAAAGGGCTGACCGGACAATATCCGGGTGAATATTCCTTGATGCCGTATTATCGCAAGGTCAAAGAATATGGCGACTTTGAAAGCCGGGATTTATGGGAATATGAATTAAATTTAACTCCACAAGAGACCCGGTTTCTGGTGCAGCATCTTTGGGAAATGCAAAAGGTGAGTTTCCCTTATTATTTTATCAATGATAATTGTGCTTATCGCTTGCTGGGGTTATTTGATCTGGTGCGTCCTGAGTTAAATTTACAAAAACAGTTTAATTCGACTGCCATTCCGATCGAAACCTTGAAAGTGGTAGAACAGCAGGGCTTGATCAAACAGAAAGTTTATCGTCCTGCCCTGGAAACACAGTTGCTGGCTCAATCTAGACAGCATGGCAAAGCTTTGGCAAAAAAGGCTCATCAGCTGGCTTATGCAGAAACAGGTACCATGCCTTCAATGTTGCAAACTTATCCGGCAGAGGATCAGGCCAAAGTGCTGGAAATGGCCTATGATCATCTATATCTGGATTTTCTCAGACAGAAAGTAGATGAGTCCTTTGCCCAGCCACGTTTTCGCAAGTTATTGGGCTTAAGAAGTCAGCTGGCTATCGAGAAACAGCGTCAAGCACCTGAGCGTCCGAAAACAGATCCAGTACAAAGTCATCATGCACGAAATATCAGTTTTGAGGCCGGACAGGTTCAGGGTGAATCCTTTGTTCAGCTTGGGCATCGGCATGCCTATCATGATTTAATCGATCCACAGGGTGGTTTGCGTACCGGCACACAACTGCTGTTTCTGGATGGGGCATTACAATATCGTAATAGTGAACTCAAACTGGAACATCTGGATTTACTGGCCGTCAATTCCTATAACCCGATTAATCCATTTAATACGCCCTTATCTTGGGGTTTTAATCTGGGCTGGACACAGGAAGCCTTAGACCGTCATGGCCAGTTTAGCGAAGAGCAACAGCATGGCGTCGCCGGTTTTAAGACCCAAGCGGGCTATAGCTGGGCAAATGCGAGCCGCGAACATTTGTGCTATGCACAAATGCAAACTCACGTTCAGGCGGGCAAGGCGCTCGATCAGGGTTGGCGCGTAGGAGCAGGGCCAACTTTGGGCTGCCAGAATATCTGGACTGATCAGATCAACAGTCTGGTGCAAGTGGAACTGCCTTATTGGGAAGATTCGCATCGCTGGCATCTGAAGCTAAATACCCAATTGCAATATGCCTTTACTGCACAGAATGCGGTTCGATTGTCTTGGGAATATCAGCAACAACAGGCGAAAGACTGGGATCAATGGAGTTTGGGCCTGATCCGTTATTTTTAAACGGCTTATATATTTTAAGGGCTAGTTTACGAAACTTTTCCTGTGAATCATCGATCAGTATAATTGGAATAATCTTGTCGATATTTTAGTTAATGCACCCGAATTTTGTTATATTTGTCACATAATGTTAGTGCAAATTGCAGTGTTTTGGGGAATGGGGCGTATGAATAATGAATGCATGGCAATGCTGGCCGAACAATGGAGGCAGATCTGTCAGAATTATTCAGCAGATGATCTATTGCATGCATTTCATTTTGTTCAGGAACATTCTGTTATTCTGGTCGAAGAATTCTATAAGAATATGCTCTTAGAAAAAGAATCGGCCCAGTTCCTGACCGACCAGATGGTTCAGCAGCGTTTGCGTAATACTTTGATTCAATGGCTGTCAGAAAGTTTTAGCGTACCGATCAACAAGAGTTATGCGCAAGCCGTACAAAAGCAGGCGATGGTTGGACATGTACATGCCCGAGTCGGTATCCCTTCCTGGTTAATCATGCGCGGTGTCCGTGAAATTGAACGCAAGGTTTTTGAACTGTTGCAAGCATCTTCTCAAAACAGCATGCTGACCGCCTGCAGTTATATTGTGCAAATCATGGGATTTGCCACAGAAATCATGTGCCGTTCTTATGAAGCCAAAACAGCCGTGAATCAGGAAATCAAACACAGTTACCGTGTTTTTTCAGCCATGCAGGATGTAGCGGTACAAAAAGACAAACAGCGCAGCTCATTGCTGGACTGGGAAAATGAACTGATGTTCAAGGTCTTTTCGAGCCCTGACAATTTAAAGCATCCGATGTTGTCCAAATCCGAGTTCGGTTTATGGTTTATCCATAAAGCCTCTTATGCTTTTACCGGTTCGGACCAGGTCGATTTAATCATTGAGCGGATTTATCAGATTGATGCAATTAATCAGACCATCATGGATTGTACGGATAAAAATAATGTCTTGGGGCTGATTCAACAAATCCGTGACTTAAACCGTGAAATTCAACTGCTGGTCGATCAGTTATTTCAGGTTGCGGAATATATTGAATCAGGCAATGATTCATTGACCCAGTTGTTAAATCGCCGTTATTTAAATACGGTGATTTCCCGTGAAATCACTTTTTCCCGTAAAAATCATACACCTTTGTCTTTACTTGCGATGGATGCCGATTTCTTTAAAAGTATCAATGATAAATTTGGACATGCCGCAGGTGATCTGGCACTTAAATTTATTGCCGAAGCGCTGCAAAAATACAGTCAGGGCAGTGATTATGCCTTCCGGGTCGGTGGGGAAGAATTCTTATTGTTGCTGGTCGATACAGATAAACAACGTGCCTTAAGTATTGCCGAAAGTATTCGTAAATATGTTGAAAATGGCATGATTAAAACCGCGCAAGGACAACAGTTTAAAATCACGATCAGTATTGGATGTACGCTCTATGACGGGCATCCGGATTATCAGCGATTTTTGGATGCTGCGGATGCCGCACTGTATATGGCGAAAAATACCGGTCGTAACCGGGTCTATATGGCACAGTCGCCCTCAAATCCGGTAGGGCAGCAATGATCCAGCTAGCTTAAAAGTTCTATTCATCTGCCATGTGTTGCTGGATAAATTCCTGAAATTTTCGCTTTTGCTGAATATAGTCTGGATGGTTTTTCGCATCATTCCATTTTTGTTTAAAAATGTTGGCGGCCGCTGCTTTGACCGGATCTTCGTGGCTGCGTGGCAATTCTGAACGGCCATGTGCGCCGCTTAAGCCTTTCTTATCTTCCGGAACCGGCCCATCATATTTTTTACCACCTTTATGGTTGGCGTAACGGCGGGCACGGGTATAACCCATCTGTAAAAACTTGCGTGCCATGTCCGCACCGATAAAATCATCTTGTTTTAAATAAGCTAGGAATAGCTGATAAATTTTGTCACTGCTGGCTTGGGCTTTTTCTTCATCCGCAAAGCGCCAGTGCGGCAGAATTTCAGATTTATAAGGCTCCACCAATAATACGCCTTGTTCTCCTCGGCCAATTCGGTACAACTCGGGCCGTTTGCGAAAATTAATCTTTTCGAAGTCCAGAGAATAATCAAAACTATTCGACACCACCCGTGACTGACGTTTTGGCGGCGGATTTTTGGCTGCTGGACTCATATCTTTGCCTTATATTTAGAAGGGTCGGTATCACTCAATAAAGAACACACTAAAAAATATAAAATAATTCTACTGATCTACTCACCCGAGATCAGGATCAAGAAAAGCCCCAGTCATGGGGCTTGGATTTTACTTTGACTTTTTCGAACTGGTCTTCGAGGTTTTGGCTTTATCAGACTTGCTCTTGGACGAAGTGCTTGACTGCTTTTTGGCCGGTGCTGATTTTTTTGAAGAAGATTTTTTCGTCTTGCTGTCTTCATCTTTGCTCTTATTGCTGCTTTTCGCTTTAGCCGGTTTTTTCGCTGAAGATGTTTTCAGGTCTTTGGCTTTATCGCTGCCTTTAGAACTCGCACTTTTCTTCGCCTTTACTTTTTCATCTTTACTGGCATTCTCTTTTTTAGAAGATGCTGCTTTAGATTTAGCACTTTCAGCTTTTTTGCTGACTTTGCGATCGCTGTCCTTGTCACTGCTTTTGTTCGACTTCTTCAGTTTTTCATCTTGCGTCTTTTTAGCAGTTTTTGCAGATTTCTTGCTGTCTTTGTCCTGATTGTTTTTGCTATTCGCCATGGTCATTTTCCTTGTCATTAAAAATCAAGCAGAAAGATATAAAGCTGTTTGCTGTATATCAACGTCAATTTACTTTAAGCGAGGACTAACTGGATTAAAACTTTATCATGTATCTAAATGTAGGCTTGTTGCAAAGATAAGCAGCAATTGTTTAGCTGCAAGTATAACGAATGCAAATTTGGTCAACAGCAGCTGTGATATCGATATTCTCTGACCAGAGCAGTTTATAAGAAATTAAAAAAACCCCGAATGATCGAGGCTTTAAATAATTGGCTTTTAAGGCTTAGTAGCTTTCTGGCACTGCACTTAAAAACTCACGGCGGGTTTCTTTATCAGTTTTAAAATCACCAATAAAAGAGACTGTACGTGTGGTCGATTCCTGTTTGCCCACACCACGCATCATCATGCACATATGTGCAGAATCAATCATCACGGCGACACCACGTGCTTTGGTGATTTCCGCCACTGCTTCTGCAATTTGCTGGGTCAAGTTTTCCTGGATTTGCAAACGACGCGCAAACATTTCAGTAATACGGGCAAATTTGGACAGGCCCAAGACATGACCTTCTGGTAAATAGGCGATATGGACACGGCCATAAAATGGTAATAAATGATGTTCACATAAGGAATAGAATTCGATGTTTTTGACCAGCACCATTTCACGGTTGTCGGAAGGAAAGACCGCTTTGTTGGTGACTTCTTCAAGTGTCTGACTATAACCCGAGGTTAAATATGAAAATGCTTTGGCAGCACGCACAGGCGTATCTTTGAGACCAGGGCGATTGAGATCTTCGCCAACGGCAGTAAGAATGTTTGCGTAGGATTGCTGCATAGTCATATGACGTATTCACTTAAACTGAGAATGAACAAGGACGGCATTGTAGCAGAAAACTTTTACAATGCCTTGTTTTGAGGCGAAAACCGGTTACTGTTTAAACTTTGGATTCTTTTCTGCACGTTTTAGCAGAACCAGAACTGCACCAGTACCGCCTTGTTTTTCAGGCGCACTGACAAAAGCCAAAACATCGCGATGCTGACGCAGCCAACCATTCACATAGGTTTTTAAAATCGCTTCCGGGCCTTTACCGTGTACGATCTTAATCACGTTCTGGTTTTCATCTTTGGCGATCTGGATAATTTGTAGCACCGCCTGACGCGCTTCTTCCACGGTACAGCCATGCAGATCCACAGCTTCAAACCAGCGTAAATTGCCGGCTTTTAAGTCTTCAAACACTTTATGCTGCAAGGTGGCAATGCGATAGCTCAAGTTGGCCTGACTCCCGACAGGATTGAGCATGGCCTGCGTGTCCGATAATGCCATGGCATCTGTTTCCATCGGGCCAGTCGCCGCTGCACGCTTTGCCAGAACTTGTGCATCCGGTTTTTTCTTGCGTGGTTTGTCCAGTTGAACCGTATTGCCTGATTCAATTTTTTGCACGCCCTGCATTTGCTTGCGGAATAATTCCAGTTCTTCTAAAGCCTCTTGCTCGACAGTCTTTTCAACAGGTGCAGCAACGACCGCAGGCGTTTGTGGCTGTGTAATTTGCTTCTTAAAAGATTTCAGCAGGTTGTACTGATCTTTAGATAATGAAGAATCGTGTTTACTCATAATGTAAAAACAAGGGAGATGCGGAATTTACAAGAATTATAGTCTGAAAATAGACAAAGGAGAACTGAATTGCGTTCATGACATTGCTGAGGATTTTAAATACGCTCGAGATTCTATGATCTACTTTTCAATATTGAAAATAAAAAAGCCCAATCTCATGATTAGGCTTTTTTAATGCTTAGGTGAGTATTTACATTTTAAACCGCTTCAGGCTCACCAAACAAATCACGGAAAGCATGATCCGGACGAGACTGTTTCATAAAGCTTTCACCGACCAAGAAAGCGTGAATATCATGCTGTTGCATCATCGCCACATCGGCAGGAGTAGCAATACCACTTTCAGTGACTAACAGGCGAGAGGGATCGAGTAAGTTCTTTAAACGAATCGAGGTATCTAAATCGACATCGAAGGTTTTTAAATTACGGTTATTCACACCCAGCAAGCAGCGATCTGAAAGTTTCAGCGCACGTTCCAGTTCAGCTTCATCATGTACTTCAACTAAAACATCTAAATTATGCTCAAAAGCAGTCTTCGACATTTCTTCCAGTTGCTGATCTGACAGACATGCCACAATCAGTAAAATACAATCTGCATCTAAGGCACGTGCTTCAATGACTCCATAAGGATCGATCAGGAAATCTTTACGCAGCGCCGGCAGGTCACAATGCGAACGGGCAATCTGAATATTTTCATCTGCACCCTGAAAAAAGTCTACATCGGTCAGCACCGATAGACAGGCTGCGCCTGCATCCTGATACTGTGCTGCAATTTCTGCAGGATTAAAATTCTCACGAATAATCCCCTTAGATGGTGAGGCTTTCTTGATTTCAGCAATTACACCCGGACGTTTTGACATTAAAGACTGGGCAAAACCACGCACAGCTGATGCACCTTGAGCCAGCTCTTCCAGATCTTTATAGCTTTTCTGCTTTAAACGTAGAGCAAATTCTTCCGTTTTACGGTCAACAATCTTGCCTAAAATTGTATTTGCGATATCCACCATGATCAAAATTCCTGACCGAATTAAGCTTCGTATTGTTTAATGGTTTTGGTAAATTCAGACAGCACACTCATTTTTTCAAGTGCCTGACCGCCGTAAATAATGTCATGTGCCAGCGCAACACCTTGCTTATAGCTGCTGGTTAAACCGGAGACATAAATACCCGCGCCGGCATTCAGCGCGATCATATTGGCGGCTTTATCACCGATGTCTGATTTTTTCTTGCCCAGTGCATCTTTGATTAAAGCCAGACTTTGCGCAGAATCTTCCACAATCAGTCCGGTCAGGGTTTGCGATTCAATATCGACCGATTCAGGAATAATTTCCCATTCCGTGACTTCGCCATTTTTCAGTTCAGCGACATGAGTTGAAGAGGCAATACTGATTTCATCCAGACCATCACGTGAATGTACCACCATCACATGTTCAGCACCGAGCTGTTTCATGACTTCAGCAATTGGACGGCAGAGTTCATTGGAAAATACACCAATCACTAAACGATTTACTCCGGCCGGATTCGTAAGCGGGCCAAGTAAGTTGAAAATGCTGCGAATCCCTAATTCTTTGCGTGGGCCGATTGCATATTTCATGGCTTGATGATGATTGGGTGCAAACAGGAAACCGACACCGACATCACGGATACAGCGCTCGGTCTGCTGCATATTCAGGTCCAGATTAATCCCGGCCTGTTCCAGTAAATCTGACGACCCTGATTTGGTCGAAACGCCGCGGTTACCATGTTTGGCAATGGTTGCGCCCGCTGCTGCAATTACAAATGTGGAAGCAGTAGAGACATTAAACAGGTTCTGGCCATCACCGCCTGTACCGACGATATCGACCAGATAGGGAATATCACTGACATCAATTTTGGTAGCCAGTTCACGCATGACCCGTGCGGCTGCGGTAATTTCATCAATGCTTTCACCTTTAAGGCGTAAACCCATCAGCAGGGCACCAATCTGGGCATCAGTGGTTTCACCTGACATGATGGCACGCATCACGTCTTGCATTTGATCCTGAGTCAGGTGAATGTTTTTGGTAATATTGTTTAAAGCTTGTTGAATATTCATAAGATGTTCTTAGGCATAAATTTCGAGAAAGTTTTTAAAGATTTGATGGCCATGCTGGCTCAGGATCGATTCAGGATGGAACTGCACGCCTTCGACCGGCAATGTCTTATGTTTTACCCCCATAATTTCTTCCATAGAGCCATCGGCTTCATTGGTCCAGCAGGTCACTTCCAGACATTCAGGCAAGGTGGCTTGATCAATCACCAGGGAATGATAGCGCGTTGCAGGAAATGGCGACGGAAGATTGCTGAAAATCCCGGTATCGCTGTGGTACATATCCGACAGACGGCCGTGCATGACACGTTTGGCACGTATGATGTCACCGCCAAATGCCTGACCAATACTCTGATGGCCGAGACAAACGCCCAATAACGGAATTTTTCCAGCAAAATGCTGAATCGCAGGAATCGAAATGCCTGCTTCACTCGGCGAGCATGGGCCGGGGCCAATCACTAAATACTTGGGTTGCCATCGCTCTATATCTTCCAATGTCACGGCATCATTACGGACTACTTTTACTTCTTGATTCAGTTCGCCAAAATATTGAACGATGTTGTAAGTAAAGGAGTCATAGTTGTCGACCATTAAAAGCATGAGTAACCTATTGAAATTAATGCACTTAACTGTGCTAAAGTTGTCCAGATCGTACTTTATTTGCGCTTATTGCAAGCACGGGTGTGACACGACTAAATCATTGATTTCATTGTGTGAAAATAAAGCACTATTCATCATAGCAAAAAATAGCCGTATTCGGCGCAACAATTTTGCTCAATTTATTTGCTTTAAAAGCATCTGTATCAACTGAAATAAAATTTTAATCATGATTTAAAGTAATAGACTTACTTAAAGAAACTTTAGGCTGTGTATTTTTTAGGGAAAAATTGATAAGTTAAAAATAATCAGCAATATTGATCTAAAGTTTGTTGAAAAAAGCATCACTTGAATAATAGAAATTTATATAGACTATGGTGTAGAAAGTATATTTAAAGAAAATGCCTCAAAATATTCACTGAGCAACTGCATGTTGCAGATCTCTGTTTGTCTCAGACCATAAGAAAACAGTCAATTTTTTAGCAACATATGGGTGTTTTTTAAACAAATACACGAAAAAGTAGCAAATTTTATATAAAAAACTATGTTTTTAATACACTTCTATAGGTGATTGCACTATTTAGGTGCGCTAAAAAATAAAGCAGAAATAAAATAAATGAAGAATGCCTGAATATAGTGCATTTAGTTTCTCAACTAGTATAATAGTCGCAAAGTATTTTTGTCACTTCATGATTTCTTATATAGATTTCAAGATTTTATCTATACTTTGAATAGTTGGTACGGTAATTGCTTAATGACTACCAACTACTAACACGCACGTAACGAGTGCAACAAAAATTCATCGGAGCAAAATGAGCATGGCGAACAAAGTCCTTCAACTCATCCAAGAAAGTGGCGCGAAATGGGTCGATTTCCGTTTTACGGATACTAAAGGTAAAGAACAACATGTGACTTACCCAGCAGATACAATCGACGAAGATACTTTTGAAGACGGTAAAATGTTCGACGGTTCTTCAATTGCTGGTTGGAAGGGCATCGAAGCATCTGACATGATTTTACGCCCAGATGCAGAAACCGGTTTCATCGACCCGTTCTTTGCCGAGCCTACAGTTGTTGTGACTTGTGATGTGATTGAGCCTTCTACAGGTCAGGGTTATGACCGTGACCCACGTTCGATTGCTTGCCGTGCTGAAGAATACCTAAAATCAACAGGTATTGGTGATACAGCATTCTTTGGCCCAGAACCAGAATTCTTCGTATTTGACGAAGTAAAATGGGAAATCGATATGTCTGGCGCGCGCCATACATTGATCGCTGAAGAAGCTGCCTGGTCAACCAACAATGACTACGAAGGTGGTAACTCTGGTCACCGTCCACGCGTAAAAGGCGGTTACTTCCCGGTTCCTCCAGTTGATTCTTCACATGATATGCGTGCAGATATGTGTGCCAAAATTGAAGACATCATGGGCCCAGGTCGTGTAGAAGTACATCATCATGAAGTTGCATCTTGCCAGTTAGAAATTGGTGTAAGCTTCAACACCATGGTTCGTAAAGCGGACGAAGTTCAACAGTTTAAATATGCGGTTTGGAACGTTGCGCATCAATATGCGAAAACAGCAACCTTTATGCCTAAACCAATGGTTGGTGATAACGGTTCTGGTATGCACGTTCACATGTCGATCTCTAAAGATGGCAAGAACCTGTTTGCTGGTGATGAATATGCAGGCCTTTCAGAAATGGCATTGTACTTCATTGGCGGTATTATCAAACATGCGCGTTCATTGAATGCATTAACCAACCCTTCTACAAACTCGTACAAGCGTCTGGTTCCGCATTTTGAAGCACCGATTATGCTGGCTTACTCAGCGCGTAACCGTTCTGCATCTATCCGTATTCCTTACGTGTCAAGCCCGAAAGGCAAGCGTATTGAAGCTCGCTTCCCAGATCCAATGATGAACCCGTACCTCGGTTTCGCGGCATTGTTGATGGCGGGTATCGACGGTATTCAAAACAAGATTCACCCAGGTGAAGCGGCTGACAAAAACCTGTACGATCTTCCTCCTGAAGAAGAAGCGAAAATCCCGACAGTGGCGCATAGCCTGGATATGGCGCTTGAAGCACTTGAAGCAGATCATGATTACCTGCTGAAAGGTGGCGTGTTCACGAAAGACATGCTTGATGCCTATATCGAACTTAAAACTGAAGAAGTGCGTCGTTTAAACACGACCACTCACCCAGTTGAATTCGAGATGTACTACAGCCTGTAATTCTTTCAAGAATTTCACTGTAAAAAACCCGCGCATGTCGCGGGTTTTTTCTATACTGGGTTAATATAAAGCAAAGAATGTTGAATTAGATTGTTATGACTAAACCACGTAAAAAACATACCGGATTTTTTCCTTGGAATGATCCTAAAGACCATGCGCAAGGTTTTAAGTTAAATTTTTCTGAAGTTACGTATTTGGAAGTAGGGCGTACCATTGAAGGTTATAAACAAGCACAGTTTGTTGAACTGAAAAATCCTGAACTGGCACTTACATTTGACTATCCAAAAGAGTTTTATTTAAGCGCTGAAGGCTTAATTTTAATTAAAACACCCCAAGGCAAATTTGAAGTGATTGCTAAAGCAGATAACTGTTAAACATGACGTATTTTTCTAAAAATCAGCATGCCTTGATGCCCACTATGTCTGCTGAGCTAAAACCATGGCTGTATGCATCAGGTTCTCTGACACAGCAATTGACCGGCTTGGCGCAGGGACAATTTCATGTTGAGCCTATTCAAGAGCATTTTCAGCGTTTAAGCTTCGCCAATGCCAAATGGATGCACATGTCACATCAGCATACTTCCTGGGTGCGGGAAAGCTATCTCTATGGTTCAGAACAGTCGCCCTGGGTGAAAGCAAAGAGTATTTTTCCAATTTTAAGCCTGCAAAAAAAAGCCCGAATCTTTCAGCATATTGGGACTAAGCCAATTGGCTGGTTCCTGTTTCAACGGACGAATCCACTCTGCCAGCGTCGGGTCATTCTTTTAGAAGAGGGTTGGACGCGTCAGAGCTGCTATACTTGGCACGGCTGTAAATTTATCGTACAAGAAACATTTTTACCGGCATTTGAACACTTTATACAAAATTCAAGGGCTTGACTTTATATGGCAACTGCACAAGCAATAACCTGGCGTGAGCGTCTTGGCGCCTATTATTATCTTTGTCGTTTTGATAAACCGATTGGTACTGAACTGGTCTTTTGGCCAACCTTGTGGGCGTTATGGATCGCGGCTCAGGGGATGCCACGCATTGAAATTTTAATTCCCATGATTTTGGGTGTGATTTTTATGCGGGCGGCGGGTTGTGCCATCAATGATTTTGCTGACCGTAAAGTCGATGCGCATGTGGAGCGTACTAAAAACCGACCACTAGCGACCGGAGTCATCAGCGCCAAAGAAGCGGTGATGGTATTTCTGGTTTTGGTGGCTGCCAGCGCCTGTCTGCTATTTTTCTTGCCGATCGAAACTTTTTACTGGTCATTTGGGGCTTTGCTGTTAGCGTTTATTTATCCTTTTATGAAACGTTATACCCATTTGCCTCAAGTATTTTTGGGTGCAGCATTTTCCTGGGCCATACCCATGGCCTATACCGCTGTTGGGCAAACACCTGATCTGACCTGCTGGTTATTGTATTTTGGCAATCTGGCCTGGACTGTGGCCTACGATACTCAATATGCGATTGCAGACCGTGAATATGATTTAAAGATTGGAGTAAAATCAACCGCAATTCTGTTTGGTCGCTATGATATTCCAATCATTAGCACCTTGCAGGCGAGCAGTATTTTATTGATAGGTGCTGCACTTTGGCTGGAAAATTTATTGATTCCATTTGGCTTGTTAGCACTTTTGCTGGTTGCTGCTGATTTTATTTACCAATGGTTTAAAACTCGCGATAAAAATCCACAGCTATGTTTTTGGGCATTCCGTCATAACCGTTGGATTGGCCTCATTATTTTTGTGGGAATATTGTTTGCTCTAAGATAATTACCGTATGTCGGATAACAACAAAAGCATCCTATAAAGGATGCTTTTTTTATGATTAATTTTGAGTGATCTCGATTAAGAGATAGGGAATAACAATAAAAGGATAGAAATATGTAGAACAGTTATAAGAAATTGATGTTAGGTGTGCTGTGTTCCTCGGTACTATTTTTATCTGCGTGTAACGATGATGATAATGATTTCTTTGTCCCGCAGCCTCAGGTTTTTCTCGGTGAACAAACGTATACCCAAGATGTTATGTCTCAAGCATCAAGTATTCGGGTTATGCACTATAACATGCCAAATGTACAGAATAGGACTGCAGAAGCTACTGCCTTGGTAATTTATCCGCGAACACAACAACCACGAGATGGTTGGCGTGTTGTTGTCTGGGAGCACGGTACAGTAGGGAGCGGTGATAGTTGTGCGCCAAGTCGAAATACTTTTAACCCACGCTTTAAAGCCATGGCTGAGAGTCTGCTTGCCAAAGGCTATGTGATTGTTGCTCCTGATTATGAAGGATTGGGTACACAGGGCATTCATCCTTATTTACATTTAGAGAGTGCGGCACAATCTGCAATTTATGCAGTGAAAGGATTTAAGCAACAGCAAGGGAATAGATTTAATGGAGCTTGGGTTTCTGTGGGTCAATCACAAGGGGGGCATGCTTCGCTTGCAACGGCAGAATTTGCAGGAAATGATCCAAACTATAAGGCAGCGGTTGCTGCGGCACCAGCCTCCAGCCTAGGTTATATTATTGGTACAGTTGCCCCACAAGCTTTAAATCGATTAGTTTTGGGCGAGGGTGCTGGTGTTGTTCCGGCAGGAACTGCCAAAGCTGTGTATTCAGAATTACTTGCTTATGCAGCATATGTGGCAGTTGGAATTAAAGCTTATGAGCCAAATTTTGTATATCAGAATATTTTTGAATCCAGTGCAAAACTGGTTGCTGAGCGTGCAGAAGGAACCACTGGTGAAAATGGCTTGTGTCTAGGCGATTTAATGACAGAGTTTAGTGCAGATATCGATCAATGGTTGCGGCAGAATCCTGGAAGAACAGTAGCTGAATATCCGGGGTTGATAGATGCTTTTGATCAAAACAGATCTGTGAAAGAATTTTTGGTGGAGAACCAACCCGCGACTAAAAAAATCAGTGTACCAGTCATGATTATTCAGGGTAAGGAAGATATGGCAGTACCTTATGATGTTACAGATGTTTTGCAAAAGAATTTGGCAGCTTTGGGTACAGACGTGACTTTCCTAGGGGTTGAGGGCGCAGGACATACTCAAGCAATTGTAGAAAAGAATGCTGAACTGGTTGCATTTATTGAAGAGCATATGCCAGCTAAGTAAAGAATAGAGTTATTAAGATCTACAAAGGAGCTTCGGCTCCTTTTTTACAGTAAAACTTTTCAAAGACTTGAGCTATGACTTTATTTTGTTATATTGAGCAGTGCAATTAAGTGAAGAAATTAAAGTAGGTTTGTTATGTCTGAGCAGCCGCAGCCCCGCAGTGTTAAAAAGCTGGTAATTTTAGGTGCGCTGGTATTATGTATACCGATATTTTTGGTGAGTATGGCTTTTCTTGCGGTAAATAGTGATGCTAAAAATCAGGAAAAATATAAACAGCAGCAGGCAGAAATGATTGCGCGCATCGAAGCGCGAGAAGCTGCGGAAAAGCTCAAAGCAGAGCAAGATACAAATTCAACCCAAGCTGCATCCGAAAGCGCAGTAACCTTACCTTAAATTATCTCAAATCTCTTTGCAGTTGTCTGATGCTTGGAATCTGAGTGTATCGAATCACGGTATAGCCTGCTGCAATCAGCATAGCATCCCGTTCAGCATCTTCCTGCTCTTTGCCAATGTGGCTGGGATCATCCAGTTCAATAATGGTCAGTACATTATAGTCACGATCAAGCACCACAAAATCTGTAACTTTACGATTGAACTGATTACGCATGTTCATCTGGTCATGCGTAATCAAGGCGCTAAAGGCAACCTGAGCCAGAATATGATGATGAGGAAAGGCTTCTTTTAGGCGTATAAACATCCTGCTTTCAAAAGCAGTAATCACACGCTTCGGATAGAATTTTTTTTGACGGGTGAACAGATGCGGGAAGAGCAGGCAAACTAACGCAAAAGTTGCCAGGCAGCCAATCACAAAAAATATAAACTGACTCAAATTAAACACAGATCACAAATAGGGACGAATAAAAAAACCCACTTCGCAATGAGTGGGTTTTTTCAGAATCTTGGCTCTCCCACCTGGGCTCGAACCAGGGACCTGCGGATTAACAGTCCGTCGCTCTACCGACTGAGCTATGGGAGAATAGATTGGCTCTCCAACCTGGGCTCGAACCAGGGACCTGCGGATTAACAGTCCGTCGCTCTACCGACTGAGCTATTGGAGAATCTGACAGCGATTATAGAGAGATTTGAAAAGGGGTCAAGGCACTTTTAGAAAAAAGCCGAAGAAATTGAATCAAGTGTTTTAAAAATAGTCGAAAAGGCTTGGAGTTCAAACTGTTATGTTTATGTAAACAGTCTGAGCAGTCAGATTGTTATCAGCCTTAATTTTTATAAGTGATCTGGCTCAGAGAATATAAGGTAGCTAATTGTATATACAGATATCACTACCGATCTCAATTTAAAAAAGCAGATATAAAAAAACCCACTTCGCAATGAGTGGGTTTTTTAGAATTTTGGCTCTTCCACCTGGGTTCGAACCAGGGACCTGCGGATTAACAGTCCGTCGCTCTACCGACTGAGCTATGGAAGAATAGATGGCTCTCCAACCTGGGCTCGAACCAGGGACCTGCGGATTAACAGTCCGTCGCTCTACCGACTGAGCTATTGGAGAATCTGATCGGCATTTTAGGCAGGAAACCCAAGGTCGTCAATCAATTAATGTAAAGAAATGAATTGTTTGCTTTATAAATATTCATTTGGGGCTTAAAAATAAAAAAATCACCCGAAATGGGTGATTTTTTAGCAAAGAAATAAAGAATTATTTCTCAACACCTGCAGGCTCACCTGCATATTTGGCATTTGCATAATCCCAGTTTACTAGGCTTTCCAGGAAAGTAGAGATGTATTTAGGACGTGCATTACGGAAATCGATGTAATAAGCATGTTCCCAAACGTCAATCGTCAATACTGCAACTTTACCGTGCGCCATTGGCGTATCGGCATTTGAAGTTTTCATGATTGACAGTTGACCGTTTACTTGGTCAGCCACTAACCAAGCCCAACCTGAACCGAACTGAGTGGTTGCAGCAGCAGCAAATTCTTCAGAAAATTTTTCGTAAGAACCGAAAGCTTCATCAATTTTTGCAGCCAAAGTACCCGTTGCTTTACCGCCACCGTTTTTAGCCATACAGTTCCAGTAGAACGTGTGGTTCCAAACTTGGGCAGCGTTATTGAAAACACCTGCTTTAGACGCATCACCAGCAGTTGCTGTAATGATTTCTTCTAGAGTTTTGCCTTCAAGCTCAGTACCAGCGATCAGGTTGTTCAGGTTAACCACATAAGTATTGTGGTGTTTGTCGTGATGGTATTCTAAAGTTTCTTTGCTGATGTGTGGAGCAAGATCTTCGTAGCCATAAGGTAATGCTGGTAAAGTAATGGTTGTCATGTTCTCAATTCCTTGCATTTAGCTGGGTTTTAACAATAAGTGGCTTTATTGTAATAGATAATCGGACAAAATGGGCATTGCGTATAAATAACAATACACAATAAATCCTGAAAATATATAAATAAAGCTCGTGGAAAATGCTGTCAGCGAGAATTAAATCGGATTGTCTAATTCGTAATAAGCATACTCAATATTAAACTGTTCTGAAATCGCTTTGGCCAGGCGCTGTACACCATATTTTTCAGTGGCATGATGGCCACAGGCATAATAATGTACATTCAGTTCCTGAGCTTCATAGAAGGTGCGTTCGCTCACTTCACCAGAAATGTAAGCATCACACTCTTGTAGCGCTGCTTTATGAATATAATCCTGCGCACCACCGGTACAGAAACCGACTTTATGGATTTGAGTTTTGTCCGCAGGAAGATGAATTGCATCAAAGCCAAGTTTTTCTGAAACATGGTTTTTAAAATATTCAGGGCTCATCGGTTGTTTTAAATAGCCAATATTGCCAATCGGATGGCGTTCACTCGGATCCAACTGTTCGATATTTTCCAGTTCTAATAAATCTGCAATCGCCGCATTATTGCCTAAAGTTGGATGACTGTCTAAAGGCAGATGATAGCCAACCAGAGAGATATCATTTTGAATTAAGGCTTTAATTCGTTTACCGCGCATACCAGTGATCGGGTAGGCTTCACCTTTCCAGAAATAGCCATGATGAACCAGCAGTAAATCTGCGCCTTGCTCAATTGCCGCTTCGATCGCACTTTGCGAAGCACTCACGGCACACAGAATTTTATTGACCTCGGATTTACCTTCAATCTGCAAGCCATTCGGTGCATAGTCCTTAAATTCACGTGCTGCCAAAGTCTGTTCACACCACTGAATAATATCGTTTAAATTCGCCATAAAATTCCTGTTCGTTTAAAAATTTGCCAATATTTATCTTTATATTTAATTGTAACTAAAGCTGCACAAAACTCTGTGGAATTTTTTGTGTTTAGTTATGTATTTCGCATTACAATAGAACACAAATTACTTAGTCATCAACGAATTAAAATATTTTAGAGGATAACAACGTGCGCCGCACCTTTACATGGTTACCCTGGGTGTTACTGATTTTGGTCATTATCGGTTTTTTGGGGTGGCAACAACTACAAAAACCAAAAGCACCGGTTGCACCAGATGGTGTCAAGATGCCTGCTGAAAAAGTAGAGCCGTTGATTGATACGTCGCGCTCAGGAGGCGTGGTCTCCTATAGTGCTGCGGTGAGAGTAGCAGCGCCGGCTGTAGTCAATATCTTTACCACTCAAAAAGTCAAACAGCAGGCTCATCCTTTGTTGACCGATCCGGTCTTTCGTGAGTTTTTTGGCGATCAGTTGCCTGACCAGTATGGACAAAGTCCGAATGAGAACAGTTTAGGTTCCGGGGTGATTGTACGTCCTGATGGTTATATCCTGACCAATAATCATGTGATTGCACAGGCAGACCAGATTGTGGTGGCATTGCAGGATGGACGACGTGCTGAAGCAAAAGTTGTGGGAATGGATCCAGATACCGATCTGGCAGTGATTAAAATTGAACTGGATCAATTACCCGTGTTGCCTTTTAAATTGAGTGGCAATGAAGTCGGTGACGTCGTTTTGGCCATTGGTAACCCATTTGGTGTGGGTCAAACCGTAACGCAAGGGATTATTTCAGCAACAGGGCGTTCAGATCTGGGCATTAATACCTATGAAGACTTTGTGCAAACTGATGCTGCAATTAACCCGGGAAATTCAGGCGGAGCCTTGATCGATGTCGCCGGCAACTTGATTGGGGTGAATACGGCAATTTTCTCGCAAACTGGTGGTTCACTGGGGATTGGTTTCGCCATTCCAGCCAAAATCTGTCAGCAGGTGATGAATGCTATTCTGAAAGATGGCCGTGTCGTTCGTGGCTGGTTAGGAATCAGTTTATTACCGACAGAACGTGATGATGTACTGCAACCTAAAGAGAAAGGGGTGACCGTCGCAGAAGTGCTGGCAGATGGACCGGCAGCGAAAGCGGGCATCCAGCGTGGCGACAAAATTATGAAAGTGAATGGGGAAGAGATCAGTTCGGCTTCGCATTTGATTAATTTTGTTGCCCTGCAAAAGCCGAATAGTACCATTCAGATTGAAGTAGAGCGTGCCGGAAAAACCATGATGCTGGATGTAGTAGTGACTGAGCGTAAAGCACAAAACAGTTCTTCCCAATATATTCCACTGCCCGGTCAGTAAGTTTCTATTTAAAAAATCCCTCTGCAGAGGGATTTTTTTTGCCTGTTATTTTTTAGTTACCTGATACAAAAATGAAATACGGCTTTTGGTTTAAATCATTTAACTTGATGAAATTACATCAAAAGAGAAAATAAAAAATGACTTTTATGACGGCGGATCAGGCCAAGGTTTTATCAGATGTGGCTAATTTAAATATTGAGGTCTATAAGCCGCGTCTAGCCAAGCTAATTGAAGAAAATGCGAAACAGGGCAATACCGCAGTCATTACTGTATTTCCCAAACATTTGCCTTTGGAAGATATTCGGGCTTTATCAGCCGAGTTGACTGAACTGGGCTATAACGTACGTTTTGAAGTGCTGGAGTTTTATTATAGCTTTAATGTGTACTGGCTCTAGTGTGAATCTTCATTGAACTAAGGCTTATTTTGAGCCACTATTTTACTGGATCTGTCTGATCTTGATCTTATGAGTGATCGGGTTGTATGTGATCAAAGACGCGAGTTTTTATAAGTAGGTGCTCAACTCTAAAAAATCTATCAGTTTTATTTTAGAATCATTAGTGTAATGTACCGAGAATCTACAACTTCTCGGTACATATTCATTTGACGGATAGGCTGAGATCAGGGTAAGCAACTAAAATCAGCTGAGCCTTATTTAGCCTAAGTAACTTATGAATCATCTGCAAAATTAAATTTTGAGCTTATTTCTAAAACGGCTCAATTTCATCTGCAACCAAATTATTCCTGATTCACCTGATATTCCTGGATCACTTCAAGTGCTGCACGAAATGCTTCCTGAGTTGCTGGTGCACCGCAATATGGCAGGCTATGGAGTAACACTTCCTGAATTTCCTCAACCGTCGCGCCGTTGTTAAGAGCGCCCCGAACATGGCCTTTTAATTCAGTGGGGCTTTTTTGAGCCGTAAGGAAAGCAATGGTAATTAAAGAACGATATTTACGTGGCAATACACCTTCACGTTGCCAGGTTGAACCCCAGGCATGTTCATTAATCCAGTCTTGTAGAGGCTGGGTAAAAGGCACGGTATTTTCCTGTGCACGTTTGACAAAGCTTTCACCCATGACGTCAGTACGGACTTTCAGGCCATTTTCATAATCTTGTTGTGACATGGTTTACCCTCAATTTTCTTATAGCTCTAGCTTAGTGCTTTTTATGCGAAATACCATCGTGCCATAGTCGTAAAAAAGTGGCTAAAAAGCCACTTGGAAAGGTTCTAAAGTGAAATATTCAACTACGATCCTACTTTGGAATTTATGACACCTTTGGTCAAAGTTTGATTTAAGGCGAAGTTGAGTGTAAAGGATCGGTTTGAACAGAAGTATCGGTTCCTGTCGCATCTGCTTTACGGATATGGGGGTTCTCCAGTTCCAATACTTCCTGTAAATGCAGATCAAAGACATCTGTGAGCATGCTGTCATAACGACGTGCATTATAGTGAAGCAGCTTTTCTGCTTCTTCATCATTAATAAAGCCATGTTGCTGTGCATCTGTCACATGCTCGGCAAAGCTTAGACCTTTAAACTGACCTTTGTTTTCAGCTTTTTTAAAGCGATCCCAAAGCTGTTCAATATCCAGTAGCAAAGCGAAAGTCGATTCCATGCGTCCAGTGACATCAGTTTCATGGGTATTGTAATAGACATGCTTTTTCAATACCTGACGGAATGCGTTATCTTCCATCATGCTATTTGCAACCTGCTGTTTAAGCTGGTCTGAGGGTTTGTGTACGGGACGGCCAAATGGGAAACATAACAGCTTGACCATGCCTGCTGCTGCACCGGCCGGGAAGTTAGCAAACAGATCATAAAATGCTTCCTGCGCTGTATAGAGTGACTTTTCTATTGCAAGCTGTGCATGCAAACGTTCAGCTTCAGTCTTTTTGCTATGCTCAAAATACTTCAGAATAGAGGAGGCAATAAACAGGTGAGCATGAATATCGGCGAGACGTCCGGACAGCATTTCTTTGCGTTTGATATCGCCTGCCAGCAAACCCAGACACATGTCTGCGGTTAAGGCAAAGTTGGCGCTCAGCCGGTTAATGACCTTGTAATAAGGTCGGGTAAACTCAACTGCACTTTGAGGTGCTGTACTTGAACCACCCGTAAATGCGTAGGCAAAGGAACGGGCGGTACGGTTAAAGGTATAACCCAGATGTTTAAACAGCAAATGATCAAAAGGGTTGAGTGCTGCTGCCGGGTCTTCAGCCTGTAAGAGTTGTAATTCTTCATAGAGATAAGGATGGCAACGCATTGAACCCTGACCGAAAATCATCAGGGAACGACTGAGAATATTTGCACCTTCAACGGTAATGGAGACAGGAATTGCCTGATAATAAGGTGCCAGAAAATTACGTGGCCCCATCTGAATGGCGCGGCCACCGACCACATCCATCCCGTGATTTACCACCTTACGCATTCCCTCCGTGGCATAGTATTTGGCAATCGCTGTCATTACAGCAGGCTTGCCGCCCTGATTAAGGCCACAAGTCACCAGATAACGGAAAGCTTCCAGCATATAGGTATCACTGGCAATTTCACTATTGGCTTCCTGAACACCTTCAAACTTGCCGACTGAAATTTTAAATTGTTGACGGATTCGGGAAAAAGCCCCGACATTTAAATAAGTCATTTCTGCCGCAGAAGTAGACAGTGCCGGTAGGGAAATGCCACGACCCACAGCCAGACATTCCATCAGCATGCGCCAGCCCTTACCGGCATTTTTTACACCACCAATAATCCAGTCCAGAGGAATAAATACATCTTTACCTTCAACTGTACCATTCATGAATGGTGGGCCGGGATTATGACGAGGACCTACTTGCACCCCTTCGTGACTGGCAGGTAGCAGGGCACAGGTAATACCATATTCTGTCTGCTCGCCCAAAAGATGATCCGGGTCATACATTTTAAAGGCCAGACCTACCACTGTTGCAATGGGTGCCAGCGTAATCCAGCGTTTGGAAAAATTCATTCGCAAGCCTAGGACTTCCTGACCTTCAAACTGGCCATAGCAGACCACGCCAGTATCGGGAATAGCGCCTGCATCAGAGCCGGCTTCAGGACTGGTCAGGCCGAAACAGGGAATTTCTTCACCTCGCGCCAGGCCCGGCAGGTAACGGTTTTTCTGTTCCTCAGTACCATAATGCAGCAATAGTTCACCCGGGCCGAGAGAGTTCGGTACCATGCAACTCACGGCCGTGGTGAGGGAGCGAGAGGAAATCTTGCTCATCACCCGGCTTTGAGCAAAAGAACTAAATGCGCGACCACCATATTCTTTGGGAATAATCAGGCCCAAAAAACCATGCTCCTTAATATATTGCCAGACATGATCAGGCAGCGCTTTCTGCTCGTGAATTTCCCATTCATCCAGCATGCTGCACAAGGTTTCAACTTCATTGTCCAGAAAGGCCTGTTCTTCTAGCGAGAGTTTTGGATAAGGATAGCTATTAAAGGTTTCCCAGTTCGGTGCACCCATAAACAGTTCTTTTTCCCACCAGCTGGTTCCAGAGTCGAGTGCTTCACGCTCTGTCGGACTGATGCTCGGCATGGCATTGGCCAGTGCTTTATAGGCCGGTCTGGAAATAAACGACATGCGCAAAGGGTCGATTATCACCACGAGGCTGATCAGGATGAGCGGGATACCAAGAATCAGTGACCACGGACTAAGAAAGGCACAGACCACTAACACGACCATCAGCACGATTGCACCTGCACTACGCGAGAGCTGAAAATAGAAAACTGCCCATAAACTCAGTAATAGCAGTAGCACAGCGAAAATAAATGACATTGTTATATTTCTCCAGATTTATACAAGGCTGCCTGTGCCGGGATCTCATAGAATTTTTGTCACAGTTCATTCATTTTTTTGTCGCTTGAGGATCGGACAGGTTCAGCATTGCACGTGTGAGAATGATCGTTTTCAAGTCTTGCAACGATATTTTTAAATCTTTCATCTATTTCTGAGATTGTTTGAAAAATGCTCAGTCTTCAAGTGAGAACGCGCAAAGAAATGTGAAGATAAGTAATGACTTAATCTTATCTAAAATAAAAAATGGGGTTTAATGCTGAGTAGAATTTTAATTATGGATGTTAAAAAGCCCTCTACTTGAGAGGGCTTTTATTTTATTTATTTAAACAGGACTAAGCTTCAATGGCCTGAACAGCAATTTTCTTGGCAGGGTCAGTTTTACGACGCACTGCTGGAACCGGTTCGCCGTAGTATTGACGATCGGCAAAGTAGCTTGAACGAACCATGGGTGCTGCCCAGATATTGCGGAAGCCCAGTTTTTGGCCATGTTCGGTATAACGTTCGAATTCTTCAGGGGTCACAAAGCGATCAATCGCTGCATGTTCTTTAGAAGGCTGTAGATACTGACCAATCGTCACATAGTCCACGCCGTGTGCATGCAAATCGTCAAGTAAGGCAAGCACTTCTTCTTCAGTCTCACCAATACCGACCATCAGGCCACATTTGGTTGGAATATCCGGGCAATATTCTTTAAACATTTTTAACAGGTTTAAAGAGTGCTGATAATCAGAACCTGGACGCATCGCCTTATATAAACGCGGTACTGTTTCAATATTATGATTAAACACATCGGGTGGACATTCGGTCATGATGCGCAGTGCAATATCCATACGGCCACGGAAGTCCGGTACCAGAATTTCAAGCAAAGTTTTTGGACTTAAAGCACGTGCTTCTTTAATACAATCGACAAAATGCTGCGCACCACCATCGAGTAAGTCATCACGGTCTACAGAGGTAATCACGGCATATTTCAACCCAAGATTAGTAATGGTTTCGGCCATGTGGCGCGGTTCATCTGCATCCAGGGCATTTGGCCGACCATGTGCTACATCGCAAAATGGACAGCGACGGGTACAGATATCACCCATAATCATAAAGGTTGCGGTACCGCCACCAAAACATTCAGGCAGGTTTGGACAGGCTGCTTCTTCACAGACAGTATGTAGTTTTTGCTCGCGAAGCGTTGTTTTAATCCGTTGTACTTCTTCCGGCGCTGCCATCTTTACGCGAATCCAGTCCGGCTTACGTGGTGTTTCAACCGTAGGGATCACTTTTACAGGAATACGAGCGACTTTCTCTGCGCCACGAAGTTTGACACCCTGTTCAGGTTTACGGTTTTCAGACATATTCAACTTTTCCACTGTTTTTGAAGGGGGAGATGATCAAAGATAGCGCGTTTATTATAACGAACTTAGCTATAAATAGGGCAAAAAGGGGTATTCATTTAAAAAATGTTCTCATCAACCAATATATGTGAGTTAAATACACAAAATCAACAGGATTTACGTCATAATAAGCAGGTAGATTAAAGTGAATTTTTTAATTTTGAGGAGCGTTGAATGCCACGTAAAAAAGAGGTCGTTAGTGGGACTTTCGTTAAATATGATGCGGTAGTTCTAGGTTCGGGCCCTGCGGGCGAAGGCGCGGCAATGAAACTTGCCAAATCTGGTAAGCGTGTTGCAATCGTTGAGATGCGTGAACAGCTAGGTGGTAACTGTACCCATGTAGGTACCATTCCAAGTAAAGCATTGCGTCAAACGGTATCCAGTATTATCCGTTATCAACGTGATCCACTGTTTCAGAAAGTTGGGGACTGGAAACAGTTCACCATGAAGCAAGTATTGCGTCATGCGCATAAAGTGATTCAACAACAAGTAGATACACATTCACGGTTCTATGACCGTAACAAGATCGATATCTATCATGGTCGAGCCTATGTTCAGGATCAAAATACTATTTTTGTATTTAGTCCAGACGGCATTAAAGAAACCTTGGTGTTTAAGCAACTGGTCATTGCCAGCGGTTCACGTCCGTATCGCCCAGAAATTCTTGATTTTAATCATCCACGGGTATTTGATTCAGATAAAATTCTGGATCTGGACTTTTCTATCCAGAAAATCATCATTTATGGCGCAGGTGTAATTGGCTGTGAATATGCATCGATTTTCATTGGTCTTGGGCATAAAGTTGATTTGATCAATACCCAGCACAAACTGTTAAGCTATCTGGATGATGAAATTTCCGATGCGCTGTCTTATCATTTGCGTGAACAAGGTGTGCTGATTCGTCACAATGAACAGATCGACTTTTTAGAAACATTTGATGATCATGTGGTGATGCACACGCAAAGCGGCAAAAAAATTAAAGCCGATGCAATTTTGTGGTGTAACGGCCGTTCAGGTAATACCGATGGTTTAGGGCTGGAAAATGTTGGCCTGAAACCAAACAGCCGTGGTCAGTTGACGGTAAATGATCAATACCAGACTGAAGTTGAAAATATCTATGCTGCCGGTGATGTAATCGGTTGGCCGTCGCTTGCATCTGCTGCTTATGACCAAGGTCGTTGCGCGGGTGCCAATATGAGCGGTGAGCCAGACGTTGCCCCCGTTACTGATATTCCAACCGGAATTTATACCATTCCCGAGATTTCTTCGATTGGTAAAACTGAGCAGCAGTTGACTGAAGAAAAAATTCCGTATGAAGTCGGTCAGGCCTCGTTCCGTCATTTGGCGCGTGCGCAAATTACCGGTGACACTATGGGCGAATTAAAGATTTTGTTCCATCGTGAAACGCTGGAAGTTTTGGGTGTACATTGCTTCGGTAATAATGCATCTGAAATTATCCACATTGGTCAGGCGGTGATGAACAGTCCAAACAATACGATCAAGTATTTTGTGGAAACCACGTTTAACTATCCGACCATGGCGGAAGCCTACCGTGTAGCGACACTCAATGGTATGAATCGTTTATTCTAAGCGAGATGTTTGCCTTGGATTTAAAAAACCCGTAAGTGAAGGCTTGCGGGTTTTTTGTTTTAAATGCTTTAAATCAGCTAGAAGATAAAGCATTGACCAATTCAATTCGGATGAAGATAAAGTTGATTAACTTGGTTTTTAAGCAGCCATTTTTCGGCATTCTTCTGCACAACGGCGACAGGCTTCTGCACATTGCTGACAATGTTCATGTTGGTGCTGACTGCATTCCTCTGCGCAATAATCACAAGCCTTGGCACACAGCTCGCAGATTTCCTGCATAAAAGGCGATTGCTTCTGCTCCATACGCGCGCAGAGCTGACAAATATCGGCACAATCCAGACAACGCTGGATGCATTCACGCATCATTTCTACATGTTCTTCTTTTAAGCAGGCAGCTGCACAAGCAATACAGGTGAGGGAGCAGCTCATACAGGTTTGAACACAATCTGACAAATGACTGGTATTCATCTTTTTCTCCTTAAGGCGATAAACATATTTATGACTGAATACGCTAAGCAGAAAAAGGAAAACACACTAGGTTAATTAGGTGAGAAAAAGTAAAGAATAACTTGGTTATGTAAAGGATATACGAAAGAATCTTATATTGATTAAGCTTGAAAATAAAATTCACTCGAGCAGAACTGGCAATATTCCAAAAATAAAACACCGTTGAGGTGGTTAGTTCCTCAATGCTGAAAGTGTATACCTCGCTGATCTAATTCTTCTGGAAGGCTGGATTATCCCTTTTTTATTATGATGTTTCTCATTAAAACGGGCGACTACTGGCAAGACTGATCCGTTTAAGCAAATGGTACTGATCGGCTGGAAAAAGACAACGGGAGTGTAAAGTCTCGGAATTTTCTTGTTCATGAGCATCTAAGAAAATTTCCAGATTGAAATAAAATTAAAAAAGTAATGATCAGTTTATGAATAACCTTGTATTTTTATTATTCTATTGATTATGAATCATTTAAGTTATTGTGCTGTGAATTGTGTTTATTTAGCTGAGTAAATTTCAGCAGTTTAATGCGCACAAAAGGCCTGATTAAAGTATTCAAACAGCTGCGGTGTCTGGATCCATAATGCCACCGACAGAGCGAATAAAAGCAAGAGCGCCACAGCAATCGAGATTTTGAGTATGAGCATAGAATCAGTCATGCACAATTTGCTCCTCATTGACCCAGAAATGTACCAATACGCCAAAAATGCTTAAGGCAATCGACAGCATCCAGACAGCATTATAATTACCACTCAAGTCATGATTGACTCCGCCAAGATAACCACCGAAAAACGAGCCGACCTGATGGGTAAAAAACACGATACCGCTGAGCATGGTCAGGTATTTCACCCCGAACATATTCGCCACAATGCCGTTGGTGAGCGGAACGGTCGATAGCCAGAGTAATCCCATAATGACACCAAAGGCATAGACTGTCCATGTGCTCAGTGGCAGCATGAGAAAGGCAATAATTGCGATCCCGCGTAAGCCATAGAGACCCATCAACAAATGCGGCTTGGAATATTTACCCCCGAGCCAGCCCGCAGTATAGGTGCCGACCACATTAAATAGACCCACCAATGCCAGAAAAATAGTCCCTGTGGTGGCATTAAAACCGTGATCAATCAGATAACCCGGCAGGTGAATGCCAATAAATACCACCTGGAAACCGCAGACAAAAAAGCCCATAGACAGAAACCAGAAGGGTTTATGATTTTTCACTACCAGCAGAATCTGTTTAAAACTGAGGGACACTTTATTGGGTGTAGATGCTGCATTTGGATGAATATACATTGGTGCTTTCAGCATCCAGGCCAGTGGTACAATCAGGGCAATCAAAATCGCACTGACCACCAATGCTCCTGACCAACCAACATTCTGTAACAGCAACAGGGTCGAAGGCAGCATGATAAACTGGCCAAAAGATCCGGCAGCACTGGCAATACCCATCGCCAGACTGCGTTTTTCTGGTGGTGCAGCACGTCCTACAGCAGACAGTAAAACCGGGAAAGATGTTGCAGACAGGGCCAGACCTAAAATCAGGCCCACACTCAGATTTAACAGCAGTCCAGTAGAACTGATCGCCATGAGTAGCAAGCCCACGGCATAGAGTGCCCCACCTACGGCAACGACAATCTTGCTGCCATATTTATCTGCGAAGGCTCCAGTAATGGGTTGTACTGCTCCCCAGATCAGGTTTTGCATGGCAATCGCCAAGCTAAAAACATTATGTCCCCAACCAAATTCATCACTCATCGGCACCAGATAAAGACCAAATGCATGACGTACGCCCAATGACAATGCCAGAATGATAGCGGAGCCAATCAGCATAAAAATAAGCGCTTTGGAAAATGGAGTATCGGACATAGGGTGAGCATGCAGATGAAATAAGCGCTTATGGTATTCGATTCAAGCTATGGAGGCGATAAAATAAAAATTAATCAAAAGATAAATTTTTTTTATCAATATTTTAAGCTTAAAAAAACGGCCGAAGCCGTTTTCCTAAAACCTGATCTTGAAATTAGAAACGCATCCCGAATCCTGCATAGGCCAGAATAGGATTGATTTCCACATCAGCTTTTGAGCTAATCAGGGTTTGTCCGGTATTTTCATTAATTACTGTAATTTTAGATTCATTTTTCAAATGGGCATAAGATACTGAACCAACTGCAAACCATTTCTCATTGAAATCATAAGTGAAGCCCACAGTCGCTACGGGAGCAAAGGCATCGGTAGCCTCAAGATCCACTTTCATTCTGCCAGTACTGTCCTTCATTTCCAAGGAAGCACCAGCATTCTGATTAATAATATTCTGGATCATATGACCTGCAGCAACGAGATCAGATTCAATGCCTTTATCCATTTCAAGCTCATTGAAATAAGCGTACATTAAGCCTACCCCTACATAAGGTCTGAATTTATTGACCCCGGTTTTACCAAAATGATACTGGAATTCAAAAGCAGGGGTCCAGGCACGTGCTTCTGCTGCTTTGCTAGACTGGGCTAGATCTGTAATTCTAATGTCATTAGCAAGATTCAAATTACCTGCAATCCCGCCTAATGGCGTTGCCACAGCGGCAAATGGCGCATAGATTGTGCCTTTGCCCTTGATATCGACCTTGGGAGGAATGCCGGCTTTCATTTCAAACGAAATATTATCGGTAAAATAGTAGTTGGACATAATGCCTAAGGTAGTGACATCATCGGCTTCCAGACCTGTTCCTGGATTATCCCATTCTGAAAGACCATATACGTAGGAATCTCCAGAAAGGCCACTAGATACTTTACCCCCAAATGCACCAATTAGTCTGACTAATCCTTCAACCACACGGTTTGGTTTGCGGTCGGGGTCAAGGTTGTCTATGACGGTTTGCGCCTGAATATCTCCAACTTTAGATTGATAGCCTTCATTAATCGCAGTATTGACACGAACAGGCTGTGCTTTACCTTGCGGCATGACATGCAAGGCACCGACTGATACAGAAAAGCGCTTAAAGCCATCTCCATCCTGCAGACTAAAATAAGGTGAATCTGCATGTGCAACCATAGGTAAAGTGGCTAGGCCTGCCATACATGCCAGCATTGTTTTCATTGATTTGGAACTCCATGTCCACTGTGTTTATTCGTTTTTCTAGTAAATTTATTATGTGAATTTCATTAAAAAATTCAGTTATAGAACAACAGGTCAAAAGTTAAGCGATGGTTAATATTGGTAACTGCTGTATATTTTTTGTATATATCTCTTGAGTTTTAAGGAATGGATAGGGTGTAAAAATCACTACTTTTACCCTATTAACTTAATTATAAAAATGAAGAAGATTTGCTCTTGAGGGAGTTAAAATTTCAATCCTATGAATTTTTATCATTGAAGATATAAATGAGAGTTTAGGTGAATTTTAGGCTATGTTGCTTTAGGTATTTACCATTATGGGATGATTTTTTTATATTTCCAAAACAAGAGCATATGAATTTATCCAAGATCCTGCTACCCAGTTGACTGAGTTTTTTTGTACAATAGCTGCATATATTATTGAGTGAATCACATGAGCACCCAAACTCCTCCCAAAAAAAAGCCCCTGGTTAATTTACCTTTCCCGATCAAACAGGCAGAGCAAAATGCTGCAGAAGAAGTTCTGGAAGATTTAAGACCAAGACCACAGCGTTATGCTGACCGTACCTGGATGCCACCACGCGGTACGCGTCGTTCAATGGGTAAACGTTAATTGGTCGAACTCAAAAAGCTATGATGAGTCATGGCTTTTTTTGTGTAAATTTTTAGATATTCAGCAATTAATATTTCATCTATTTCCTTATTTCTCGAGCAGATAAAACCCTGGCCAGATTTTTCTCATTTCTCATTTCTCATTTCTCATTTCTCATTTGCATGATCTTGATCGAATACATGCAGCATCTCAAAAAGCTCATCGCTAAGCAGAATAAAATAATTAGTTGATCTATTGACCTTGCACATCTTATACCCATAAAAAAGCCAATTCAGAAATTGGCTTTTAGAGAGATAAGTTATTAGCGAATGCTTTTACGTGCTTTATTTTCCGGTTTTGGTGGGGCAATTTCTCGCTGTTCTTGCCAGACATCAATAAAGTCTTTTTCATTAATATTATACAGCTCAAGTAGCGCTAAAATCACACCCCCAAACAGCATGGCACCTTCGGAATGACTCTGAAAATCGACCAGTTTGGTATTTAGATTATGCAGGATATCTTCAATTTCGAAGACCCGTTCCCGCCCATTGCTGTCGGTCGGATAGATCTGGGTATTTAAAATAATCCTCGCCAGACTTTTTTCATTTTCGGTCAATGGCAATTCTTCAATCAGCTCATCAGTCGCAGGATTTAAAATGACTGAATCGCGAAAAATCGTATGTAGGAAGTTTGCGCTTAATTTGGGTAGAGGCTTTTCCACAAAAGGGCGGAAAGATTGCGGGAAAATGACATTGCGTGAAATGCCTTTAAACATCGGTGCAATTTCTTCGACTTTATAACCTGCGATCCCGCATCCTAAAGACGTAATAAAATATTTATTTTTAGAATGGTTTTTGGTGTAAATCTTGAAGTCATCGATATAGTGCTGGATTTGTGACAGCGGCATTTGCTGCAAATGCTCGTTCATGGTTGGAATGGCATAGCTTTGACCCGACCAGCCACGACCGACGCCCATGACTGCACCAAAATGCTCAAGCGCTGTTCTTGCTGCGCCTGCGCTATGCTGACCCGCCAGATTGCTGCCAAAAACAAACACGGTATTTTCCGGAAGGGATTTAACAATATTTTCATCGTGATAGTGGTAAGTCATAATTGTCTATTCGAGGCCATCCTGATCTTCATGTTGCCTTTGATCGGGGTTGGGGTCAAGTAAAAAGCAGGGATGGCCTGAATGTTGAAAGACTGACTAAATATGAGAATTCTCAACATATTTCTCGACTGTCATCATCTGTTGGATTTCGGTATTTTGGCTATGGAATCTGCTCCGGCAAGTCTGAAATCTGCTAAAATTCCTGATCCGCATTCGAGTTGAGACATGTAGCTGTGACTGATAAGCAACCCTTTGAATTAGTAACCAGTTATCAACCCGCAGGTGATCAGCCACAGGCCATTGAAAAGCTGGTCAAGGGTATTGAACAGGGCTTTCATGATCAGCTTTTACTGGGCGTTACCGGGTCGGGTAAGACTTATACCATGGCCAATGTAATTGCACAGACCCAGCGTCCGACCATTGTCATGGCACATAACAAAACGCTGGCTGCACAGCTTTATGGCGAATTTAAAGCATTTTTCCCGAATAACGCCGTCGAGTATTTTGTCAGTTATTATGATTATTATCAGCCGGAAGCTTATGTGCCATCTTCAGATACTTTTATCGAGAAAGATGCCGCAATTAATGACCATATTGACCAGATGCGTCTTTCCGCGACCCGATCATTATTAGAACGTCGTGATGCAATTATTGTCGCATCAGTTTCTGCAATTTATGGTTTGGGTGATCCGAATGCCTACATGAGCATGTTGCTGCATGTGGTGGAAGGCGACCGCATTGGTCGTGATGACATTATCCGCCGTCTGGTCGAAATGCAGTATTCGCGTAATGAACTGGAATTCCTGCGCGGTACTTATCGTATTCGTGGGGAAATTATCGATATTTTTCCGGCAGAATCGGATCAGGATGCGATCCGGATTGAACTGTTTGATGATGAAGTCGACTCCATCCGCTGGTTTGATCCACTGACCGGAAAAATGGTGCGCAAAGTCCCGCGGGTGACGATTTATCCCAAAAGTCACTATGTCACGCCAAAAGACAATTTATCCCGCGCGATTGAAACCATTCGGGAAGAACTCAAAGAACGACTGGTGTTCTTTCGTGAAAATGACAAATTGCTGGAAGCGCAGCGGATTGAACAGCGTACCCGTTATGATCTGGAAATGATGCAGCAGTTGGGCTATACCAATGGCATCGAAAACTACTCGCGTCATTTGTCTGGACGTCCTTCAGGCGAGGCGCCGCCAACCTTGTTCGATTATATTCCCGATGATGCCTTGCTGATTATTGATGAATCGCATGTGACTGTGCCACAAATTGGTGCCATGTATAAAGGCGACCGTTCGCGCAAAGAAAATCTGGTGAATTACGGCTTCCGTTTGCCAAGCGCGCTAGATAACCGCCCGATGAAATTTGAAGAATGGGAACGCATTGTCCCGACCACCGTTTATGTCAGCGCAACGCCAGCACGTTATGAACTGGAAAAATCGCAGCAGATTGTCGAGCAGGTGGTACGTCCGACCGGTCTGATCGATCCTGAAATTGAAATTCGTCCGGTACTGACGCAAGTCGATGATGTACTTTCAGAAATTAATCTGCGCAAGGATATCAATGAGCGGGTACTGGTCACCACCTTGACCAAGCGCATGGCAGAAGACCTGACCTCTTATTTAAAAGAGTACGGGATTAAGGTCGCTTATTTACACTCGGATATCGACACCGTTGAGCGCGTCAAGATTATTCATGAGCTGCGTACTGGCGTACACGATGTGCTGGTCGGGATTAACCTGCTGCGTGAAGGTCTGGATATGCCGGAAGTGTCACTGGTTGCGATTCTGGATGCCGATAAAGAAGGTTTCCTGCGTTCTGAGCGTTCTCTCATTCAGACTATCGGGCGTGCTGCGCGTAACCTGAAAGGGAGGGCGATTTTGTATGCAGATCGAATAACTGACTCAATGCAAAAAGCCATTGATGAGACAGATCGACGTCGTGCCAAGCAGATTCAGTTTAATGAAGAGCATGGTATTACTCCGCGTAGCGCAGTCCGTCAGGTAATCAAGGAAATTGATACCGGTGAAATATTGGATGATGATTCAATTGAATTGAAAGCTTCTGATCAGGCGCGCGCGATCAGTGCAGATGAACGACATATCATGGCAGACCCGAAAATGTTTGCGAAGCATATTAACAAGCTTGAAAAGGAAATGCTGAAAGCCTCTAAAGAGTTACAGTTTGAGCAGGCTGCACGTCTGCGTGATGAAATTTTGCGCTTAAAAGCCCAGATGTTTGATTGATTTTTTTTTACATGAAGTTTTATTTCGATGACCTAAAGTCAATCATAAACCAAACATAATGTAACAAATCAAGTGCTTGGATAAGGCTATTGTAAGAACAGAAAATTTTTAAATAAATATTTTGTGAACATATAATAGGTATTTTTATGACAACTCAAAATTCTTCAGGTAATGGATTGAAGCTGGCAAAAATTGCTGTGGGTAGTGCGGTTCTTCTTGGTTTGGGCGCGGCGACGATGGCCTATGCGCAAAATGAGCCATTAGCCACTGTTGAAAAAGTAGAACTGGACCGTTATTTGGGGACTTGGTATGAAGTGGCGCGCAAGCCTTTGTCTTTTCAAAATAAATGTGATCGTGATGTCACTGCAACCTATACCTTAAATGAAAATGGCAATATTGTGGTCGATAACCGCTGTATGAAAAAAGATGGTCAGCCCACCCAATCCTTGGGTGAGGCATTTGTGCAAGATCCACCGCAAAATACCAAATTAAAAGTCAGCTTCCTGCCTGAAGCAATCCGCTGGATTCCGATTGGCCGTGGTGATTACTGGGTATTAAAGCTGGATGATAATTATCAGACCGTTCTGGTGGGTGAGCCGAAACGCAAGTATATGTGGATACTATCACGTAATCCGCAATTAGATAAAAATGTTGTAAACGAATATTTGCAATATGCACAGTCTGTGGGTTATGACCTGAGTGATGTGATTCATACCAAACAAACGCAAAGATAGAAATATCTTCTTAATCGAAACCATGCTTAGGCATGGTTTTTTATTTTTATGAGCAAAAATATATTTCAAAGTAGGGTAGTGATTTCACTTTAAATAGATGAAGCATCAAGCTTTCTAGTGTACTAATCGTTATAATGCCGGCGAATGAAAGTAGAGTTTGACTATGTATAAAGGCATTGCGTTATCTGTATTGGCCTCGGTGGTTTTCGGGGTGCTCTATGTATTTACGCCTTTCTTACAGCCTTTAGATAGTGAACAGACCTTTGCCTGGCGTATGCTGGCCACGATTCCGTTTTTAACTGCCTTTATGTGGTGGTCGGGTGATCTGCAACATATCAGCAGTATCTTTAAGCGGGTTTTGCAGCAACCTGCCTTGTTGATCTGGCTGCTGATCAGCTCTTTGTTATGTACCACACAGTTATGGCTGTTCTTGTGGGGCCCTATCAATGGCCGTGGCCTAGAAGTCTCACTCGGTTATTTTTTATTGCCTCTGGTGATGGTGCTGGTCGGCTGTATGCTCTATAAAGAAAAATTGTCATCATTCCAGATGGTCGCTGTCGCTTTGGCGGTATTGGGTGTAGGGCATGAGATCTGGCGAATTGGTTCAATCGCATGGGAAACGGTCTATGTGGCTTTGGCCTATCCTTTGTATTTTTTCATGCGGCGTAAATTTGCTACGGATCATTTGGGGGGCTTCTGGTGGGATCTATTTCTGATTTTGCCCGCTGCATTTTATCTGGGTTTTATTTATAGCGACTCGATGCAGCTCATGTTAAATCATTCTCATTTGATCTGGGCAGTATTGGTACTGGGTTTTTTGAGCGCACTGGGACTCGGTAGCTATATTCTCGCCAGCCGATATTTACCCTTTGTGATCTTTGGATTGTTGAGTTATCTGGAACCTGTGCTGTTGGCCTTTGCCTCGATGGCTTTGGGGGAGCGTGTGGAAGCTGGCGAGTGGCTGACTTATATTCCAATTTGGCTTGCCGTATTGGTGCTGGTGATTGAAGGAATTCTGCATCTATTTAAGCAGCGTAAACAGCAATTAGCGCTTAAAAAAAATCTGGCAAACTATCAGGATCGACTAGACTCTTAAAATTAAAAAGAGATCGAATGAATAAACAACATTTAACAAATTTCTGCTCCGTACGGGAAAACGCATGCTTTTAAAATTTTTGAATGCAAAATCATTTAGCTAATTGCAACTATTTCCCAGATTTATAGTGAATATACGTTAAAAACCACTCGTCTCGGTGAGCTTTTGATTCAAAGTTGCCTCCAATTCCATTACAATTATGGGGTTTTGAAATTTATGCCTAGATTTACAATTAATTAGAGGACGTATCTGTGAGCAAAGACACTATCGTTGCCCTACATGCAGAGCACCAAGGTCGCTGGAAAAACCGTGAAGAACTTGCGGAACGCATGATTGCCCTTGTTGGTCAGTTATATCGTGAAAAAAATATTGTAGCTACAGTTTATGGTCGCTCTTTAATTAACCGTTCTGTGATTCAGATCTTGAAAGCACACCGCCGTACTCGCGTACTCGATGTTGAACTTTCGGTTGTAAATACATTCCCAATTCTTGAAGCATTGGCGAAAGTTGAGAACATCGGTTCTGCTGAAGTTGATCTAGGTAAACTTGCTGTTGAATTTAAAGAAAAAGGCGGCGACATCGATGCATTTGTTGCAGACGCTGTTAAATCTCTAGAAGGTAATGCTGCTGCTGTAGAACATAAAGACGTAGTTCTTTATGGTTTCGGTCGTATCGGTCGTATCCTGGCACGTTTGATGATTGGTCAATCAGGTCTGGGTCGCGGTCTTAGCCTGAAAGCAATCGTGGTTCGTAAATCATCTGATGGTGATTTGGAAAAACGTGCATCTCTACTGCGTCGTGACTCGATTCATGGCCCATTTGCAGGCACGATTTCTGTAGATGAAGAAAACGAAGCAATTATTGCAAACGGTAACTTCATTAAAGTGATCTATGCGTCTAATCCTTCTGAAGTGGATTACACAGCATATGGTATTAACAATGCACTTGTAATCGACAACACTGGTAAATGGCGTGATGCTGAAGGTCTTGCTCAACACCTGAAATGCCCGGGCGCTGCTCGTGTTATTTTGACTGCACCTGGTAAAGGTGACATGAAGAATGTGGTTTACGGTGTGAACCAGGCGGACATCCTTGCTGAAGATAGCATCATCTCTGCTGCAAGCTGTACGACTAACGCAATTACTCCAACACTGAAAGTATTGCATGATAAATACACCGTGTTAAATGGTCATGTTGAAACAGTTCACTCGTTCACAAACGACCAGAACTTGATCGATAACTACCATAAAGCGGACCGTCGTGGCCGTGCTGCAACATTGAACATGGTTATTACTGAAACTGGCGCAGCGAAAGCAGTTGCTAAAGCGCTGCCAGCACTTCAAGGTAAATTGACCGGTAATTCTGTACGTGTTCCTACGCCAAATGTATCACTTGCAATTCTTAACCTGACTTTAGGTCAAGACGTTGATCGTGATGAAGTAAACGAATATATTCGTCAGATTTCAATCGGTTCGATCCTTCAAGGTCAAATCGGTTATACCAACTCGACTGAAGTGGTCTCTTCTGACTTTATTGGTTCACGCACTGCAGGTGTATTTGACGCGCAAGCAACAATCACTTCAGGCAACCGTTTAACTGCTTATGTTTGGTACGATAACGAAGTGGGTTATAGCTGCCAGGTATTACGTATTGCTGAACAAATGGGCGGCGTAAGCTATCCTAAAGTTCCTGCAGAAACAAATGCATAATTTGTTGATGTAGTTTAAAAAAGAGTCTCTATGGAGGCTCTTTTTTTATACTTATTTTTTATTGAAGTCGGGTGGATTCGATTCAATCACGAAATGTAAATCAGCTTGCTGACGAAATATTAATCTGTTAGCTTACAAAGAGTAAGTATATTAAAATCAGTAAGTAATAAAATCCCGAGATAGATTTATGACAAATTATGCAATTAGTCCGTTACTAGGGCAGGTTTTATCAACTGAATGTCCATCACGTGAAATATTGGAGCATCTTTCCAATAAATGGTCGGTCTTGGTGTTGCGTTGCCTGAGTGAAGGTGTGCATCGTTTTAGTGAACTGAAACAACGGATTGAAGGAGTGAGTGAAAAGATGCTCTCCCAGACTTTAAAAGTGCTGGAACAAGATGGTTTTGTGCTCAGAACGGTTTATCCGGTTGTGCCGCCCAAAGTGGAATATCAGTTGACCATTACCGGTTCACAAGCTGCGGATAAAGTGATGCAAATGATTCACTGGATTGAACGTGGTTTACCGGAAATTTTGGAAAATAAACAACGTGTTGCCAAATAGAAGCTAAATTGCTTTTGGGGTAGCAAGAGATGAAAAAGTCAGAAAATCTGTTGGCTACTTTACTGGCAGTGTATGCAATCATTTTAGTTTTATGCATTGCGATTTATGCAATCTTCAAACTTTTAGATGTTGATATTGCTTTAGCGACCAATCTCTTGCTTTGGTCAGCAACGATCTTTGCACCGCTTGCAATATTAATGACCTATACCAGTTGGCGAGAGCAGAAAGGGGTAGAAGTAATTGCTAATTATTGTAAAGGACTAGTTATTCAACTTGTTGAGCTTGAGCATCTTAGTAATCAAATATGTAATTATTTAATTTATAAACCTGATCGAAATGAAAGTATAAAAATATTGAATAAAAAATTTATATCTATATTTAATGAGCAAGAAGATGCTTTTAAATTTTTAGGTAAAGCAATATCTGATGGAGAATTAAAAGACCAAATTAGGAGATTTCAAAATCAATGTTTGCTTAACTATGTAAGATATAACGCACTGGTTGGTAGTGAAAATTTGGAACATATCGCGAATATTACACCTCAATTAGGTAGTATTCATCGAGAACAAAATTCTAATCTTAGAACAGAGTTAATGAAGTATGTACTTTACCAAAAGGAATAAACTGATCGATTTATTCCTTTGTGAATCAAGCATTTTGCATTTTCTTAAAATCCAAGCGATCAATCAGTAAAATTCCAATCGAGAAAATAAAGCCAAGGATCACGCAACCGATCCATTCAAACTGCTCCCAGGCATAGACTGCACCAAGCGAACCTAAAGCGGCACCACTAAAGTAAATCGTCATATAGACTGCATTAATACGTGAACGCGATTTAAGATCAATCCGATAAACCAGATTCTGATTCAAAACATGGAAGGCTGTCAGACCAAAGTAGGCCATCAGCACACCAATCGCATAGATTACAATATTGTGCTGGGCAAAATATAAGGGCAGTGTAGAGCCGAACATCAGGACAATGCATAGCTTGGCGACCAGATTTTCTCTACCTTGTCCTACGGTTTTGCCTGACCAGCTTGATGAATAAATCCCGATCACGCCCAGTAAGCCAAATAACCCAATTTCGAAATCGGTGAAATAATAAGGTGCATTGCCTAATACAAAAGTCATCGAGGTAAAGATCATCGATAAAATTCCAAAACCCAAGGCACCCGCACAGGCACGCCGGATTAAATGTGGATTCTGACCTGCAAGGCTAAACAAAGAGCGGTAAATGTCACCAATAGTTAAGCCTGCCTGAGCTTGAGTATCGGGTAGTTTTTTCCACATGAGTGCTGCAAAGAGCAAGGTGATCACACCGCTGGATAAATACACACCTTCCCAAGACCAGTAAGTGGAAACAAAGCCGGCAAAGGTACGTGACAGAATAATTCCCATCACCAACCCACTCATCAGCTTACCCACTGTAGCAGCGCTGGATTCAGGTGGGCTAATGGTCGATGCAAAAGGAATTAAGATCTGCGCCGAGATTGCGCCAAAGGTGGCACACAAGGTAAACAGATATAACATTGATAAAGTCGTACTGAATGAAAGCAATATCTGCGAAATGGCTGCAAAGACCATCAGGTTAACGATCAGTTTGCGTTTATTCAGAAAGTCTCCCAAAGGAACCAAAAGCATTAAGCCGAGGACATAACCAATCTGTGCAATCACCACGGCAAAACCGGCCTGACTGGTACTAATGCCCAGACTTTTCTCGATTGAATAGATCAGAGGCTGGTTAAAATAGGCAGAGCCTGCACATAAGCCACATGCCATTGCCATCAATAATACAAATTGTGATGACAATGGACTGACAGATTTCCTTTCTGAATTGCTCATAGGCCCGACTCTTTTAACATTGCCTGCACTATAGGCAGTTGCACGACAAAGCAGAAATAATTAAAAACAATCAAGTGATCATTAAAAAGTATATTAAAACAAAAGCATAGAGCTTAGTTTTGAAACTTATCAAAAATTAATGGCTGTTCAATAACATGACAGGATTAAATAAGCGATCTTCATGGAATAGCATATAAATATAGTCGAGAAATTCTTTAAAATATGGCAGAATATGGGGTTTTAAAGTTTTTAGAGGATTGGCAATATGCGCTTTGTTGATGAAGCAGTCATTACCGTAGAGGCTGGCGACGGTGGCAATGGCGTAGCCAGTTTTCGCCGTGAAAAATTCGTGCCATTTGGTGGTCCAGATGGTGGTGATGGTGGTCGTGGTGGCAGTATTTATATACAGGCTGACGACAACACCAGTACGCTAGTTGATTATCGTTATACACGTAAATTCCGTGCAGAACGAGCAAAAAATGGCCGTGGGGCGAACTGTGCTGGTCGTGGCGGTGAAGACACCGTATTAAAAGTTCCAGTCGGAACAACAATTGTAGATGTTGAGTCTGGCGACATTATTGGCGATTTGATCGAAGATGGTCAACGCGTGAAAGTGGCAGCAGGCGGTGACGGTGGTTTAGGAAATACGCACTTTAAATCATCGACCAACCGTTCACCACGTAAGTGTACGCATGGTCAAAAAGGCGAATTCCGTGAAATCCGTCTGGAGCTTAAAGTTCTGGCAGATGTGGGCTTGCTGGGTATGCCAAATGCGGGTAAATCAACCTTCATTCGTGCAGTATCGGCGGCAAAACCAAAAGTGGCAGATTATCCATTTACCACCATGGTGCCAAACCTGGGTGTGGTCGATGCCGATAGTCACCGTTCATTCGTGATGGCCGATATTCCGGGTCTGATTGAAGGTGCATCTGAAGGTGCAGGTCTGGGGATTCGCTTCCTGAAGCATCTGGCACGTACCCGTATCTTGTTACACATCGTTGATGTACAACCGATTGATGGCTCAGATCCGGCACATAATGCTAAAGCAATTATGAAAGAGTTAGAAAATTTCTCCCCAACACTTTCAAAACTGCCGATCGTATTGGTGCTGAATAAAGTCGACCAATTGGCTGAAGAAACACGTGAAGAATGGTGTACTCATATTCTTGAAGAATTGCAGTGGGAAGGCCCGGTTTTTGAAACTTCTGGCTTAACCGCTGAAGGTACCAAAGACGTGGTTTACTACCTGATGGATCAGATCGAAGAGCAGCGTGAACGCGAAGCTGAAGATCAAGAATATGCAGCAGAAATGAAAGCATTCCGTGATCAGCTTGAAGCTGAAACACGTGAACAAACCATCGCTGCAAAAGAAGCGTATCGTGAGATGCGTCGTCAGCAACGTCTTGCCGGTATTCTGGGCGACGATGAAGATGATGAAGATGGCGATGATGATAGTGATGTGGAAGTGTACTACGTACGCTAATCTCTGAGAGAAGAGTCTGAGGACAAGATGATAGAAGTGGTAGATGGGCAGCGTCAGCTCAAGGGTTGTAAACGAATCGTTGTTAAAATCGGATCATCTTTACTCACAGCAAACGGACAAGGTTTAGATTTAGATGCCATCTCGCACTGGGCGGGACAAATCGCAGATCTACACAATGCAGGACACGAGATTATTCTGGTGTCTTCCGGTGCTGTGGCTGAAGGTATGGTGCGAATGAAACTTGAGAATCGACCCACCGATCTACCCAGTCTTCAGGCTTGTGCTGCCATTGGTCAGATGGGCCTGATTCATACCTGGTCAAGCGTACTGGAGAAACACCAGATTCGAACGGCGCAGGTATTATTGACCCATGATGATCTGGCAGATCGCCGCCGCTATCTCAATTCATGTGATGCTTTGCAGAACCTGATTGACTGGCGCGTGATTCCGGTGATTAATGAAAATGATACCGTTTCTACCGATGAAATCCGCTTTGGTGATAACGACACGCTGGCTGCCATGGTGGCAGGTCAGGTGCATGCCGATCTTCTGATTATCTTAACCGATCAGGAAGGTATGTTTGACTCAGATCCACGCTCGAATCCAGATGCCAAACTGTTCCATACGGTACGTGCGATGGATGAGAGCCTGTTTGAGATGGCCGGTGGTGGTGGTAAATTTGGTCGCGGCGGCATGCTGACCAAAGTTCGTGCTGCACGACTGGCGGCAAAGTCCGGTTGTCCGACCTTAATTGCAAGCGGTGATAGTGATGCTGTGCTATCTCGTCTGATGTCTGGTGAATTGTTAGGAACCTTGTTTGTGACTGACAAAGATCGGATGACCGCGCATCAGCAATGGTTGGCAGCACACCTGCAAACGGCAGGTCGTTTGGTAATTGATGATGGTGCGGTAAAGGCCATTAAAGACAATCATCGTAGCTTGTTGCCTGTCGGCGTCAAAGCGGTTGAAGGACATTTTGAGCGCGGTGATGTGGTGGAATGTGTGGATACACAAGGTCACCGAATTGCAGTCGGTCGTGTTAACTTTAGTTCGCGTTCGGCAGATATTGTACGTGGTCTGGCTTCTGATAAAGTGCATCAGGTTCTAGGTGAAGCACGTTCACTCGAGATGATTCACCGCAATCATATGGCGATTTACTAAGTCATTCAGATTTAAATTTCAATCATAAAAAATCCCGCTTTCGAGCGGGATTTTTTATGACATCTTAATGCGATTTATTTAATCCAGCCCATCCGGATTAATGGCGCAAACAGTGACTGATGAATAGTTAAAATAAACTGCATGAGTTTATCCTGATATTTCCACCACAATGGTAATCCAGCTAAATTTACTGTTATTGCAATCAGGAATGCACCCAGCATATCCATCGGAAAATGCACACCGACATAAACACGTGACCAAGCTACTAGCCAAGCTGTCCAGATTAGAATTCTTCCCAAATCACGTTGTGATGAAAAATAACAAGATAGGGCAATCCCACTAAAAATACTCATATGATTGCTGGGAAAAGAACCTGTAGGTGCATGTTCGATCAGGGTGCGACCAATATCTATTACAAACGGACGTGGGGTATTCAGGATCGCGGACAATACCTCGCTGATCGACAAGGTAATTGCTGTAAAAATAAATGCCTTGATAATGCCAGTTTTTACTTCATAACTGCCACGGAACCAGGCAATAGCAAAAATCAGCAGAAAGAGATAAACCAGATCATGCGCAATCAGGGAGGCATATTGGATCATCCAGATCGAGGCGTGTTCAGGTACATTTAGGATATGAAACAGGTAAAGATTCAGTTGGTCAAGAGACATGAGCAGAGAGGATTGGTACAAATGTCCGTTACTCTAAACCGGTCAAACCTCAATTCCTACCTGAGTTTGTATGAATTTGTAGCCTTGATTATTAAAGAATATTCAAATGATAGAAAACCACCCAAAAGGGTGGTTCTTAAAAATCCGAATAATATGATGAAATCTTATTTAAACTGAATCGCACCATTGGCACTCACCGTCATTTGCGATTCACCCGCAGCAACTTCCTGCTCTGGAACAGCCATATCCGCCGATGCAGCTTTCATCATGGCCATACGCGGTACAGGTTGTGGTGAATAGTTATTGGTATTCAGATTTAAGTTTACCAGTTGATAACTCGGTTTGTTCCAGGCTTGAGTCAGTGCCTGTGCGCGTTGCTGGAAGTTTTTAGAGGCTTCAATCATCAGCTCATTTTCGACTTTTTTGCGCTTTTCGTCTGAAACTTTGAAGTTAATCGACTGGGTCTGGAAGTGCTGTTGTAATTCAGCAATCAGTTGAGACGCTGCTTTAAAATTTTTCGATTCCAGACGAATCTGGGCACGTCCACGCCATTCTTTCAATTTGCGGTTATCATTGTCATAAATAGGGTAAGTGCTTTGTGCGCCCGTCTCGATTTTCACAGTTGGATATTTGCGCGCTGTGGCAATGGCCTGATTCATTAGCTGGTTAATTTGTGTAGCCAATTCAGCTGGCTGTTTGTTGGATTTTTCAATATAAAGCACGGCATGCATTTCATCATTCGAGATTTCACGACTGGCCTCTGCTGAAAGATTCACAACATTGTAATTCAGCGATTCGGCCGGAGCTGCAAATGCGCCTGTGGCCAAGGTAGATGCAAGGATAAAACTGGTAAGTGCTAAGAGACGCATGAAATTGTCCTGTTTTTCTTAAAATTGGCCATCTAAGCCGTTGTTAAAATATTAAATCTCAATTGTGATCTTTTTACGAAATATTTGTGGTAAGAGTGTTAAATTTTCTTTCATTTTACACTCTTACTTGATTTATGTTTATCGTTAATAATTAAGTGCTTAATGGTGGATTTTAAGCTTTTTTGCCTGAATGTTAGCTGTGCTACAAAAAAGCATAAAAGAACCCGCTTTTCTTTCTGCTGTCACACTGTAAGATGATCATTCAGGCTATAGGTTGGTGTGATGTTTTTTTTCGATAAAGATTAGGACAAAATGCGACTGAAAGTTGTTTATTTTCCTGAAAAATTCGGTATCATCCGCCTCCTAGTTATTTAAATACAAACTGCTAGCTAGAACCTCTTTATAAAGCGCCGAGTCAAAGGACCAAACGTCACCAGACTTATTTCTTTCACCCATATCAGAGATGGTAATTCGATATGAGCGTTACTTCTGTAAACCCTGCCACCAATTCCACAAACGAATACTACTTGACTCGCCAAAGTCAGATGGAATCGAATGTGCGTAGTTATCCACGTAAATTACCGTTAGCGATAGCAAAAGCACAAGGTTGCTGGGTTACCGATGTTGAAGGTACTGAGTACCTTGATTGTTTAGCTGGGGCAGGGACGTTGGCATTGGGCCATAATCATCCTGCAGTCATTCAAAGTATCCAGGATACAATTGCAAGCGGCTTGCCATTGCATACACTGGATTTAACTACGCCTTTAAAAGATGCTTTTACTGAAGCACTTCTTTCTTATCTTCCAGGTGGTCAAGAAGAATACTGCTTGCAGTTCTGTGGCCCATCCGGTGCAGATGCAACAGAAGCAGCCATCAAACTTGCGAAAACCTTTACCGGTCGTAGCTCGGTGATCAGCTTCTCTGGTGGCTATCACGGTATGACGCATGGTGCATTGGCCATGACCGGTAACCTGTCTGCGAAAAACGCAGTTAACGGTTTGATGCCAGGCGTTCAATTCATGCCGTATCCGCATGAATACCGTTGCCCATTGGGTCTTGGTGGTGAAGCGGGTGTTGACGCTTTAACGTATTTCTTTGAAAACTTCATTGAAGATGTAGAAAGCGGCGTGACTAAACCGGCAGCTGTGATTCTTGAAGCAATTCAAGGGGAAGGCGGTGTGGTAACTGCACCTGTGAAATGGTTGAAGAAAATCCGTGAAGTGACTGAAAAGCACAACATCGTGTTGATTCTTGATGAAGTTCAAGCGGGCTTTGCACGTTCAGGTAAAATGTTTGCCTTTGAACATGCGGGCATCGAACCTGATGTGGTGGTGATGTCTAAAGCTGTTGGTGGTAGCTTGCCGCTCGCAGTACTCGGTATTAAACGTAAGTTTGATGCTTGGCAGCCAGCAGGTCATACCGGTACGTTCCGTGGTAACCAGTTGGCAATGGGTACAGGTCTTGCAACGATCAATACCATTAAAGAACAAAACCTAGCGCAAAATGCCCAAGAACGCGGTGATTTCCTGCAAGCTGAGATTAAAAAATTAGCTGCCGAATTCCCATGTATTGGTAACGTGCGCGGTCGCGGTTTGATGATTGGTGTTGAAATTGTGGACGAGCGCCAAAAGGCAGATCACATGGGTTCTTTACCTGCTGATGGTCAATTGGCAGCAGCGATCCAGACGGCATGTTTCAACAATAAATTATTGCTTGAGAAAGGTGGTCGTAACGGTACGGTAATTCGTTTACTTTGCCCATTGATCATCACGCATGACGAATGTGTTGAAGTGATTGCTCGCTTTAAGAAAGCAGTTGCTGAAGCTCTTGTTGCAGTTCGAGGCGCATAATTCATGGTAGATTTTGCAGAACATCGTAAAGCTTTACTTTGTAATGATGCTGCATCCATCGCTGACTACCAGTCAGCCATGGATCAAGCGACCAAAGCGGTTGCAGCATGGTTGCAAAATGACAAAATGTACACGGGTGGCAGCATTAACGAGCTGCGCAGCGCGATTGCGTTTAATCCTTCTAAACAGGGGTTGGGTGTAGAGAAATCTTTAGAGCGTATGGTTGAACTTTTTCTGAATAAAAGTTTAAAAGTTCATCATCCGCATTCGCTTGCGCATTTGCATTGTCCAACCATGGTGACCAGCCAGATTGCGGAAGTACTGATTAACGCAACCAACCAGTCAATGGACTCATGGGATCAAAGCCCGGCCGGTTCATTGATGGAAGTTCAGTTAATCGATTGGTTACGTCAAAAAGTAGGCTATGGCGCAGGTCAGGCAGGCGTATTCACCTCTGGTGGTACACAGTCTAACCTGATGGGCGTACTGCTGGCACGTGATGCTTGCATCGCGAAAAACTGGAAAGACGAAAACGGTAAGCCGTGGTCGGTTCAACGTGATGGTATTCCTGCGGATGCGATGCGTAATGTCAAAGTCATCTGTTCTGAAAATGCACATTTCTCTGTGCAAAAGAACATGGCGATGATGGGCATGGGTTTCCAGTCAGTGGTGACTGTTCCTGTCGATGAAAATGCGCGCATGGACATGGACGCACTGGAAAAAACCATGGCACACCTTCAAAACGAAGGCAAAATCGTGGCATGTGTGGTGGCAACTGCGGGTACTACCGATGCAGGTGCAATCGATCCACTGAAGAAAGTCCGTGAAATCACCAACCAATATGGCGCGTGGATGCACATCGATGCAGCTTGGGGTGGTGCTTTAATTCTGTCTAACGATCATCGCGATATGTTAGATGGTATCGAGCTGTCTGATTCGATTACGCTCGATTTCCATAAGCATTATTTCCAGACCATTTCGTGTGGCGCGTTCTTGCTGAAAGACGAAGCAAACTATCGTTTCATGCATTATGAAGCGGAGTACTTGAACTCTGCCTATGATGAAGAACATGGTGTGCCGAACCTGGTATCGAAGTCACTACAAACCACGCGTCGTTTTGATGCGTTGAAATTGTGGATGACGGTTGAAGCATTAGGCGAAGAGCTTTATGGTTCAATGATCGATCACGGTGTTGGTTTGACGCGTGATGTGGCAGATTATATTAAAGTGACTGATGGTCTGGAGCTTCTGCTTGAGCCGCAATTTGCCTCGGTACTGTTCCGTGTGGTTCCAGCGGGCTATCCGGTTGAACTTTTAGATACACTGAACCAGAACGTGGCAGATGAGCTGTTTGCACGTGGTGAAGCGAATATTGGTGTGACGAAAGTCGCTCAGGTTCAATCCTTGAAAATGACGACTTTAAGCCCGGTTGCAACGCTGGATAACGTGAAGAACTTGCTGGCACTGGTGCTTGCAGAAGCGGATCGTATCAAAGATTCAATTGCTGATGGTACTTATACGCCACCCATTGCATAAGTGATGGTGGTGTGAAAAAAGGAGATCGAAATGATCTCCTTTTTTTTATTTTTGAGTCATAGAGTGATCAATTCTATAGGTAGATTCATCAGAAAAATACCGAATATCTGTACTTATTTTAAGCTGTTATAAAATCGTCATCTAATTATGTAAGGCTAGGGAGCAAGATTTTTCTTCAATTGGGTTTTATAAAAATTGTTACATGTTAATGATCAGATTTTTTCTTCAGTTGAATGATAAAAAGAATTTAATAGTTGAAATTTATAAGTATTTTATGGATAGAAAGTATACAAATTAAAAATCATTAAATCGTAATAAAGCTGTAACTTATTTGTCATATTCTAAAATCAAAATGCATGTATCGAAATAAGTACAAAACTGAATAAAAAGTGGCGTACTCCAAATTGTATAAATGAGAGAGATACTAGAATGCGCTTTACAAATATAGCTTTAGCATTGGCATTAACAGGGGCAGCTGCTGTAACGACTGCACATGCAGCTCGTGACACGATTCAAATTGCAGGTTCTTCAACTGTACTTCCATATGCCAGTATCGTGGCGGAAGAATTCGGTAATACCTTCCCACAATTCAAAACACCAGTGGTCGGTTCTGGCGGTTCGTCAGGTGGTTTAAAGCAGTTCTGTAATGGCGTGGGTGATAACACCATTGATATCGCGAACTCTTCGCGTCAAATCAAATCTACCGAGCTGGCTGAATGTAAAAAGAACGGCGTTAACCAAGTATTAGAAATCAAAATCGGTTATGACGGTATCGTATTTGCTTCAAATGCCAATAAAGCGGCTTATAAGTTGCGTCCACAGCATGTCTTCGCTGCACTTGCTGCACAACTTCCATCAAATGGCAAAATGGTCGCCAATCCGTATACACGCTGGAACCAAATTGACAAAGCACTTCCGAATGAGCCGATCACGCTGGTGATTCCTGCTTCGAATCATGGTACGCGCGAAGTGTTCCAGGAGAAAATGGTGGATGCAGGTTGTGAATCGTATGCTGCAATTAAGTCTCTAGACAAAGATGCCAAGAAAAAAGCCTGTACCACATTCCGTAAAGATGGCCGTGTAGTTGAAATTGCAGGCGACTATACCGAAACACTGGCGCGTTTGAAAACTTCTCCAAGTGCAGTCGGGGTGTTTGGCCTAGGCTTCTATGACCAGAACCGTGACCGCTTACGTGTTGCAACTGTGAACAATGTAGCACCTTCTGAAAAAACGATTTTGAATGGTGCTTATCCGGTATCACGTCCATTGTTCTTCTACGTGAAAGGCGAACACTTGAAATCGATCAAAGGCTTACCACAGTTCACTGAATACTTCCTGAACAAGAAGGTATCAGGTAAGGGCTCTAAGCTGGAAAAAGCAGGTCTGATTTCAATGTCTGATAAAGAACGCGCAGCAGTCCTTGCAAATTTCAAGGCTGGTAAAGCGGTCATTGTAAAATAATCGATGATTTTGAAATCGCTGGTGGTAGGGTCAACCTACCATCGGCTTTTTGCGATAAACAAGTTTTTTCAAACCATGAAAATTGAGAAAACAGTGGAGAATACATGAATCTGCTACTTATAGGTGTGTTATTGGCGATTATGGCCATAGCCTATCAAATCGGATTAAGTAAAAGCCGTAACTTAGCAGGTAAGGGAAGCAATTCTGCAAACTTACACTCGCGTCCCGGATATTATGGTGCACTGGTTGCACTGTGGTGTGGTATCCCTGCGTTTTTAATTTTGATTGTTTGGAATATGGTTGAGCCAAGTTTTCTGGAGCAAGTGGTACTCAACCATTTGCCGCAGGATATTTCGGCCAATCTGGATCCGGCAAGTCTGGGCGTTGTTGTTGATCGCGTTCAGGCACTTGCCTCAGGTTTCGGTGTCAGTGATACACCTGCAGCCTATGAACTGGCCGCAGCAGAACAGTTAGCTAAATTTTCGACCATTGGGACTTTTGCCAAATTGGCAGTGGTGATTTCGGCTGCACTGGCAGGTCTGGTCTGGGCCAAAAAACGTATTAGCCAGGAATTCCGCGCACGTAACCAAGTCGAGAAAATGATTAATATCGGCTTGGCATTGTGTTCGGGTGTGGCAATTCTGACCACGCTCGGGATTGTCATGTCGATGTTTGGTGAAGCGATGCGCTTCTTCAGCTTCGTCAGTCCACTGGATTTCTTCTTTGGTACCGAATGGAACCCGGGTTTTAGTACTTCTGGCAGTGCCGAGGGCAGTTACGGTTTATTGCCACTGCTGTGGGGTACGCTCATGGTCAGTGCGATCGCACTTTTGGTCGCGGTACCGGTCGGCCTGATGATTGCGATCTATCTGGCAGAATATGCATCACCGCGCTTCCGTTCTTGGGCAAAACCGACCATTGAAGTGTTGGCGGGTATTCCTACGATTGTTTATGGTGTCTTTGCCTTGATGATCATCGGTCCATTTCTTAAAGCCATGGGTGCCATGGTCGGACTCGAAATTAATGCCACCAGTGCGCTGACCGCGGGTCTGGTGATGGGCATCATGATTATTCCATTCGTATCTTCTCTATCCGATGACATTATTACCCAGGTGCCACGTGCCTTACGTGATGGTTCTCTGGGGCTAGGTGCAACCAAATCTGAAACGATCCGTCAGGTGGTTTTACCTGCAGCTTTGCCGGGTATTATTGGTGCTTTCCTGTTGGCAGCATCCCGTGCGATTGGTGAAACCATGATCGTGGTACTTGCAGCGGGGAACAGTCCGCAGCTGCATGCCAATCCACTTGAAGCCGTATCTACGGTCACCATTACCATCGTCAATCAATTAACAGGTGATACCGACTTTGCCAGTCCGCAAGCACTGGTGGCCTTTGCCCTGGGACTGACCTTATTTGTGATTACCCTAGGTTTGAACATTGTTGCACTGATCATCGTGCGTAAATATCGTGAGCAATACGACTAATGAGTACTTCAAATACAACGCCTGTGGATCAGCGTGTTGATCCATCCGTCGCTGCCGAGCTGCGTGAAAAGCGTAAGAAGACCATTCAAAGCTCTTTGGGGCGACGTCATCGTAAAGAAAAAACATTCCGTCTATTTGGTTTCTCTGCGGTATTGGCCGGTCTGTTCTTTGTGGTATTGCTCTTCGGCAGTATTTTATCCAAAGGTTTGCCTGCCTTCTGGCAAAGCAGCATGAGTTTGCCGATTCATTTCGATCCGGCCATTGTAGAGATTGGTCCAAAACCCAAGCCAGCTGCGGGAGAGTCTCCGGCGCAGTTTGAAGAGCGTATGATTGCCTGGCAAATGGATGTCGGCATGGTGGACTGGGATGCACTGATCATCAACGGCATGATCGCCAGAGACAGCAAGCTGGAAAGTCAGCGTGATGAACTGGGTTATTTATATACCAGTTCTGAGGCTTATCGCTTACGTGACATGGTCATGAATGATCCAAGTCTGGTCGGTCAAAGCACAGAGGTTAAAATTCTGGCAGATGCCAATGTCGATGTCTGGCTGGCGGGTAATATTGATCGTTCGTTACCAGCAGAACAGCAACAACTCAGTCCTGAAGTACGCCAGGTGGCGGACGAGATGAAAGCCTCAGGTGTAATCGAAAACAGTTTCAATACGAATATTTTTACCAGCCCTGACTCGCGTAGTTCACCGGCAACATCAGGTCTGGCAGGCGCTTTCATGGGCTCACTGTTCATGATGATGATCGTGATCTTTATCTCGATTCCAATTGGGGTGGCATCTGCGATCTATCTGGAAGAGTTTGCGCCGAAAAACTGGATTACCGATATTGTCGAAGTCAACATCAACAACCTGGCAGCAGTGCCATCGATTGTGTTTGGTTTGCTGGGTGCCGCGATCTTTATTGGCTGGATGCATTTACCGCTATCGGCCCCTCTGGTCGGTGGTCTGGTGCTGAGTCTGATGACTTTGCCAACTGTCATCATCACCACACGTGCATCGCTTAAAGCGGTTCCACCTTCGATTCGTCAGGCAGCGTTGGGCTTGGGTGCTTCACGACTGCAAACGGTTTTCCATCATGTCTTGCCATTGGCTTTGCCGGGTATTTTAACTGGTGCCATTATCGGGGTCGCGCAGGCATTAGGTGAAACCGCACCATTGTTATTAATCGGGATGAGTGCTTTTGTTGCCAGCGTTCCAGCCACACCATTTGATCAGTCTACAGCGTTACCTGTGCAGATTTTCTTATGGCAGGGCAATGAGTTACGTAACTTCTTTGAAGGGCGTACCGCAGCAGCAATTATTGTACTTCTGGCCATGATGATCAGCTTGAACAGTCTGGCCATCTGGTTACGTAAAAAGTTTGAAGTCCGTTGGTAATAGGGGCAGAATCATGAACACAACTGTTATTCAAAACTCCTTAAAAAAGGATCAATCCGTGAATCCACAACAGACACAATTCACTAATGATGAGGCTACACAAAAGCCAGCAACATCGTTTGTCTCCCAATTCGATACGAAAAGTAGCAGCAAAAAAGATGAAAAGTCGACAAATGTGAAACTGAGTACATCTGATGTGCATGTGTACTATGGTGAAGCGGAAGCGATTAAAGGCATTGACCTGAACATTTATGAAAATGAAGTGATTGCTTTTATTGGGCCATCAGGCTGTGGTAAGTCAACCTTTCTGCGTACCCTAAACCGCATGAATGACACCATTGACAGTTGTCGTGTGACCGGTAAAGTCATGCTGGACAATCAGGACATTTATGATCCAAACCTGGATGTGGTCTTGCTACGTGCTCAAGTCGGTATGGTATTCCAGAAGCCCAACCCGTTTCCAAAGTCTATTTTTGACAACGTTTCTTACGGCCCGAAATTACATGGTCTTGCACGTGATAAATACGATCTTGAAGAAATTGTCGAAGGCAGTTTGCGTAAAGCCGGTTTGTGGGAAGAAGTAAAAGACCGTTTGAATCAGCCGGGAACAGGTTTGTCAGGTGGTCAGCAGCAACGTTTATGTATCGCGCGTACCATCGCAGTTTCGCCTGAAGTGATTCTGATGGATGAACCATGTTCTGCACTGGATCCAATTGCAACAGCAAAAGTAGAAGAGCTGATTTCTGAGCTTTCAACTCAATATACCATTGCGATTGTAACCCACTCCATGCAACAGGCAGCGCGTGTATCTGACCGTACTGCGTATTTCCATCTGGGTGATTTAATTGAGGTGAATGCGACCGAGAAAGTCTTTACCCAACCAGACCATCAATTGACTGAAGCTTATATTACAGGGCGTTTTGGTTAATGCGATTTTAAAAATAAATCTTTTAAAACAGAATCTTAGGGTTCTGTTTTTTGTTATGTTCGGCTTTGTTGCACAAAGCTATTCTTGAGGGCTTCTTTAGCAATATAATTTCCAGATGAAGAAGCCTGAACCTAAAACTTACCGTACAACCAATTGGTCCTCGTATAACCAAGCTTTAATCAAGCGAGGAAATACTTCAATCTGGTTTGATCCTAAGACCCAATGGTATGCACAACCACAAGGCAAGCACGGACGAAATCAAACTTATTCCGATACAGCGATTCAATGCTGTTTAATGATCAAATCTCTATTCCGTCTTTCTTTACGTATGGTCACTGGCTTTGCTCAAAGCCTGATTAAACTCTGTGGCTGAGCAGCCCCGAATATCAGTGATATTCGTACTCCACCCTCTGTAGACGACAAAAGCATATTGATATTGCGATAAGCTATCAGAAAAGTCGTGATGGGTTACACCTACTCGTCGACTCTACGGGTTTAAAATTTTTAGGTGAAGGTGAATGGAAGCGTAAGAAACATCAGCCTGAATACCGTCGGCAATGGCGTAAACTGCATATTGGTATAGATGCTGAAACACTGCAAATACGTGCCGTTCAGCTTACGACAAATAATGTCAGTGATTCACAAGTACTAGGTGATTTACTGGATCAAATCCCACCAAATGAGCGAATAGATTCTGTCTATACCGATGGGGCGTACGACACGAAGTGCTGCAGACAAGTGATTTCAGATCGTCAAGCACATGCAGTAATTCCACCCAGGAAGAATGCCAAGCCCTGGAAAGATTCTAAAATCAGTTCAATAGAACGAAATGAGTTACTTCAAACGGTTAAGCATTTAGGCAGAACCCTATGGAAAAAATGGTCGGGCTATCACCGTCGCAGTTTGGTGGAAACCAAGATGCATTGCATCAAATTATTAGGAGATAAGCTGACGGCAAGACATTTTCAAAGTCAGGTCAATGAAGTTCATGCGCGTGTGGCAGTTCTGAATAGATTTACGGAATTAGGTAGACCTCACACCCAAGTTGTCACTTAAATTTGAATGGATTGGGGAAAACTCAGCTTTTGAATGTTTATGCAACAAAGCCGTTATGTTCTATAAGTTTTTTAAGATTTATAATGATAATGCAACAGACACCTGAATTTAAAGAAAAAGCTAAACTGACGCAAATCGCGATGAAAGATATGTTTCGAAGCCTATTCGGCACAGTATATACTCATCAATATTTTGGTTTAGTGATGGTGCTGTTTAGTATCATATTAGCCTTGATTGTCCCTTATGAAGGCTTGTTCATTACTTCACAAAGTCAGGGAATGACCAACTATCATCGTTGGCTCTATGACGTGTTTGTGATCGTGAATACTTTCTTGGGCTTGGTGATTTTTTATATGTTAAAGCATCAAAAATATAATATTGAAGTTAAACAAAAATGGCGTGTTTATATTACAGCACATGCTCAATTTAAATTTCATCGTTATCTAAAAGCACAAGAGAAGGGCAAGAAACCATTAATGCATACGCGTTTTGGTGAATACTTCTTTGTGCTTATTACGATCATTTTTTTTATTGCGGTATATTCATTGATGACCCCTTCGGGGACAAGTCATCGAGGTTTTATTATATTAACCTGGTGGCCAATGAATGCTTCGATTATAGCTGTAATCTATACACTTTTATTTATTTTGTATTTTCGTTTGTTCGCGATCCATGAAATTATGAATCAATATAAATTATTGATCCGTCGTGGACATGCTTGGCAACAAGATCAATAAATGCTGTTGAAAAAATCAGAATTGACCTAATCTAAGGATATAAGCCGAATTAAATAGAGAATAGATTTTTTATGTTATTTCATAGTCCGAAACTGCCCGCTGAAATCCGTGTCAGTCATTTAAATGCGCGTATCAATGAACAACGAAAAAAAATAGCGCAAACGACTGGCTCTAAACTGGAGCTTTTGCAGTTGTCACAACAGCTGTCAAAAGAAGCACGTGCACGCAAGAAAACCAATCAAAAAATCTATGTCTTGGACTTTAAAGGCGATATGGCCGCTTCTGCGGTCGAAAGTTTACGTGAAGAAATTACCCTGATTTTATCCACGGCTAAAGCGGGTCGTGACCGTGTTGTGGTGCGTTTAGAAAGCCCGGGTGGTATGGTGCATGGCTATGGTCTGGCCGCTGCTCAACTGGTACGTTTACGTGATGCCGGTTTTCACTTGACCATCTGTGTCGATAAAGTAGCGGCCAGTGGCGGTTATATGATGGCGTGTATCGCAAATGAAGTTGTGTCTGCACCATTTGCGATTGTCGGTTCGATTGGGGTGGTGGCTCAAGTGCCTAACTTTAACCGTCTGCTGAAAGACAATAAAATCGACTTTGAACTCTATACCGCAGGTCAGTACAAACGTACCGTGACCATGTTTGGTGAAAACACCGAAGAAGGGAAGGCCAAGTTTGAAGAAGAGTTACAGCAAACGCATGCCTTGTTCAAACATTTTGTAGAAAAATACCGTCCGCAGCTGAATGTGGAAAAAGTGGCAACCGGTGAGCATTGGTATGGTCGTGATGCACTGGATTTAAACTTGGTAGATAAACTGCAAACTTCAGATGAATATTTACTGCACTTGCTGACGCAACATGATGTTTATTCGATCCAGACCCGCAAGAAACCAACCTTGGGTGAAAAGCTGGGTTTACAGGCAGCGCAAATTGCGGATTCATTGATTCCAACCGTAATGAATAAGGTCATGGAAGGCTTAAGCAAAGCCAATGCAAATCTGGTACAAATGCGCGATCCTAAACTCTAATTCAGTTAAAATTGAATATATATTAAAGCTCACTGCGGTGAGCTTTTTTATGCCTTAAGTTATTGTTAGTATACTATAAAAGATCTAATTCAATGCGGCTTTTACTGGCATGCTCCCCCTTATTCTTGTTTTAGGTTTTCTGACTATCGCGATCTGTCCGATAGCATGTGCATTGTACGCTGAAGCCAAGTTACAAAATGAAGATCAAAAAAAACTTTTATTTTGGCTGGGTTTTATCCCAGGGACATGTCTCTTTATTCTATATGCTGTGTTAAAGCCAGATGATCCGCCTGTTATTCCATCGAAGGCATGTGGTGTGGTGCAGTCTTATCAGGTGCATAAAACTCGAGGTGGTAAGGAGTTTGAAGGTGTGATTATTCGCTTTGATGGTGCTCAATATAGTCGCCATTTACTCTTCGATCAGCATCTAGAGAAAATGCCGAAAGCTCAAAAGGTCTGCTTTGAATATTTAGATAAGTTCAAATATCCACATTTGTCAGAATCTAAGTTTGTTCAATGGATTGAACCGACTGAAATGCAAAACATCCCTACAGCTAATCGGATAAAATAAAGCATATTTTATTGTTAGAGCAGAAACATGGCTATAGCTGAAGCATATCTTGCAACACAAAACTGTTATTTTAATTACGAGTTTGAAGAATTGAACTTGGATGATTTCCCAGAAGAATTTTCTATTTCTCTACGTGGGATGATGTATAAACATGAAATTCAATATCCTGATGCAAGCTATTTTATTTATTACAGCGAAATGTTGACGGGTAATGAATTGCAAAAAATGAAAGATGACTGGATGCAATATTGCCCACTTTCATAAGTGAAAAATATGAATGTAATGAAATAGTTGATCACAAACCTTAATTCAATAAGATTTTGATTTTAAAAGCTCACTTCGGTGGGCTTTTTTGTAAGAGCATGAGACTACCCGTAAATATCGCGCCTAATGTGGCAAGCAAGATGTCTTTATGCGCATCCCAGCTATCACCTTGCTGTCCATTATAGTTCTCCGCTTCTTCGGGAGATAAGCCAATCGCGATCAACCATTCCAGCCATTCATAGATCATGCTACTGGCCACCACAAACTGAATCACCAGCAGGAAAATGACCACAGGTTTTTGCTGCGGCAACCAGACCTGAAACAGGCGATAGAAAATGGGGTAAAGGAGTAATCCGTAGGCCAGATGAACAAAACGGTCAAACATATTGCGTGACCAATGCATTGCTTCATTCAGATGAAAGCCAAAAATCTGCTCAATCCACTGGTTATAAGGCACATAGGAATACAGATAGTGTGCAGCAATCACATGAACAATCAGGAAAAGGATATATAAATTAAAACTTAAAAAATGCAGCCCAATTTTATATAGACAGACCAGCAGCATGATAAGCATGAAAGCTGTACCGGCCTGATGCAAGAGATAAGCTTCCAGTTCTAAAGGATGAATACTGGCCAATATAATAGCAAGAATTAAAATGCCCAGGCTCACATAATGCTTGGCGGAAAGTCGCTGCTCAATCATGTCGTTATGATGAAATATCGTTTTTAGAATAAAATACATTATAAATAAAAAGGCGAAGCCTGAGCTTCGCCTTTTGGTCTTATTTTAAATTAGATTTTAGCAATCAGCTCAGCCACTTGTTTGGCCTGTTCAGCAGCATTACCTGTATAAGAAGCAGGTGTCATTTCAGCTAGACGCGCACGATCAGCAGCTGGAACCGCTTCTAACTCGTTACCGTTTACGAAATCAACCATCATGTCGCGAGTCATGGCCTGACCACGAGTCAGGGCTTTTAATTTTTCGTATGGTTTTTCAACGTTGTAACGACGCATTACTGTTTGAATTGGTTCAGCCAATACTTCTTGCGCATTGTCCAGGTCTTCATTGATACGTGCAGCATTGAGTTCAAGTTTGCCGATACCTTTAGCACATGCTTCGAAAGCAATTAAGCTTTGTGCAAAACCAACACCCATGTTACGCAGCACAGTAGAGTCAGTCAGGTCACGCTGCCAGCGAGAAATTGGCAGTTTTTCCCCAAGGTGTGCAAGTACAGCATTGGCAAGACCCAAGTTACCTTCAGAGTTTTCGAAGTCAATCGGGTTTACTTTATGTGGCATGGTTGAAGAACCGACTTCGCCATCTTTTAGCTTTTGCTTGAAGAAACCAAGCGAGATATAACCCCAAACATCACGGTTGAAATCGATCAGAATAGTGTTGAAACGACGCAGGGCATCAAACAGTTCAGCCATATAATCATGTGGCTCGATTTGTGTGGTGTACGGGTTGAAATCTAGACCCAAAGATTCCACAAATGCTTGTGAATGCGCAGGCCAGTTGATGTCTGGATAAGCAGAATAGTGCGCATTGTAGTTACCTACTGCACCATTGATTTTGCCTAGAAGTTCAACATTTTTGAACTGTTTGATTTGACGTGCAAGGCGGTAAGCCACGTTCGCCATTTCTTTACCCAACGTCGTTGGGCTTGCAGTTTGACCATGCGTACGAGACAACATTGGCTGGTCAGCATGCTTTTCAGAAAGTGCAACAATTGAATCAATGATTTGCTGCATAGATGCAACCAGTACATCACGACCGCTTTTCAGCATTAAAGCATGTGACAGGTTGTTAATATCTTCAGACGTACATGCAAAGTGAATGAATTCACCGGCATTTTTCAATTCGTCGATATTGGCAATTTTTTCTTTCAGGAAATATTCAACCGCTTTAACGTCGTGGTTGGTGGTGCGTTCAATTTCTTTGATACGATTGGCATCATCTTCAGAGAAATTGCTTACAATCGCATCAAGCGCTGCATTAGTTTCGCCTGAAAACGCCGGAACTTCAGTAATTTCCGGATGGTTCGCAAGCGCCTGTAACCAACGCACTTCAACAGTCACACGAGCATGGATTAAACCAAACTCAGAAAGAAAGGGACGTAGAGCATCACATTTGCTCGCGTAACGTCCATCTAGTGGAGAAAGTGCAGTTAAAGCGTTCATATCGATTCCTTAGATTTTGGAATTAAACGTAAAACGAAACACGTGCAGTATCAGTTAAACCACCTGAAACTGTAAACGCGCCAGATTCTGAATATCTTTTAGCAACTTGCGTTTGCCAAATACCATGCCCCAGGAGCTGCCACCGAGCTGACGCCACAGGTGCGCCATTTGTAAACCGGTAAAGAGGGAAGCACGGATGCGGTTGGTGTGTCCGGCATCTTTAAAGGCTTCGGCATTGCCACGAACCATGATGCGCGGATTGATTGATCCCGCAGTATCGACATAGGTTTGAGCCAGATTGGCAATGATGCTGGGGTGCAGGTAATTGTTATCGAAAAAGGAAAGCTGTCTGAGAATTTTCTGTTGGGACTGTTCAATAATTTCAACAAATTGGGGATTGCTATAGACCTTCTTTTCTAATTGAAGAAGTGCCATGGCATAGCTCATTGGAAGTTTGGTGCTGGAAAGTTTTGGAATTCTGGATTTTGGCGAAGTATTGAAGGGTTGAATAATGCTGCTTTCTAATGTTTTTAAGCCTAAGGAAATATCGGCCAGTTGATTAAAAAAGTCTAGGGTCTGGGCATTTTCGTTATTGCCGGGACGAATATTGAGACTGGCTTTAATCAACTGTTCAAAATAAAAGTTACCGTTTTCACCAATACTTTGCTGACCACTCAATGCGGTCATATGGGTCAGCTGGGTGGCCTGAAACACACCCGCTAACGCCAAAGCGCGATTTTGACGAGTATTCAACGTTGTGGCTGGTTGAAATGGTAACTCCGTCATGCCGAATTCATCCTTTTATAAAATCAGGTTTAGGTGCATTGGTATGATGAATCACACCACCGCCTAAACAAACTTCACCTGAATAAAACACCACACTTTGACCTGGGGTCACTGCACGTTGTGGTTCATCAAACTCCACACGTACACCATTGGGTGATTCTGAATCTTGGTACACCGTACAGGCTTGATCAGTCTGACGGTAACGGGTTTTGGCCGAGCAACGGAAACCTGTTTCAGGAATATCCTGCTCGCCGGCCACCCAGTCAATCGCTTCACTCCAAAGCATGGTGCTTTGCATCAGTGGGTGCTCATGGCCTTGACCCACCACCAGACGATTGCCTTCGATATCTTTATGTAATACGAACCAGGCACCTTCCGCGACGCCTTTCATTCCGCCAATACCGATGCCGCCGCGTTGACCGAGCGTATAGTACATTAAGCCGTGATGATCACCAACCTCTTTACCGTCTTCCAGCACGATTTTTCCGGGTTGTGCCGGTAAATATTGCTTCAAGAAGTCATTAAATCGGCGTTCGCCAATAAAGCAGATCCCGGTCGAGTCTTTTTTCTTTGCCGTAGCAAGATCTAATTCTTCAGCGATTTTACGGACTTGCGGCTTTTCAATTTCACCGACAGGGAATAATGTCTTGTTAATTTCACGACCATGTACGGCATGCAGGAAATAGGTTTGATCCTTATTCTGATCAACACCACGTAAGAGTGGTGCGTATTCTTCACCGCGCGAATTGGTCATGGTTGCACCGCGACGACAGTAATGACCTGTGGCAATAAAGTCTGCACCCAAGTTCACCGCATGATCTAGAAAGGCACGGAATTTAATTTCTTTATTACATAAAATGTCTGGGTTTGGGGTACGGCCAGCCGCATATTCTGCTAAAAAATGCTCGAATACACGATCCCAATATTCCATGGCAAAGTTTGCGGTATGCAGTTTAATCCCGATTTTGTCGCAGACGGCCTGAGCATCGGCAAGGTCATCCATCGCCGTGCAATATTCTGTGCCGTCATCTTCTTCCCAGTTCTTCATGAAAAGACCTTCAACCTGATAACCCTGTTGAATTAAAAGCGCAGCAGAAACAGATGAATCTACACCACCCGACATACCGACGATGACACGTTGTTGCATAGGATTAGGCATCCAAATTTGAAATTAAGGGAGAGTTTTGGTGCTCGTAAATGAGCGATAAAGGGTATTTTTGACCTGACAGGGCATCTTGCACGGCTTTAATCACCAGGGGACTACGGGCACGCGCCGATTCTTTCAGTTCGTCCAATGTCATCCAGACTGCGCCGACAATATCCGTATCTAAAGCGGCATTTGGGTCGTAGTCAGTGGATTTGGCTAAAAAGCAGAAACGAAAATAAGTACGATCCGGAAACATGGGCGGGGTATAGGTATACATCCCTAAAAGATGGGTCACTTCAACCGTATGTCCGGTCTCTTCCATGGTTTCACGAATTGCGGCTTCGATAATGGTTTCACCGCATTCCACATGACCTGCTGGCTGATTAAATACTGGGTGTGTCACAGCTTCTGTATGTTCTTCGACAAACAGGAATTTTCCGTCTTTTTCGATGACGGTTGCGACAGTGACGTGAGCAGTCCAAGCGGTCATAGAACAGCACCATGGATAAAGATGCACTATTGTATAAAATTTTGGGGTGTGTGGCTATGATGATCAGTTTTTTCTTTAAGGTGTTATCTCCTTTACATGTGAGAAATGGGAAATAAACCAAATATAATCAGTATCCCGCTCAATCAGATTATGAGTCATACATTTAATTAATCTGATTTTCTGCAGTCATTTTCAATCAATGTATCACGATAAGATTCATTCAAGTCGTGTTGCCAATGCTTAACATAAGCATCAACCCAGATGTAGCTCTCATTTTTGTCAATTTTAGTGGGTAAATATTGCTTATATTTTTGCAGAAAAACACCCATCCAACAGATTTGATTGATTTGAGCAATGTTTAAGTCTTCATCAAAACGATAAGACTTACCAATCGTTTGCTCATAGCCTCGAATCACAGCGATTTTTTCCAGTGTCGAAAATAGTAACTGTTGCGTTAATGGAGATAATTCAGATGAGGAGGCAATTTGGTACACTTTGGCATCGGACAACAATGTACCTACTATTCCTCGATTGGCATTTTTTAGTGCTTCACTATTTATGTCGGTTTGAGAGGCGAGTGAACAACTTGCCAAAAATATGAAACATAATGAACTAAGGGTTATTAATTTTTTTATACATGACATTGACTGGATCACCTAAGTATAGGCCTTGAGATTTTAATATTTGAATCATATTTGGATTAAAATCCTGTTTAAAAACATCAATAAACATATTTTTATTAATTGTAATCGGCCCTTTGTTATTTTGGATTAAAAACATATCTCTTGTAGCATCAACAATATTAATTTTATCAATCTGATTTTGTAGTTTCTTAGCTTTAATTAGAGCAGACTTTAATTGATCTTGGGTGTTTAAATAAGGAATATCTTTTACTTCATCAATGGTAAAAGTCGTAAGAAACCGAGCCTTAAACACAGCTTTTTGAAATTCAGCTACAATTTTAGGAGCTTCGCGCATCACATTTTTCATTAGATAGTTATGAAACTTTATATACATTTGAGTATGAAATGCAGGATCTGATAAATACCCTTCAGGCAAATTATTAGTATCCCATTCCATCCCAAACCTGATAGCTGTAAGTAACTCTATCTTATTTGTGATACTCGACCATTGATCTAAGCTCATCAAAAAGTTGTAAGGACGAGCAATATAGTAATTTCGTACTTTAATAACACTGTTGCATAATGGTTCTGAAAATTCACAGACTTTTTTTTCCTCTGGAAAGGCTTCCCAAATATTAGAATTTCCAGAAATGATGCGACTATAGGCAGAGGCTAATTTTGTGGTTTCCATCATTATTCCCATTTATTCATGGGTTGGGAAAAGTCAAAAACATGTAGATCGACTTGTTCGGATTTAATTCCTGTATGCAAGATTTTAGTAAAACCATCATGATCTGTAAAGCCGCTCTTTTCTTTCCCATCATTTGTTGTTAATAGATAAAAATATCCATTTACAGGTATATTGAATTTTTTATTTATGAGCTGGAACTTTAGTCCATGTTCTTCTACAGGAATAGGATTCTCTACGAAATTTTGGGTACTTGAATATAGGTTTCTTTTTTGTTGCAGAAAGGCATGTATAGTATGCTGAGGAGCTCCAACCACATGAACTTGCTTTGGCATTAAGATTGCCCCACAGCTAAAGTGATCACCTACATAAGCCACTGCTTTCCCATCCATAATGACATGATCATGGCTTTTAATTAGTGTTGACCACATATTACATTTGGGACAAGCAAAACCATCACCAACTCTTAAGAAGGAGATCCCCATTTGGGTAATCTTGGACTGGCTTGCCATAACTATTCCACCGTGTGAAGTCGTGGAACCTTGAATGCCGAAAGGACGTGTCATAATTTAAATTCTTATTGGTATATTGTTAACATGAATAAAGATACTTTTAATAACAACGATATATTCAAAATATGAGAAATTAACTCGCTTTTATAGAAGAATTATTCATACTTTTATATTGGGTTTTTGTTGTAAGTATATATTTTTATTAAAATTGCTATAATGATAATTTATTATGTTTTAAGCATATCAGAAGCATGATGAACTTGGAATCATCATGCTGAAAATTTTGCTTTAGAGGATCTGCTTTAAATAATTTTTTTACTTGTAATTCCCCGACACCTTCACATAATTCTGCGCTGAATACGGTAAAAATGCTTTTTCTTTATCTGTCAGCGGACGCACTTTTTTCACAGGGCTGCCCACATACAAATAACCGCTTTCCAAAACCTTATTCGGTGGAACAAGCGAACCTGCACCAATCATGACATCATCTTCAACAATCACATCATCCAGAATAATCGTACCAATACCGACCAAAACACGATTGCCAATGGTACAACCATGTAGTTTGACATGATGACCAATGGTGACATCTTCACCAATAATTAAAGGCGAACCTTCAGGCTTATCGGCTTTCTTATGGCTGACATGCAACATCGAGTGATCTTGTACATTTGAGTTTTTACCAATCCGAATATGATTCACATCACCCCGAATTACAGCAAAAGGCCATACCGAAACATTTTCAGCCAAGATCACATCGCCGACCACAATTCCCATCGGATCGACATAACAGGAAGCATCAATCTGTGGGGTCGTATCTAAATAAGAACGAATATTTTGGCTCATAACGATCTGTCCGATAAATGATGAAGGATCATGTGCATAGTATAAAATAAAAAGCACCCATCTGAATGAGTGCTTTGGTCTTAGTCCAAGACTGAAATGGTCTGTTTAGACTTAGAACAAGTTGCTAAAGAACTGTTTGATATGGTCGAGCATACGCGCGAAGAAACCCGCTTCTTCCACTGCATTCAAAGCCACAAGAGGTTTTTCTGAAATGACTTTACCATCCAGAGTTGCAACATATTTACCGACAACTTGCCCCGGTTGTAATGGTGCAGTCAGTTTCGGTTGAACCACCAGCTGGGTTTTAATCGCATTGGCCTGACCTTTAGGCATGGTCACATTAAAGTTTTCAGCAAGTCCGATTTGAACTTCATCTTCCTTACCAAACCAGACTTTGGCTTTAGCAAGTACCTGTTTAGCTGGTTGAACATTTTTGGTTTCGAAGTTCGCATAACCCCAAGCCAGCAATTCACGTGTCTGCGTTGCACGTTCCTGCATGGTAGGTGCACCAAAAATAACTGAAATCAAGCGAGTAGGGCCACGTTTAGACGACGTGGTCAAGCAATACCCTGCTTCATTGGTATGACCTGTTTTTAAGCCATCTACACTTGGGTCGGTATACAGCAGGGCATTACGGTTACCTTGCTTGATGCCATTAAAGGTAAATTCTTTTTCAGCATAAATCGGATAATACTTGGAACTGTCTTTAATGATGTGCTGTGCCAGCGTTGCCATATCTTTGGCAGTCGAATAATGACCTTCAGCAGGCATACCGGTTGAATTGATAAAGCTGGTATTGGTCATGCCAATACGTTTGGCTTCCTGATTCATCATATGTGCAAAGGTACCCTCGTTCCCTGCAATATGTTCAGCCATGGCCTTAGATGCATCATTACCCGATTGAATAATAATTCCGCGCAGCATTTCAAGTGCAGTGGCCGTACCGTTTAAAGGCACATACATACATGATTCCGCGCTACTACCGCGACACCATGCTGACTCATTCATGCGAACCTGTTCATCTTCAGTGAGTTCACCGCTCAATAGTTTTTGTTCGATGATGTAGCTGGTCATCATCTTGGTCATTGAAGCAGGGGCTAATTTTTCATTTTCATTTTTTGAAGCGAGAAGTTGCCCTGTCTCATAGTCCATTAGCACGTAGGATTTATTATTCAATTCTGGTGGTGCAGATAGGACAGTTGCTGCAAAGCTAAAACTAGGAACTAATAATAATGCAGCAAGGGCAGTTTTTTGGGTCATTTCTAGTGGGTTCCTATATCTTGATGTAAGCACGAAGAGCCTAGCATTTTAGGATAAAGCTAGGCGGACTTCTATGGGAAACCCGGTCTTATTTCAAAAGTATTGTAAGTAATCGGCAGAAAAGCAGGTTAATTGTTATAGGTGGTTAATTCATTACAAATCACCTGATTTTTTTTCTTGCCAGCTTTCTTGGCATCAGATTGTGCTTCAGCCAGAATACTGCGGAAATCGTTCTGTTGAACCATCTGGTTTAAGCTTGCAACCGGATTGCGCTGACCTGGCATATATTCAGTCACCAGCTTGGTATAGCCCTGATTGAACTGTGACTTGTCTTTAACCATGCTCGGGCAGATTTCTGAAAGAACATAAATCGCAGCCAGTTCCTGCTTGGTCACTTGCTGGGTTGGTGTGACATTGATATTTTCATTGGCTGCAAATGCAGAGGTGCCTAAAAGAGTCGCGGCAGAAGCTGCACAAAGTGTCATGGCTTGAAGTAATGGATATTTCATTAAAAAACTCAAAAAATAGATTTAGAACAATAATTTGCCTAGCTTAAACTTATTTTTGAAATTGAAAAGTGGGAAAATGTAGCGAAGCTGTAGAATTATGAAGAAATCTGTAAGAGAAAATAAGACGATGTTTACACCGTCTTATTTGAAGATTTATCTAGCTTAGCCCTGGTAATCCAGAATCTCTTCGCATACGGTTTTTTGTTCGTCAGTACTGGTTTGTTTGGCACCCTGACGGGCTTCTTCCAGTAAAGATTTATATTCGCTATCTGCCTGTAGTTTTTGATAGCTCATGCCTTTATCTGAGTAGTCTGCAAGATAAGACTGGATGAGAGTCTGAATAATGCTGTCTAATTTTGCATTTTGGCCAATCATAGCCGGGCAAACCTCAGCCATGACTTGTGCCGATGCGATGTCTTCTTTCACAATAGTATTGTTTTCGTCAACAGTCAGCTCGCTCGCCATAACTGAAGGAGAAACAGATACTGCCAGGCTTAAAGCGAAAGCACTAAATAAAGAGAATTTTTTAATCATCTTGAGCCACATATTTTAAAGATGGATATCGAGCAGTAAATATATATAATTCCAGCACTAATACAATTAAATGTCCTAACCAGTCATTTTTTAGCGCGACGAGATTTTTCAGTGAATATTTTAGTTTCAAATGATGATGGTGTGTTTGCACCGGGTATTCAAGCATTGGCACAGGCTCTAAAACCTTTGGGGAGGATTGTTATTGTAGCGCCAGAAAGTGAGCGCAGTGGTTACTCCAGTGCTTTGACTCTGGACCGACCTTTACGCCCGATTCAGACTTCTCCCGATGTCTGGGCTGTCAATGGTACTCCGGCAGATTGTGTTTATCTGGCTATGAACGGCCTGTTTGACTTTGAATTTGATCTGGTGGTCAGCGGTATTAATAGTGGTGCCAATCTGGGGGATGATGTCTTGTATTCCGGTACAGTCGGGGCAGCCTTTGAAGGTCGCTTAAGTAAACATCCTGCTATTGCGGTGTCATTGAGTGGGCCGAATGTACGCAGCTATCAACACCCTCAGGATTATCAGCTGGCTGCCAACTGGGTACATGATTTTATTGCACGCGGTTTGCCGGTTCTTCCTGAGCGTCATATTTTTAATATCAATATTCCGGATATGGCTGAATTACAGGGTGAAAAAGTGACTTATCAAGGCCGCCGCCGTCAGTCGAAGCCCATCACCAGTCATGTTGACCCACGTGGTCGTCAGGTGTACTGGATTGGACTGTCTGGAGAAGCAGTAGTAGAACCCCAGCAAGGGTTGAGCGAGATTGACTCGGACTTCTTTGCTGTGGCCAATGGCTATGTCAGCATTACTCCGATTCAGATGGATGCCACCAACTATGAGGTTTTGCGGAATCTTCAAACACAATTGGCAGAAAATGCGTTCTCAGTGTTATAACTTTGTGAAAAACTCGCGATTGCAAGTATATTGCAGTAAAACTTTGCTAATCTTAACGGGATTTTGCAACCGTATAGATCTTAGAGAGGAAGATAATGTTCTTGGTGTTACCGAAATGTGTTGTTGCTTCGCCTGCAGCCCTGATTAAAACCCTAGTTTTATCAACCGTTGTTATTTCTACAGGAGTAATCACCGGTTGTGCAACCAAACCTCAAGTAAATAATGCGACGCGTTATGCGACAGCTCCTGATTTCTATACGGTACGTTCAGGAGATACATTGAGTGGGATCGCAGCACGTTATGGACTGAACTATATCAGTGTTGCCGAGATGAATGATATTGCTGCACCTTACCGGATTTATGTGGGACAGTCGATCCGCCTGAAAAATAATACCGTACGTCGCAGTACCAGCACGCAGGCAGTGACTCAGGCAGCCCCTATCCAGCGTCAAACGATTGCAGTACCAACATCGGCCCCAGTTACACCAGCGACCACCGTGCAGACTACACCGCGTGTGAGCACGCCGGCGCCAATGACACCCGTCTCTACTGCCGCGGGTTTAGGTTGGGTAAAACCGTCTAATGGCCCAGTTTTGCAGCAGTATAATCTGGCATCTAATATCAAGGGCACACGCTATAGCGGCAATGTCGGTGATCCAGTGTTTGCAGCAGCAGACGGGCAGGTGGTTTATGCCGCAGATGGCCTGAAAGAATATGGCAATCTGGTGTTGGTGAAGCATATTAATGGCTATATTACGGCTTATGCCCATAACAGCAAACTGGATGTAAAAAGCGGACAGAATGTAAAAGCGGGGCAAAAAATTGCAGAAATGGGGTCAACTGGTACAACGCGAACCATGCTTGAATTTCAGGTGCGCTTAGACGGCAAACCGATTAATCCAACTACAGTTTTACCAAACAATTAAATAAATAATGCAAAACGTGAATTTCGCCGTATAATACAATAAGTTGCTTTTATCAAATGATGAGGCATCTCATAAGTTTAGAGGGAAATTTATGTTAGATCAACTTCGAGCAATGGGTGTTTTTGCTTGTGTTGTAGAAAAAAACTCGTTTAGCGGTGCTGCCCGTGAATTAGGGATTACGACCAGCGCCGTGAGTCAACAAATTCGCTCATTAGAACATGATATGGAAGTGGTACTTTTAAATCGTTCAACGAGAAAGTTAAGTTTGACGGAAGCGGGACAAGCTTTTTTCTACAGTTGCCAGGAAATGCTATCTGCTGCAGAGCGCGGTAAAGTCCGAATCAATGAATTACGCGATGATCTTGTGGGTGAACTGCGCATTGTCGCTTTGCCAGAATTGTGCGCGAATCATGTGATTCCTGCACTTTCTCACTGGATGTCCGCACATCGTGGCCTGGCAGTACATCTGGAAACCAATAATCATGAGGTTGATTTGTTCGATGGGCGTATCGATATCGCCTTAAGATTTGAACAGAAAAATGATGAGCACAATCTTCAGGTGGTGCCATTGATGCAGATTGAGCAAATTCTGGTGGCGACACCGAGTTATATTAATCAGAGCACCATTATTTCACGTCCTGATGATCTTAAAAATCATGATGTGCTGCCTTTGACCCATATCAAAAATCATCAGTATTTCCAGTTTCAAAATGTCAATACTGCAGAAAAAGCCGATTTTGAATTGAAATCCCGTTTCAGTACCAATAATGGTCTGGTGGCAAAATCGATGTGCTTGCAGGGCAATGGGATTGCCAAGATTTTATATCTCGATGCGAAAAAAGACTTACTGAATGGCACTTTGGTTGAAGTTTTGCCTGAATGGCGACTTCCACCGATTACACTATATGCAGTCATGCCGAAACGTGAGCAACAACCGACAAAAATTCTTCGTTGCCTAGATACATTGAAACAATATTTTGACCAGATTTCTGGTGGGCGTATTTTACAAGCCGCATCATAAGATACAGAATATAAAAAAGCCGCTTTCAAGCGGCTTTTTTGTTTTTAAGCGCAGGGTTTAGGCCAAAAAAGCGTTGATCATTTTCACTAAACGCTCAATCAGCTGATCAGCCTGTTCCTGAGTAATGTTCAGGGTAGGCAACAGGCGAACCACATTACCGGCAGTCACATTGATGATGGTTTTGTATTCATCACGTGCAATTGCGACCAGCTCAGTACATTCTTTCGGTAATTCAATTCCGATCATCAGACCGAAACCACGCACGCTCACATTTTGATCGACCAGTTTGTTGCGTAACTGATCCACGATATAAGCGCCTTTTTCCGCAGCATTGGCGACGATATTTTCTTTTTGCATAATATCGAGAATGGTGTAGACCACACGTGAACCCAAAGCTGTACCACTATAAGTCGAACCATGATTACCGGCAGTTAGTACACCTACACCACGACCTTGAGTCATGACGGCGCCAATCGGGAAACCATTACCCAAGCCTTTGGCTGTGGTCAGTACATCAGGAATAATGCTGGTGTGCTGATAAGCAAAATATTTGCCCGTACGGCCATTCCCGGTTTGCACTTCGTCTAGCATCATCAACCAGTTGTGCTGGTTACAGATTTGACGAATCTCTTCGAGATAGCTGAAACCTTGAGGTGCGGTATTTACACCACCTTCACCCTGAATGGGCTCAACTAAAATGGCTACGATATCCGGATGATGAAGCGCTGCCTCTTCAATCGCTTCGAGATCACCAAAAGGTACACGAATAAAACCTTCGACCAGCGGACCAAAGCCTTCCTGAACTTTTTTATTGCCTGTTGCAGAGAGGGTGGCCATGGTACGGCCATGGAAAGAATGATCCGCCACAATAATTTTGGGTGAAGCAATGCCTTGCATATGACCGAATTTACGTGCAATTTTGATTGCACCTTCATTTGATTCTGCGCCACTGTTGGAGAAGAATACTTCTTCCATACCCGCGACTTCGGCCAGTTTTTGTGCTGCCGCAGTTTGCCAAGGCACTTCAAACAGGTTGCTGGTATGAATCAAGGTCGCAGCCTGATCAGCAATTGCTTCGGCAATGACTGGATGCGCATGACCCAGACCACATACTGCAATTCCGGTTAATGCATCTAAATACTCTGTACCATCTTCGGTATAAAGATATGCACCTCGTCCTCGGACAAAGCTGATCGGTTGACGGCCAAATACAGGCATCAAGTGAGAAGGTTGATCAGTTTGTACCGGTGCGAGGGTAATATTATTCATGACTAACTCTTAACTGTTAGGTGGAAAGAAAAACTTATATAAGCAAAAACCCGCTCAGATTTAAAGGGTAATTGTAAATAAAATTGGAATTATTGCTTTAGACATACTGTTTTGTCTGGATTTGGGTATAATGCCAGACAGATGAGTTGAGGATTTATCAATGACTGAACAAGCACGCGATACCGAAGCGTTAATTCGTGACCAAATTGCTAAACATGCAGTACTTCTTTATATGAAAGGCACACCGCAATTTCCACAATGTGGTTTTTCTGCACGTGCAGTAGAAGCACTCAGTCAGATTGGTCGTCCGTTTGCTTATGTAAACATTCTGGAAAATCAGGACATTCGTGCGATGTTACCACAAATCGCCAACTGGCCGACATTTCCACAGCTTTGGATCAATGGTGAATTGATCGGTGGGAGCGATATCATGCTCGACATGTTCCAAAAAGGTGAATTAAAGCCTTTGGTTGAACAGTACAGCCCGGCAGCTGATGCTTAATTAAGGTTTAAATTAGGCCAGATGTTAAAAAAGCGCTTCATTGAGAAGCGCTTTTTTATTGCTATTTTAAAGATAGAGCAACGACCGGATTAATCTTCTGTTGCTGCATTTGGCTTTTGGGCTATTGCATGACCTGCTTCAAGTTCAGTGTGTGGCTCAACAATTTGCTTCTTGTCTTTTTTCTTCTTCTTTTTTTTCTTTTTCTTCGGTAATTCGACCAGCTCACCACCATCTTCAATCGCTTGCCAGTAATCCAGCTGTGCCATCACTGCGGCATAGATTGAATTTTTGCTATAGCGACCTTTTTTATCCAAGGTGCCGACCGGACGCGCCATCAGGATTTCCAGCGCCTGATCAATGGTATCAATCGCATGAATATGGAACTGACCTTCTTCGACAGCAATGGTGACATCTTTACGCAGCATCAGATGCTGCATATTCTGACGTGGAATAATCACGCCTTGTTTGCCGGTCAGACCTTGCAGCTTGCAGGCATCAAAGAAACCTTCAATTTTGGCATTGACACCGCCCACTGGCTGTACTTGTCCCAACTGGTTCATAGAGCCGGTAATGGCCCAGGATTGATCAATCGGTAACTGGCTAATCGCAGAGAGCAGGGCAGACAGTTCTGCGACTGTGGCACTGTCACCATCGACCTGACCATAGCTTTGTTCAAAGGCCAGCGCAGCAGAGAAGTGCAGGGTCTGTTCACGACCAAAATGTGCTTTCAGGAAAGACGACATCAATAACACGCCTTTGGCATGCAAGGAGCCACCGAGTTCCACACTGCGCTCAATGTCGAGAATGTCACCACCCCCTTGATACACCGAAGCAGTCAGGCGTGAAGGAAGGCCAAATTCGACATCGGCATAATGAATTACCGACAAAGCATTAATCTGTCCCAGACGATGGCCACGGGTTTCGATCAGCTGTGTACCACGGGTCAGATCCTGCCAGTACAACTCACGTAAATAGCCTAAGCGATATTTACGATGATCGAGTGCAGTATTGATATGCTTTTCCGAGACCATCTTGTCACCGGCCTGAAAGGCATGATGATGCGCTTCACGAATCAGGTCACCCAGCGTCAGGGCATGTAATGATAATGAACTTTGGTCTTCGGCCTGACGGCTGGAATCTGTGAGCAGTGCAGCCAAAGCAGAACGGTCAAAAGGCAATAATTTATCCGATTGCACATAGTCGGCAATCAGCTGCATATAGGCCTGCTCGTTGTCGTCATTACGTTGTAATGTATCGGTAAAATCAGCACGGATTTTAAAGATGCTGCCCAGCTCCGGTTCAAGCTCTAGAATTTCATAATAAATTTCAGGCTCGGCCAGCAAGATCACTTTAATGTTCAATGGAATCGATGCCGGTTCAATTGAAATACTGCCGGTTAGCGTGATCATATGCTCAAGTGAAGACAGTTTTAAATGCCCGGATTTAAGCGCACGCTTCAAACCTTGCCATGCATAAGGCTGTTCCAGTAATTGTTCCGCTTCCAGCATCAGAAAGCCGCCATTGGCTTTATGCAACGTTCCCGGACGAATCAGGGTGAAGTCCGTGGTGATCGTGCCATTTTGGGTTAGCTGTTCCACATGGCCGAGTAAATTGTAATGTGTTGGAAAATCTTCAAAGATGACTGGCGCACCGCTATTCGGCTTGTGGGTAATAATCACGTTGGCCTGATAACGTGCCGGTACGCGGCTGAATAGTGCCGGGGTGAAATCATCCTCTTCCTGTTCCAGCACGATTTCGACATTATTGATAATATCTTCGGCATAATATTTTAGATAATGTTCCAAGCCTTGCACATGTTTGAACTTGGAGAGAATCTGTTCTACACGTGGCACCACCACCTGTTTGGCAATATCACGATTCAGAATCTGAACACGGTCGCGTGCATCATCTTCCAGATCACCCAGATGCAAACCCAGACGCTCCAGTTTTTTGTCCATATAGCGCATATTGGTTGCCAATTCGGCCCGATCCTGATTGCTCAGCGCATTCAGATCTTCCTGAGTCATTTCCTGTAATTTGTCATCAATCAGATGTACGGGAACAAAGCAGTGTTCATCGTGTCGCGAGATCAGTTTCAGATCGAGTTCTGCACCTTCTTTGGTGAGTTCGATCAGCGCCTGTTGCTGTTCATCGCCAGTTTCCTGGCGAATCATTTCAATGCGGTTGTGATAGGTTTCCGCGGTAAAACGGCGTTCAAGCTGTTTCAGAATGGTTTGCCAGCTTTGGTTTAACATGGCCTGAAATTTTGGACCCTGACCGGCAGGCAGCTCCAAAGCTATTGGTTGGCGCTGGTTTTGAAAGTTGTTGACATAAACCCAATCATTGGGTGTTTCCATGGTTTTGGCATGCTGTTGCAGCAGGCGCTTCACCATGGTGCGCTTGCCCAGGCCAGCCGTACCCACGGCAAAAATATTATAGCCTGAATAAGGTAAGGCAATCCCGGCCTCTACGGAAGCCCGTGCGCGGTCTTGCCCCAAGAAATTATTCAGGGGCTTGATCCGTTTGGTCGACGCCGGAATTTTTTCTAGGTTTGGAATGTGCGTCAGTTGGGTGGATTTTAAGCGGGTATGCTCAAGGGTGTTGTGAATTTCGCTTTGTTCAAATGCCGAGATAAGTAAATCTGAGCGGATATTTTCTGGTGTTGTCGTATTGTTGCTGGCGATAGAAGAATTAATTTGATCGAGTCTCTGGGTCACTGTTGAAATCCAAAACGAAATATTACGTTGATAAGCGTTAAGGTATACAGATTTGCTTGGAAAATTCAAGCGAACATGTGGCTTTTGCCAGAAAATAAAAAACCGGAAATGTGATAAATATATAAATCTTGTTGAAAGATGCGCTATTACAGGATTGAATAGCAGCAATTGGTTTTTCCGCGGAAAATAATAAAGCAATGACAACACAAACGACGGGTTGGAAATCCGCATTTACAGCATTTTTAGATCGACGTGCCTTGATCATGCTGTTCTTGGGATTTTCGGCCGGTGTCCCGATTCTTCTGATTTTTTCCAGTCTGTCTTTATGGTTAGGTGAGGCCGGAATCAGCAAAAGTGCAGTCACTTTTTTTAGCTGGGCAGCATTGGGCTACTCGTTTAAATTCGTCTGGGCGCCGCTCATTGATGAACTGCCAGTGCCTTTTCTGACCAAGGCTCTGGGACGCCGTCGAGCCTGGTTGCTGATTGCACAGATTCTGATTGTCTGCGCCATTTCCATTATGGCTTTTTCTGATCCGGCTTTGGGCGTAACTCATTTACAGCAAATGGCGCTGGGTGCAGTCCTGTTAGGCTTTTCTGCTGCAACGCAGGATATTGTGATTGATGCCTACCGGATTGAACTGGCGGAAACCCAGATGCAGACCGTCTTGGCCGCGACCTATAATGCCGGTTACCGGATCGGGATGATCGTGGCGGGTGCTGGCGCCTTGTTTCTGGCCGCTTATTTGGGCACAGCCAAAGGCAATTATATTTACGATGCCTGGAAATGGACCTATCTGGCCATGGCCGCGGTAATGCTGGTCGGAATTGTCACCACGCTCTGCATTCGGGAACCGCAGGTTGACCGTGTGCCTAAACATTATCTGCGCAGTGATTATTTCCGTTTAGTCGCAGTGTTTTTTGTCGCAGTGATCAGCTTTGTACTGAGCTATATCTATTCCGGCAATCTGGTCGTCAGTATTACCGAACAGTTCACCATTCAAGATACTTTTGCCTTGTTCTGCTTTGAAGCCTTACGCTTTATTGGTTCTGGTGCGATTGCCTTTGCCATTGGTGCAAGCTTGGTGAAAATGGGTGCAGTCAACAAGCAGATGGCCTATGAAACCTGGGTTAATCCGGTTGCAGACTTCTTTAGGCGCTATGGCTTAAAACTGGCATTGGTGCTGTTGTTATTGATCGGTTTTTATCGGGTTTCCGATATCATTGCCGGGGTCATTTCCAACGTCTTCTATCAGGACCTGAATTTCAGTAAAGAGCAGATTGCCGAAGCGGTCAAAGTCTATGGGGTGATTTTCTCTTTAATTGGTGGTTTTCTCGGTGGTTTACTGGCCCAGAAAATGAACATCATGAAACTGATGTTTGTCGGTGCCGTGCTGGCCTGTTCCACCAACCTGATTTTTATTGGACTGGTCAAATCTGGTGAAAAACTGGCAGCTGTCGAAGTTAGGGTCGCTAATCAGGTTTATCAGGCCGATACCGATGAAGTCGGTTACTGGAAGCTGAATGTACCCAGTGATGTTTTAGCGCAGAGTAAGCAACTGCAAGTGACAGCCAGCTATCTAAATTCAGATCATGCTACTCAGCCTGTACAGGTCAGCATGCCGTATTTGACTGCACAACAGGGCAGCACCCAGTTACAGATTCTGCCGATCACCAGTGACAATACCCTCAATGTCGCTGAACAGGACAAGACCATTGTGGTACGTGGTCAATATGTCGGTGCAGCGCTGCAACCGAATCAAAAGATTGTTTTACAAATCAATGATCAGAATCTTGAGGCAAAATTAGAAAGTGAAGGCGTATTTACTGCCGCGATTCCTGCGCAGCAACTGATTCACTCACCCGCACATATTGTCAGTGCAGTCTTGATGCAAGATGGCCAGGCGCTTCAGCAAACCACACATGTTTATCAGGTCAATGATCAGCTCATCCCTGGCCAGAATCTGGATGTTGATATTCAGCCTTTGGCGGTGATAGATGGCAGTAGTTCAGACATGATTGAAGTCAGTGGTAAGGTCATCAAACCTTATAGCGACAAGTGGCTTTATTTTGCCATTATTGTCGATAATCTGGCTGCCGGACTTGCGGGTGCTGCGTTTATTGCATTCTTGTCGAGCCTGACCAGTGTGTCATTTACCGCGGTTCAATATGCGATTTTTAGCTCACTCATGACCCTGACTCCCAAGATTTTAGGCGGATATTCGGGTACTATAGTGACCAATATTGGTTATCCGAAATTCTTCCTCATGACCACGTTAATTGGGATTCCGATCCTGATTCTGGTGGTTTGGGTCGCAAAACTGCTCGGTGAACACCAACAACAATCTGTACAGAAGGATGATTAATATGCGCATGCTGCATACCATGTTACGTGTAGGCAATTTAGAACAATCGCTCAAGTTCTATACTGAAGTACTTGGCATGACTTTGCTTCGTAAACGTGATTACGAAGAGGGCCGTTTTACCCTGGCTTTTGTCGGTTATGGCGATGAAGAAAATCACACCGTACTTGAATTGACGCATAACTGGGATACAGACAGCTATGAGCTGGGCAATGCCTATGGTCATATCGCGATTGCAGTCGATGATGCTTATAAGGCATGTGAAGAGATCAAGGCACGTGGTGGTAATGTCGTGCGTGAAGCTGGTCCAATGAAAGGCGGTGTGACTGTCATTGCATTTGTAGAAGATCCAGATGGCTATAAAATCGAGCTGATCCAGCAAGATCAGGATGCACGTAATAACTAAGTGGGATGTAGCGTGATAGATGAAATGTATTCACGTATAGATGAAAATATTACATCAACCTGAGTGCATAGCATGGACCCGGCATCTGTTAAGATAGCCGGGCATTTTTTTATCGAACAATAAAACTTTAAGGGAAGAACAGCAGATGCTTAAATTGTTGGCATTGGACCGCTTTACGATATTGCTATTTGTCATGGTGCTGTTGGCCAGTGTAGTGCCTGTCTCCGGACAGGCCGCTGAAGTTTTTGGCTGGATCACGACAGGCGCGATTGCCATTCTATTTTTCCTGCACGGTGCCAAGCTGTCCCGCGAAGCGGTGGTGGAGGGGATCATGCACTGGAAATTACATACTTTGGTCTTTGCACTGACTTTTGCCTTGTTTCCTATTCTAGGTTTGCTGGCCAAGCCGATTTTATTGCCAATGCTCGGGCAGGAGCTGTACTGGGGCTTCCTATTTATGTGCTTCCTGCCATCTACCGTTCAGTCTTCGATTGCTTTTACTTCCGTCGCACATGGGAATGTGGCCGGTGCTGTCTGTAGTGCATCTTTTTCCAATATTATCGGCATGTTTATCACCCCGGTATTGGTCGCATTTTTCATTTTAGGTCAATCTGAGCACGGGTTTGACCCAACCGCTTCGATTATCCAGATTACGCTGTTGTTATTGGTACCTTTTATCTTGGGGCAAATTTTACGTCCCTGGATTTATCCAAAAATGATGAAAATGCCAAAAATCGTCAAGGTCTTCGATCAAGGCTCAATTTTACTGGTGGTCTATGGTGCTTTTAGTAGCGCCGTAGTAGCGGGACTTTGGAATGAAGTCAGTCTCAGTACATTATTGCTGTTATTGCTAGCCTGTTCGGTGCTTTTGACCCTGGTGATGCTGTTGTCGCTGTATATCCCACGCTGGCTGGGTTTTAGTCGCGCTGACCAGAAGACGGTATTTTTCTGCGGTTCTAAAAAAACCCTGGCCAGTGGCGTGCCGATGGCACAAATTCTATTTATTGGCCAGCCACTGGGCATGATTGTTTTGCCGATCATGATTTTTCATCAGATTCAATTGATGGTTTGCGGGATTATTGCCAATGTGTGGGCCAAAGAGGCTGAGTCAGAAGCAGAAGAATAATTCGCATATTGAATTTTTTTCACGTATAATAATGCCCACTTGTTGTGCTTAGCTCTGACGGTATCCGTCTCGGTGGGCCAAAAGAATGGTCTGTTGTGGTGTTGATCTGCATGAACTTTGTTCCTGCTTCCTCATTTGAGAGTGATCAATAGCGATGACAGCTAAACCTTCTTGAATCTAATGGAGTAATCGACCATGCGCGCCGATATTCACCCAAAATATGAAACTTTAGTTGCGACTTGTTCATGTGGTAACGTAATCGAAACTCGTTCAGCTGCTGGTAAAGAAACACTTTACCTAGACGTATGTTCAGCTTGCCACCCATTCTACACTGGTAAGCAAAAGAACGTTGACACTGGCGGTCGTATCGACAAGTTCAAACAACGTTTTGCTGGTATGTCACGTTCTGTTAAACGTTAATACCCAAAATGAAAAAACGGGCCTCAAGCCCGTTTTTTTGTGCCTGCCATTTGGAAAATAACCGCATGGCAGGCATATAACTATTTAATGCTCTTGTACATCAATCAGGTGATCGAGTTTTTTCTGGAAATAATCCCCTTGAATAAAGCGGGCATCAACATTCCAGGCATTGGCGAACAGGGTCATATCATTTAATTCGCGGACCAGAATATTCAGCGGTTTGATATCATTATAGCTGGTGATTTTTTCCTGCAGCTGCTCGACTCCAGTCTCGTTATTCAGCATCTGGGTCAAGCTGGAATGCAAGCTGACACCATCTATTTCCAGCTCACGCAGCAAATTCGGACCATACATCGATTGACCAAAATCACGCAGCGCAATCAGCGCGCCATGTTCATGCAGAACACGTAGATATTTCTGCGCATCCTGTTGATTCAGCAGAATATCTTCTTCAGAGAATTGCAGGATCAGCGGATGTCGGACTTTGCTGCGAATAATCGTAATCAGCTTGGAAATAAATTCCGGGAAGCTACGGTCTTTAAAGAGTACCGCACGGTTCAAATTCACGATTAAGGTCGCATCCGGATACTGGGTAATAAAGTTGTGCAACTGTTTACTGGCTTCAACCAGAATCCAGCGATCCAGTTTAATCGACAGCTCATCATCTTCATGCAGTTCAAGGAGTGTAGAAATATCCTGCCATTTATTCTCATAAATGAAGCCGCTGGTCACTTCATAAGTATAAAGGCGGGTATCTTCTTTATCATACAACTGCTGATATTTTAAATGGATTTCACCACGATCCAGACATTCACTCAAAGCTTTCAGGATATGAGGTGTCGCCGCAGGAATAGAGCTGACTGCTGGACTGATCGCCGCAACTGTTGGGCTTTCGATTGGTGTTTCAGCCACACTAAAATCGATCTGCGGCATTTCTAGAGATGGCTGGTTGCTCAGTGAAGCAGGAATATCCAGTACAAATTCAGGTGCTACTTCTGCTTGAGGTAAAGACGTAGAGAAGGCTCGTGCAATCAGTTCATTGCAGTGCGCTTCATCATTTAAACCCTGTTCCAGAACCACATAACCCATGCGTAAATTGAGCGGGAACGAATTTTGTCCCACTGTCACTAATTGTGGCTTGCTGAGTGCATTTAATCCGATCAGTTTGGATTCAAGAATTGCTTTGGAATCTGCCTGGAACAGACCGACAAGGACGTCATATTCCAGCTTGAATAATGGAACATGGGTTTGTTCTTTGAGGAATTCTTTAACAGCTTTGAAATATCCACTAAACGTCGTCCACTCAGACTGTAGAACTTCTGGTTCATAGGAACTTAAAGAGAAAGTTACTATGGCATTTACAGGTGCGGACTGTTTGGTTATTTCACGTTTAAGGAGCTGGAAAGTACTCGGTTTTCCGGCCGGCTTCTCGGTATTGCCTGCTTGAGCCTGAGTATCAATAGTAATTTGTAGTGCATCTTCTTCAGCGCTGGATGGCAAGAATTCCAGTTTTAATGGGTTAGATGCGGCGACACGCGGATTAAGAGAGTGGATTTCAACCCGGCCTAAATCGACCTGGCCTTGAGAAATCTTTTTGAAACGTGTTTTAAAGTCGTTTAGATCAGAAGGTTGTAATAGATCTAGCAGCGGCAGGCCAATAATCTCGTCTTCACTTTGTAAGCCAAACAGTTTCAGATAGTCTGCATTGGCCTGAATATGAATCCCTTCTTGAATGGTTGCGATGGCACGATTACTATCTTCGACTAAGGATTGTGTCTGACTTTGTGCTGCTTCCAGTTCATTGAGCAAATGTTGCTGGGTCTGCGATACACGGCTAAATGACAATGCCCGAACCAGTCCCACATAAAAGCGTTCCAGGTAGTCAAAATTGAGAATGTCATAAATTCCTTTATGAATATACTGGGCATAGTGTTCAGCCTGATAGTCATCCGGTTTAAGCAAAATCATCGGCAGATGAGACTGCTGGGAAAGACGCACCAGACTTAAGGCCTGTTCATATTTCAGATCATAAGCACGGCCAAAGATAATCAGATCCCAGTTAAAATTTAACTGTTTTTCAAAAGATTGCAAATCATCAAGCAGGACAGCATCAACCTGATAGTCATTGCTGGTCAGAAGATCACGGATTTGGTTATATCTAATTTGATTATCATCAATAATCAGTAAACGTGTTTCGGTACGTTTTAACTTTTTAGACAATAATGGATTTCTCACTTCAATGCTTCCCATAAATCATGATTTCTGCTTTCATTCATGTGCTGACCGATAAAGTTTTCTATCATTTCTTCTTCTTGATCATTCAATAATTCATAATCAAAACGGATAAAACTCTGCGTAATCAGTTGTGCTTTGGTCAGATAGATTTTTAATTCTTTCTGACCGAGGCGTAAATGAATGGTTTGTTTTTCCCTAAACATCTGTGAACCAGAGACAATCACACTGGTCGTGACCTGATCCAGTTGCGTCATTTTTACCAGCAGTGCAGGCTGATAATTGACATGATGGCGTTCGGTACGGCTATAAGCCGCGCAAGGGAATAATTCCTGAGCCAGAACTTCCAGCCCAATTTCCAGACTCTTGTCGGTCGATTGCTTGATCCAGCGAATCACACCACCACGCCACTGACGCTGTGATTTTTCCTGAACCAGAATAAATTCACCGGTTTTCAGATTGGCAGGGGTAATGCCTGACCATTTAATCCGGTAACCATTGACACTAATATCCAGAACTTCAGCGCTATGAATCTGTTTGGTTTCGCGATCGAGGGCCTTGATGCTGCTAAAACCACTTGGAATGGCATTTTCCATTGAGCTGACAAAACTGCTTTCACTCTGGAAGTTATAATTGGCCTCAAGTTCCAGGGTCTCGTTAAAGTTTTTACCTTTGGATAGATAAAAATGTGCCACCGTCAAGCCAAAGCAGATATTGATCTGGGCTGAATATTCATAACGTTCGTGACGGCGTTCGATATTATTCGAGAGCAGATTATAGATATGAAAATGTAGTGCAGGGGTCAGGAACAGTTTTTCATTACGCGACAGATACTGGGCATTTTTGCTTTGAGTATGGGTCAAATGTTCCATCAGATTCTGGGTGGAAATATAGAAGCTTGGCTGAAAATTTTCACCCTGATGCGAATTAAAGATCGGGGGGTGATCTTTGCTGGCATCCACCACATAGCGGGACAGTGTGGTTTCTTTCGGTAGAATCTGCACCAGTTTGGCCCAGTCAAAACTGCATAGGTACAGCCCCTGAATTTCTGCAGGGCGAATCTGATGGGTATTAAAAATATCCAGTAAAATCAGTTGAGCATAAGCATGTGCAATATTCTGGATCTCGTGCTGGGTGCCTAAAACCTGATTGATATTGCTTTGGTAGAAATTATTTTCGATTGCACATTCAAGCAGTTGATGTGCAGCCAACCATTGCCCCATATCCGGTGTGCTGTATAACATATGCTGTTGATATAACAGCAGGCTGAGCTGTTGCAAAGCATAATAAATCGACACCATACGCGCGGTTTGAATGCTTTTCTTTTTACCCAGAGAAAACAGGGAAAATTTTTGATGGGTCAGTTGATGATTACAGCGTTTGACGATATCAATATAAATTTTGGCAAAATGGCTACGCAGCAGCATGGCCAGTTCAATGATTTGATCGTTACGATCCGAAGTAATCAGCCCCTGATTGACAAAATGCTTTTCCAGACTGGTCAGAACATTTTCAAGGGTCGGATGCAAGACCTGAATCAGGTCAAAGCGCAGGGTTTCTGTGCATTTCAGCTCAGAAATTTCTAATAAGGCATTAAACAGGGATTTGGATGAATTTCCCAGTTGCAAAATTGAAATACCGGAAACCCACTCTTGCAAAGCTTTGGCAGTCGTCGGGCAAAAGCTCAGCTGATCCCGTGTGAGTTCCGTCGGTGTCTGAAAAATGTCGGACGTATGCTTGCTCATCTTTATTATTTAACTCAAAAATGTTGAAACCCCAAAAAGCGGTGTCTTATTGTTCTCGCCCGCTATTTCTCGAACCAGTTTAGGAACCAAATACCCCGGAAGGTTCGCTAAAACTTCAGTATAAATCTCATAAATGTCATCAGGTGGTAAATCAAAATGATGTGCACCTTTTACTTTATCAAGTACATGTAAATAATACGGCATCACCCCGGCATCAAACAAGCGATAGCTTAAATCTGTCAAAACCTGAGCAGAATCATTCACACCTTTTAATAAAACTGCCTGATTCAGCACAGTAATCTGTTGTTGAACCAGTTGGTTTAAACGCTTGCAAGTGAAGTCATCCAGCTCCGATGCATGGTTTGAGTGTACCACCAGAATAATACGTAGCCTACTGTTTTTTAACATGCTAAGTAGCTCTTCGTCGACTCGGTTGGGGATCACAATAGGAACTCGTGAATGTATTCTTAAGAATTTGAGATGTGGTACTGATTCTAGTCGTTCAATCCAGGTTTTTAATTTCCGGTTCGATAAGGTCAGTGGATCACCACCGCTCAGAATTACTTCATTAATATCGGGCTGGCTTTGCAGATATTGCTTGATATTGATCCAGTCTTCATTTTTAGGCAGGTTGTCCTGATAAGGAAAATGCCGGCGGAAACAGTAACGACAATGCACGGCACAGGCACCGGTCAGCGTCAGCAAGAAACGCGATTTATATTTATGTAATACGCCGGGCTGCTGATTGGCCTGTTCTTCGCCCAAGGGATCGGTAACAAATTCTGGATGTTCTTCCAGTTCCAGATGATGGGGCAGCACTTGTAAAAGCAGGGGGTCTAAAGGGTTTCCGATCTGCATTTTGCCCACAAAATCGCGTGGGACACGCAACTTAAACTGTTCAGAAGCTAAAATGGCACCTGAGAGCAGTTGCTCTGGTGCAAGTTGCAGTACTTCAAGCAGTTCGCGTGGATCAGTGATCAGGTCGCTGAGCTGTGATTGCCAGTTTTGTTCTTGATATAAATAGTTTGTCATGCTGGAAGATTAACAATAATAAGTGAGAGGACAAAGCCTGATGGGCGCAGTTTAACAGTTTGTGCGCAAGCGCAATAATCCACTGCGCTGTAAAATAAAGAGTGATTAAGCTATGCTGATCTTCGTGCTCGCCTGATGCTATTTTAACGTTGAGCAAGACATGAATAAACAAAGGATTTTCATGTCTGATTGTAACTTAAACAGCCTGAGCGGGTGAAAGCGGATTTTTTCATTGCGGCAAAGTGTATTGCTCATTTAGAATACGCAACATCAAATGAATGTGCATGTGGCAACTCAATGTTCGTGTCAGACTTGCTAAATGACATTGCAACAGCCCATAGCATCAATAGATTAAAGTTAGTAAGTTTGGAGTGCGCCAGTCATGGCCTATTATTCTACGAATGATTTCAAGTCAGGCCTTAAGGTTATGCTTGATGGCAACCCATGTTCAATCATGGAAAACGAATACGTAAAACCAGGTAAAGGCCAAGCTTTTAACCGCGTAAAATTACGTAACCTTAAATCAGGTAAAGTTCTGGAAAAAACTTTCAAATCAGGCGAGAACCTAGAAGCGGCTGATATCGTTGAAGTAGAAATGGAATACTTGTACAACGATGGCGAAATGTGGAACTTCATGGATCCTGTTACCTTTGAACAGATCGCAGCTGATAAAACAGCGATGAGCGAGGCTGCAAAATGGTTAAAAGACGATTCAAATGAAAAATGTACCATCATGTTGTTCAATGGCGTGCCTTTAAACGTGACTCCACCGAACTTCGTAGTACTTAAAATCGTTGAAACTGATCCAGGTGTTCGTGGTGATACTTCTGGCGGTGGCGGTAAGCCGGCGAAACTTGAAACAGGTGCTGTGGTACGTGTTCCATTATTCGTACAGCAAGAAGAAAGCGTTCGTGTAGACACCCGTACTGGTGATTATTTAGAACGTGCATAATGGTTTGAAAATAGACTATTATCGAGAGGGATGATTTAAATCATCCCTTTTTTTATGCCAAAGTCTTAGAGGAAAGTGAAAAGAACAGGCGTAAAGTCGCAAGGGAAAACAGCAGTACTTCGAACAACAACAACCGCGCTGATTTGTATGCATCACAATATGAGGGATTGAATGGAAACTTTACAAAAGAAGTCCACGCTGACTTCGAAAATAATTTGGCTTTTGGTAGCCATAGTGGGTGCAGTCTCCTTTGGAATGCTGGCCCTGAGTCGGGGTGAGCATGTCAATGCAGTCTGGCTGGTACTGGCAGCTGCCTGTGTCTATAGCATTGCTTACCGTTTCTATAGCCTGTTTATTGCCACCAAAGTATTTGAGCTGAATGAACGCCGTTTAACCCCTGCGCATCGTCTGGCCGATGGTCTGGACTATGTGCCAACCAATAAAAGTGTTTTGTTTGGCCATCACTTTGCTGCAATTGCCGGTGCAGGCCCGCTGGTCGGTCCGATCCTGGCCGCACAAATGGGTTATTTGCCCGGAACCATCTGGCTCTTGGTCGGTGTAGTACTGGCCGGTGCGGTACAGGATTTTCTGGTGCTGTTTATTTCGACCCGTCGTGACGGTCGTTCACTCGGTGAAATGGCCAAGCAGGAACTCGGCACCTTTGCCGGTATTATCGTCATGCTGGGTGCTTTAGGCGTGATGATCATCATCCTGGCGGTGTTGGCACTGGTGGTGGTTAAAGCCTTGACCAATAGTCCGTGGGGCGTGTTCAGTATTGCTGCCACGATTCCGATTGCGATCTTTATGGGCGTGTATATGCGTTTTATCCGTCCGGGTAAAATTGCAGAAGTGTCGATTATTGGTTTTGTATTGATGATGCTCGGGATCATCTACGGTGAAAACATCGCGCAACATCCGTACTGGGGGCCGTTCTTCACACTATCGGGAACTGAGCTGACCTGGGCATTGATTATCTATGGATTTATTGCATCAGTATTGCCGGTGTGGCTGTTGCTTGCGCCACGTGATTATCTATCCACTTTCTTGAAAATTGGTGTAATTGCCGGTCTGGCGATTGGTATTCTGTTTGCCATGCCTGAAATGAAACTGCCAGCGGTGACCAAGTTTATTGATGGTACTGGCCCAGTATTTGCAGGCTCCATGTTCCCATTCCTGTTTATTACCATTGCCTGTGGTGCGATTTCCGGTTTCCACGCCTTGGTCTCTTCGGGAACGACACCGAAACTGGTCAATAACGAACGCGATATCCGTGTGATCGGTTATGGCGGTATGTTGATGGAATCTTTTGTGGCGATCATGGCTTTGATCTGTGCCGCAGTTCTGGATCCGGGAATTTATTTTGCGATTAACTCGCCAGCCGCCTTACTCGGGACTACCGCAGAAAGTGCGGCAGAAGCAGTGCGTACCCTTGGTTTTGTGGTAACCCCTGAAGCCTTGACTTTATTGGCTCAAGAAGTCGGTGAAAACTCGATTCTGTCACGTACAGGTGGTGCACCGACTTTTGCGATTGGTATGGCGCATATCATCACGGAAATTTTTAATAGCCGTGAAATGATGGCGTTCTGGTATCACTTTGCGATTCTGTTTGAAGCTCTATTCATTCTGACAGCGGTAGATGCCGGTACGCGTGCCTGTCGCTTTATGGTGCAGGATACAGTCGGCATCGTGATTCCTGCGGTGAAAAACTCGCATAATTTCTTTGGTAACTTGCTGGGTACTGCGGTTGCAGTCGCAGGTTGGGGCTTCTTCGTCTATCAGGGCGTGGTCGATCCACTCGGCGGCATTAACAGCTTATGGCCGCTATTTGGTATTGGTAACCAGATTCTGGCTGCGATGGCGCTCATTCTCGGTACAGTCATTCTGTTCAAAATGAAAAAACAGAAATATGTCTGGGTCACCATTATCCCGACCGTTTTCCTGTTCATTACTTCCATGACTGCCGGCTGGCAGAAGATTTTCCACGAAAATCCGAAGATTGGTTTCCTGGCACAAGCTGATCGTTTCAATACGGCCATCGCCAATAATGAAATCCTGGCGCCGGCTAAAAGTATTGCAGAAATGCAGACTGTGGCCATGTCGAATCAGATTAATGCCGCACTTTGTGCCTTTTTTATGATCGTTGCTTTTGTGATGCTGTTCGCCGCGATTCGCGTGATTCGTCGTGCTTTAGCAGATCCGAATCCTTCTGTGCATGAAGCGGAAGCCATCTATCGCGATCCTGAAGACATTCAGCCAGCGAAAGGTCATTAAGGAGAGTCTTATGAATCTGAAATTTGCCAAAAGCGGAAAAACCATGATTTATAAAATCATCAAAATGACCGTGATGTCACAAAAGGATTTGATTCTGAATCCGAAAAACTGGTCACGTATTGCGACCTTGTGGCAACGCTTGCAGCAAAGTTTCCGCCTGATGGTTGGGGTGCCAGATTACCAGACCTATGTGGAGCATATGCGCAAGCATCATCCAGACCTGGAAGCGATGGACCCGAAAACATTTTATCGTCACTGTGTGGATTCGCGTTATCCATCGGCAGGCGGCGGGATGAAAAAGTGTCCGTGTTAATCATTGAGTAAAACAAGCGCCTTTCGGGGCGCTTTTTTATGCCTAAATATCGGTCTTAAAAATGGCCGAGCGAATGACCTCTCATTTCATTCACTCAGTTGTTTCAGAATATTCTTGATTCAAATCCAGGATAAAAATAAATCTGCATACCTTTTAAGTATGGTGTTTTAACTATCATAAATAAAATGTATACGAGGTATTAATACTCGCACTCGAAGAAAAAATGATTTCTTCTTGAACCGGTTTTTTTGCCTGTTTTCTATGTTGCCATTTTCTCCGTACTTGATAAAACCCACCTATTTTTATTTGAATTTTTGCCATTTTGTCGCGGGTATTCTCATTCAGTTACACAGATAGAGAATTGATCTTTTGGGGAAATTAAAATTTCAGTGTATGTTAATCCTAGACCGTGTTTTATTAGGAAAATTAGTGTGATCTGGGGCATGAAACAAAAGGAAAATAACGATACTGCACATCTCAATACTGTGCTTGAACAAAAGATTGCAAGTTATGCGCCCAAGATCCAGCATTTTTTTGAAGAGGTCAATGCCATCGTACTGGACAAGCAGGCCCAGACCAAGTTGGCGCTGTGCTGTCTGATTGCAGGTGGTCATGTTCTATTTGAGGATTTACCGGGTCTGGGGAAAACCACATTGGCGAGTAGTCTGGCACATCTGGCAGGGTTGAAGTTCCAGCGGATTCAATTTACCAACGATATGCTGGCCAGCGATGTCATCGGTATTAATATGTTTAACCAGAAAGAACATCAGTTCGAGTTTAAACAAGGCCCGATTTTCACCCAGATTTTACTGGCAGATGAAATTAACCGTTGTAGCCCCAAAACCCAGAGTGCCTTACTTGAAGCCATGGAAGAGGGCTATGCCACCATTGATGGCGTACGCTATGCCTTGCCAAAACCATTCTGGGTGATTGCCACACAGAACCCACTGTTTCAAAGCGGCACTTATGCCTTGCCGGAATCGCAGCTGGATCGTTTTCTGATGCGTTTGTCTTTGGGTTATCCATCGCGTCATGCCGAGAAGCTGTTATTACAGCAGGAATCCCGTTTTGCCCTGATTGCCAGTCTGGCGCATATTTTTACTGAAGATGAAATTCTGGATCTGCAAAGTCTGGCGCATCAGGTCTTTATGAGTGAAGCGATTCAGGAATATCTGCTGGATCTGGCGGAAGAAACCCGCAAGAACCGTCATGGCCTGTCCACCCGTGGTTTATTGGCACTCAAGCGTGCAGCACAAGCGCATGCGCTGATTCAGCAACGTGCCTTTGTCACAGCGGATGACGTACAGGCCGTATTTGTGGCGGTGACTTCACATCGTCTGGGTTTGAGTGAAGCTGAAACTTTGAATGTCATGCAACAGGTTGCGGTCAGCTAAAGGAGTCCTCTCTTGGATAAAACCTGGCAAGAATGGCTGGCCAAACGCTTTCAATTTTCACAGCAGAAACAGCTCTCGCAGAAAGACGTCTTGGTATTTATTTATCAGCAGGGCTATCTGTATCTGGTGTTGATCTTGATCACCTTTGTGGCAGGGGTGAATTATGCCAACAATCTGATTTTAGGTTTCTGCTTTTTAATCAGTGCTGTGCTGTGTATCAGTTTTTATCTGACGTTTAAGCAGCTGCATGGCTTGAAGATTGAATTAATCGCGGATGAAGTGGGGCAGGTCGGACACAGTCTGAATCTGCAAATGTATTTTCAGCAGCAGCAAGTTCGACCACATTATTTGTATATTAAAGCTGGAAATCAGCTACACAAAGTTTATCTGAATGCACAGAAGCAGCAGTTTATCCTGCCATTTTATGCAGAGCAACGCGGTAAATTTGATTATCCCGTCATTCAAATATATTCGGTTTATCCTTTTGGATTGGTTCGGGCCTGGACTTATCTTTATCATCAGCATACTGCCTGGGTTGCGCCCAAAGCAGAAGTTTTTAGCGCAGAAAATAGATACCATCTGAACCGCTTTGAACCAGATATGGATGAATTTCGCGAACTGCGAAATTACCAGACTGGCGATTCCTTGCAGTCGGTATCCTGGAAGCAGTTTGCCCGAGGACAGGGCTTATATGTCAAGGTTTTTGAGCAGTATCAGGATGAACACAGTATCGAGATTCATTATGAACATATGCCGACGCAATCACATGAAGAAAAACTTGAATTTATGATGGGACTGATCGAGCAATGCGAGCAACAACAATGTGCTTATGCACTGCATTTGCCCCAAGCCGAATTGCCACAGGGTGCAGGTGAAGCGCAACTGCGTAAAGCCAAACAGTTATTGGCACAGGCCTAAGGCAGATAAAGCAATGATCAATGCAAAAATCCATACTTCGATTGTACTGACCTTGAGCCTGATTCTCATCGCCCAAATGGCATTTATTCCGGTTTTACTCAGCATTATTTTTGCCATCAGTATTCTGTGTATCTGGATTTATCTGAAACGTCAGCAGCCATTTCCTAAAATTGGCACCTTCTTGCTCACAGTTTTGGCACTGGGCAGTATTTATTTAAGTTATCAGAGCTTTATTGGTGTTGAAGCTGGAGTGGCAGTTTTATCGACATTTTTATTTGCCAAATCACTGGAAAGTAAAAACAGGCGTGACTTAATTATTTTGTTTAATTTTGCCCTGTTTGTCGCTGCCAGTTCATTTTTATACAGTCAGTCATTTGGCATGGCGATCGTGATTGTGCTGTGTTTAATCAGCTGTCTGATTGGCCTGTACCGGATTCAGACCAGCGAGTTTGAGCAGGAGCCGACCACCCAGCGTGCCGCCTTACAACAGGATGCCAAGCATGTAGCGAAGTTTATCCTGTACGCCATTCCATTTTTCCTGCTGCTGTTTATTTTCTTCCCGCGTTTGCCACCACTTTGGCATATTCCCATCCCAGAAAATAAAGGCGTGACCGGTATTAGCGACAGCATGTCGCCTGGTGATATTGCTGAATTATCGCAGTCTAGTGCATTGGCTTTCCGGATTATCGGTGATGTCAGCAAACTCCCACCGCGTTCAGAGCTGTATTGGCGCGCCTTGGTACTGGATGAATATGATGGTCAACGCTGGACCAGCAGCTTCGTCAATCAGCAACCTTTAATGCGACAGCCCATGGATAGCTCGCCAGTGCCGGTTGGATGGAACTATCAATATCTGGCTGCGGATCCTTCGGTGTTCTGGATCATGGGGCTGGAAAAATCGATACCTGTAGAGCGCCGTTATTATAACCGTCAGGACTGGAGTATTGTACCGCGACGACTCACGCAACGCGTTGAACCGATTCCGCTGCAGTGGATTGGGACACAATATGATCCTCAGGCTGTAGGTCAATATCTTGCGCGAATCAATACCCAGGTACAGCGCAGATTGGATCCTCAAGCGCAGCAGCTGGCACAACGCCTATATATGCAAAGTGCTGAAGATCCACGCCGTTATGTGCAGAACGTTCTCAACTGGTATCAGCAGAATAACTTTGTTTATACCCTGAAACCGGGCCAGTTGGGACAAAACCGGATTGATGAATTTCTATTTAACTCCCGGCAAGGGTTTTGTGAGCATTATGCATCGAGTTTTGTCATGCTGATGCGTTATGTCGGGATTCCTGCACGTGTGGTGACTGGTTATCAGGGTGGGGAACTGGCACCGGATCGTAAGAGTTGGGAAGTCCGGCAACTGGATGCTCATGCCTGGACAGAAGTCTGGTTAGATCAGAAATGGCAGCGCTTTGATCCGACCGCCATGATTGCGCCGCAACGTATAGATGGCGGAATGCAAAACCTGCTGTCTCAAGATGAAAGAGTCTGGTCAAATAATTCGACCTGGACATCGCAGAATAATCAGTGGATGACCAAGATGCGGGTCTGGAGCGATTATGCCAGCTACCAGTGGCAAAGCAAGGTGGTGGGTTATAATGCAGAATCGCAACAGAACTGGCTATCAAAATTAGGTCTGAGTTCGGTTTATTCGAGTATTGTGGTTTTGCTCGGCAGTATTGCATTACTGATTCTAGCTTATATATTAAGAATTTATCTAAAAGCCCGACAGGCTCAATCCCCATTTGATCGTGATATCCAACAGTTGAATCAATCTTTAGCTGACGATCTCAAAAAACAGCCTGCTGAAACTTTTCATCACTGGATGCAGCGTTTATCCCAACAGGTTAAGGTCGAAAATCAGTCTGCATTTATAGAGGCAATCCGGATTTTTGAAAAGTATCTTTATTCAGGAGCAGAACTTACTGATCAAGAATTGAAAAAATTCAAGGATTTGCTTAAAACTTGTGCTGACAGTTTGAAAATCAAATGAAAAGACTTGTCTTCAGTCAGAAAAATTTATAATATGCCATACATTCTAGGTGTATAGCTCAGTTGGTTAGAGCGCTACGTTGACATCGTAGAGGTCTCCAGTTCGAGTCTGGATATACCTACCAAGATTCAAAAAAGCCCATTCAAAGAATGGGCTTTTTTATGACTTAATTTTAATGTAATAAATTTAATTGTTTCATAAAGTCCAGCCTGCACTCAAAAATACAAAAAATAGCAGGACTAAACTCTTAAAGCATATAAGGATTATGTCTGGTATTTTTTAGGTCATTTTAAAATCAAGATAAAATATATTTTATAAAAAATCTTTATTTAAACCTGACATATTTTAACTGAACTATTTAAAGTATCTAGTGTTCTGTATTCCGATCTAAAAAAATTTAAAGCATACTCCAAGGATGTTCATCTGGCTTCATTTTAACTCAGGATGCATAAGTGAAATATTCATTTATACAACAGGCTTTCACTGGCCCCGTGGATATCGTTGGGGATATTCATGGCGAGATTGCAGCACTGGAACAACTGATTCATGTATTGGGTTATGACCGGCACGGTCGTCATCCTGAACAGCGTAAACTGATTTTTGTTGGTGATCTGTGTGATCGGGGGCAGGATAGTGTCGCGGTGATCAAGCGGGTCAAACAGCTAGTAGATGAAGGCTATGCACAATGTGTCATTGGCAATCATGAATTGAACCTGTTGACCGATACTTTTCGGGAAGGCAATGGCTGGTTTTTTGGTTCACCGCATCAGGATGATCTGAAACCTTTTGATTCCATACAGGCTTCAGCCACAGACCATAAGTGGATTCTGGATTTTTTAAATCGCTTGCCGGTGGCGCTCGAGTCTGAGCAGCTGCGTGTGGTACATGCCTGCTGGCATCAGCAATCCATTGATCGATTACGTGATTCTCATTTCAATTCGCTCAGAGAAGCCTATGCTAAATTCGTTGAGCATACAGCGCTGGATTTGCAAGCCTTAGGTATTAATGAATTAATACAGAATGAACAGCAACAATACCAACACCAGTTCAAAGACCCAGCTGCAACTTTACCTTTATTGCAACACCTCGCAGAAAAAGAGCTGCGTGAGCAGATGCATAATCCAATTCGGGTCATCACTTCAGGTGCAGAACAGATCGCGGTGCAACCCATTTACGCCGGTGGCCGATGGCGCATGATCGATCGTTTGCCATGGTGGGACAACTATACCGATCAAATTCCAGTGATTACTGGGCATTATTGGCGAAACTTTAAAACTACTGAAGAAAAGGCCGGACTATTTAAATCGATCGATGCATTGCAATGGTATGGACAGCAACAAAATGTATTTTGTGTAGACTATTCAGTGGGCAAACGCTATCTCGATCGTCAGCAGGGCGTCGCGTTCAGACATCGACTTGGCGCTTTAAGATTTCCAGACAATATTCTGATCTTTGAAGATGGCACCCATTACCTGGTTCAAGGGACTTAATCAGATAGAGTCTTCAGAAATTTTTCCCGGCAATTTGTTGGGATAAAAAAGCAGCCATTCAGGCTGCTATTTTTAGAAGATTGCAAGTTTATTCTGCTTCGATAATTTCATAATCATGGGTAATTTCAACGCCGCCATCCGAAAGCATTTTGCTGGCAGAGCAATACTTTTCTGCAGAAAGTTCTACGGCTTTTGCCACCTGTTTCTCTTTAATGGCTTTGCCTGTCACGACAAAATGTAAGTGAATTTTCGTGAAAACTGCCGGAATTGTATCCGCACGTTCAGCCTTTAACTCACAACGTACATCGCTAATATCCTGACGGGCTTTCTTCAAAATGGTCACAATATCAAAAGATGCACAGCCACCCAGACCGGTTAAAAGCAGTTCCATTGGACGGGGACCACGGTTTTCACCGCCATATTCCGCTGAACCATCCATAATGATGGTGTGACCACTTTGAGTTTTTGCTTCAAAAGCAACATTCTCTAACCAATGAACGCTTGTTTGCATTGCAACTACCTAAAAAAAGCTATAAATTTGTCAAGTAACTGTACACTAACATAAATTGGGTTGATACGGAATTTCAATCCCACTGTGTGACAAGTTCACATTAGGTCTTGTGCGATCTATACATTATCCATATTCGGAACCGTAAGCATGACTTCAAACTTTTCACAATTAAGCACAGATGCGCTTTCTCCGGGGCAATTACCAGAATCCGTGAAAGCACTGTTAAAACGTGCATATATTAATCGTTATCCAAAACGTACTACGATCATTGATGCAGGATCAGAATCTAAATCTTTGTATTTGATTTTGAAGGGGTCTGTATCCATCATTCTTCGTGAAGATGATGATCGTGAGATTGTCGTGGCATATTTAAATCCAGGTGACTTTTTTGGGGAAATGGGTTTATTTGAGGTAAATCCACAACGTACTGCAGAAGTTCGTACACGTGATGTGTGTGAAATTGCTGAAATCACCTATGAAAATTTTCATGAAATCAGCAAGCAATATCCTGATCTGAGCTATGCAGTATTTGCTCAGCTGGTACGCCGTCTGAAAAATACCACACGTAAAGTGACTGATCTGGCATTCATTGATGTTTCAGGCCGTATTGCACGTTGCCTGATCGACTTGTCTTCTCAGCCTGAGGCGATGATTTTACCAAATGGCCGTCAGATTCGTATTACCCGTCAGGAAATTGGCCGTATTGTCGGTTGTTCCCGCGAAATGGTCGGCCGTGTACTGAAGACACTTGAAGAACAGGGCATGATTGAAACCGATGGTAAAGCCATTCTGATTTTCGATGTTTCTCTGGAGGAGCCAGAAACGGTCAGTGCCGGTGAGCTCGAAGACGAATAAGTCAAAAATAAAAAAAGCAAATCTTCTGATTTGCTTTTTTTATCTCTACTTTAAAAGCACAAATCCATTCGAACATAACAATTTGGCACAAGCTTTTTAGAAAAGATAATTTAAGTTCCCTTATCATTCCCATAGGCTATAGCGCATGTGATCGCAATAAACGACCGATAAATTTTAAGGATATTTTTTATGCAGTTCAGACCATTGGCAGATACAGGCATTCTTTTGCCGGAAATTTGTTTGGGCACCATGACATTTGGTGAGCAAAACACACAGGAAGAGGCTTTTCAGCAACTGGATTATGCTTTGGATCAGGGAATGTATTTCTGGGATACTGCGGAAATGTATCCGGTTCCGCCGAAACCTGAAACCCAGGGTGCAACCGAGCGTATGATTGGTAACTGGATTGCCTCTCGCGGTGGCCGTGACCAACTTTTTCTGGCCTCAAAAATTGCCGGTCCTTCACAAGGCGGCAGTCATATCCGGGATGGCAGAACCCGTTTCGTTGCAGATGAAATTGCATCAGCGATTGACCAGTCCTTGGCACGTCTGCAAACCGATTATATCGATTTATATCAGCTGCACTGGCCGCAACGTCCAACCAATTTCTTTGGCAAGCTGGGCTATGGTAATGCAGAAGCGGCAGAAGATCGTGCAGTAACAGATCTGGAAGAAACCTTAACCGCTTTACATCAAGAGATTCAAAAAGGCCGCATTCGTTATATCGGCCTGTCCAATGAAACCCCATGGGGCACCATGAAATTTTTACATCTGGCTGAAAAACTTGGTTTATCTAAGTTTGTCAGTGTGCAAAATCCCTATAGCTTATTGAATCGTACTTATGAAATGGGCATGTCAGAAATTGCCAAATACGAAGGTGTAGGCCTGTTGGCTTATTCACCTTTGGCATTCGGTTATCTGACCGGTAAATTCCGTCATGGTGCGCGTCCTGCCAATGCTCGGGTTACTTTATATTCGCGCTTTAGCCGCTATAGCAATCCGGAAAGTGAATGGGCGACCGAACAATATGCACAACTGGCCGAGCAGCATGGTCTGACTTTGACGCAATTGGCTTTGGCCTTTATCAAACAGCAGTTCTTTGTAACCAGTACTATTATTGGGGCCACCAATCTGGATCAGTTAAAAGAAAATATTCAGGCCTTTGAAATCGATTTATCTGAAGACGTACTGAAAGGTATTGAAGCGATTCACTGTCAGCAGCCAAATCCGGCTCCATAATTTTTATCGTTATTTAGACGCACCCTTGATTGAGGGTGTTTTTTATTGTTGATTACACGCTTATTTTAATGAAAAAGAGTATGGGAAAGGATCGTCAAATCCGCATAATTAAAACATCATCCATAAAAGATGCTCTTATAAAAATGAATCATGAAACTACTTTGTCCCAAACAAAAGTATGAGCGAAAGCCATACGGAAGTTGCTGAACTAATTTTTCTTTATCAGTGATAAGGCCATTAATCACCTCGAGTATTGATTCAAACTGAACAGAAACTCTCTGAAGTTCTTCATTTGGTAGAAGGGTTAGGACAGAATATGTAAGCCAATTTTGTTTTAAATTATCCCGATACAACTAAATAGCTTAATCAAGATGATGAGTTAGCGCTAGTCTTGGGGTCTCATTAAAAATTCTCTTTCGCTTACTTGAAATATGATTTGACTACACCAATATTATAATTGAAATCTGTATATTTTTAGATAATAAGTTTTTGAAAAATATGCAAAAATAATTTGAAATCTGATTAATCGCACCCATATATCCATCAAGTAGAAAATTTGTTGGGAGGAATAACAAAAATGCGTTTTGAGAAATTTACCAATCGCCTGCAGCAAACCCTTTCCGATGCACAATCATTGGCCATGACTAAAGACCATAGCTCGATTGATGGGATTCATATTCTGGCCACCTTGATGGATGAAGCATCCAATGTCAGCTTGCTGCAGCAGGCCGGCGCCAATCTGCGTGAATTGCAAACCAAGCTGCAAACGGCCCTAAGTAATGCAGCAACCCTGAGCAATCCCTCCGCGGATATCAATCTCAGCCCTGAAGCGGCAAAAGTATTACATTTGGCAGACAGCTTCGCGCAAAAAGCCGGAGATGAGTTTCTATCTACAGATTGGGTACTGTTGGCGCTGGCAGAAACAGGTAACACAAAAACCTTATTAAACAGTGTTGGCCTAAAGGCAGAAACCTTAGGCCAGATCATTAATCAATTTCGAGGCGATGAAAAAGTCATGAGCAATAATCATGAAGATCAGCGTGATTCACTGAATAAGTACACCATTGATTTAACTGAACGTGCTTTGGCAGGCAAGCTTGATCCTGTGATTGGCCGTGATGATGAAATCCGCCGTACCATTCAGGTTCTGTCACGCCGCACCAAAAATAACCCGGTACTGATTGGTGAGCCGGGTGTGGGTAAAACGGCAATCGTCGAAGGTCTGGCACAGCGGATTATTAATGGTGAAGTACCTGAAGGACTGAAAGGTAAACGTGTTTTATCGCTGGACCTGGGATCTTTACTGGCCGGTGCCAAATACCGTGGTGAGTTTGAAGAACGCTTAAAAGCCGTTCTGAAAGATATTGCCAAACACGAAGGCGAAATCATCTTATTCATCGATGAGCTGCATACCTTGGTGGGTGCCGGTAAGGGTGATGGTGCGATGGACGCCGGTAACATGCTGAAACCGGCGCTGGCACGTGGCGAGCTGCGCTGTGTCGGTGCGACTACGCTGGATGAATATCGTCAGTATATTGAAAAAGATGCAGCGCTCGAGCGTCGTTTCCAGAAAGTCTTGGTGGATGAACCGAGTGTGGAAGACACCATTGCGATTCTGCGTGGTCTGAAAGACCGCTATGCAACGCATCACGGGGTACAGATTCTGGACTCTGCGATTATTGCTGCAGCGAAAATGTCACATCGTTATATCACCGATCGCCAGTTGCCGGATAAAGCCATCGACCTGATTGATGAAGCAGCATCACGTATCAAAATGGAACTCGATTCCAAACCAGAAGCTTTGGATAAACTGGAGCGCCGTCTGATTCAGTTAAAAATGCAGCTGGAAGCGGTGAAAAAAGATGAAGACTCAGGTGCCAAAGCTGAGATTCAATATCTGTCTGACCAGATCGCCACGGTTGAAAAAGAGTATCAGGACCTAGAAGAAATCTGGCGTGCCGACAAAGCCTTGGTTGCTGGTAATAAAGACATTCAAGTCAAACTGGATCAGGCCCGTATTGCACTGGACAAGGCGCAACGTGAAGGTGATCTGGCTGAAGCAGCACGGTATCAATATGGCGTCATTCCAGAGTTACAAAAACAGCTGGAACGTATTGAAGCAGCTGAAGAAAGTGAAGCACCGAAACTGCTGCGTGACAAAGTCACCGACAATGAAATTGCCGAGGTGGTCAGTGCGGCCACCGGTATTCCTGTGGCGAAAATGTTGCAAGGTGAACGTGACAAACTGCTGCATATGGAAGAGTTCCTGCATAACCGTGTGGTGGGGCAAGAAGAAGCCGTGGTGGCAGTATCGAATGCGGTACGCCGTTCACGTGCAGGTCTGTCAGACCCGAACCGTCCAAGTGGCTCGTTCCTGTTCCTGGGTCCAACGGGTGTGGGTAAAACAGAATTGACCAAAGCATTAGCCAACTTCTTGTTTGATAGTGACGATGCCATGATTCGTATTGATATGTCTGAATTCATGGAAAAACATTCGGTGAGCCGTTTGGTCGGTGCGCCTCCGGGCTATGTGGGTTATGAAGAAGGCGGGGTGCTGACGGAAGCGGTACGTCGTAAACCCTATAGCGTGATCTTGTTCGATGAAGTCGAAAAAGCGCATCCGGATGTGTTTAATATTTTACTACAGGTGCTGGATGATGGTCGTTTAACTGACTCGCAAGGCCGGGTAGTGGACTTTAAAAACAGCGTGATCGTTATGACGTCGAACCTGGGTTCGCAGGATGTGCGTGAACTGGGCGTTAATGCAACACGTGATGAAGTTCGTACAGTAGTGATGAATGCGGTCTCGGAACATTTCCGTCCGGAGTTTATTAACCGTATTGATGAACTGGTGGTCTTCCATGCGCTGGAAAAAGACCAGATTCGCGGTATTGCCGATATCCAGTTGAATCGCTTGCGTCAGCGCCTGGCAGAGCGTGATATGCGTCTGTCGGTAGATGACAGTGCTTTCGATCAGTTAATTGATGCCGGTTTCGATCCGCTGTATGGTGCGCGTCCGTTAAAACGTGCGATCCAGCAACGTATTGAAAATGGCCTGGCTCAAAAAATCCTTGCAGGGGAATTCCAGCCGGGTGATACGATTCTGGTCCAGGCCGAAGCGGGTGATTTAATCTTCGAGAAAATGAAAGTTAGCTAATATTGCCTGTCCTTTTAATTTTCAGAAAACCTAGCTTCGGCTAGGTTTTTTGATGGCTGACAATTCAGGTCATATCAGTAAAAAAATTGCTTAAAAGTGACAGCTATTTTTAATATTTTGTGATGAATATTATGTTTAAGTGATTTATTTGCAAAACAATTATCTTTATTTTTTAAGATTAACTATAATTTATGTTCAATAAAAATAGATAAATTCTGAGCAAAAACTATGTCGAAAATAGTATGGGGTGGAATTGGTGTCGTGGTGTTGGCGGGGGCTGTGAGCACGGGTAATTTATATGCAGATAAGAGCTTGAAAGCGCATTATCAACAAAATTTAAAACCAGCGCCGAACATTAGTGTGCAATATACTGACTACGCTATGGGGGCTCTACAAGGCACGGCCAAGTGGAGCATGAGCATTGTGCCAGACGCGTGTAATGCCAAAGAAAAATTAGTATTTAATGGTCAAGACCAAATTCAGCGTACCTGGAAAGGCTATACCATTCATTCTCAACTCGATTTAGCACAAGGACAGGGCGCATATGCTGAATTTTTTCAGCAACCTTTAAAAGTGACGACGCAAGTCAACTGGTTGGGTGTATCGACCACACAATTACAAACCCCTGTCATCGAAAAAAAAGAAGCAGGTTTATATACCAGAATTGACCCTATACAGATCAAGTTTCAGGCAAAACAGAGTCAGGGACAACATAAAATTTTAAATATGAGTTTTGATGTGCCAGAATTGTCTATTCGTGATCAGTCTGGAAATACACAACTCAAGGGTGTGCATTTTAAAACCAATCAGGCTCTGAATGCGCAGTATTTAGAACCGGGTTATTTCGAGTTCAATATTGTCAAAATGCAGCGCCAGGATGCTAAGGCAGAAGGCTCAGGACAACTGAAAGACCTGAGCTGGCGTATGGATACCCAACTGCATGAGCGTACAGTAGATGTTCAATCAAAATTTAAAATTGCCGAAATGGGCTTAAATAATGTCCCTGCGATGCAAGACTTAGAACTCAATTGGGAGCTCAAAGACTTACAGCGTCAAAAAATGCAGATATTATTTGATATTCTGCAAAAGCAAAATAACTCTTGTCTGGAAGCAGGAAATTTTGAAAAAGATGCGATACAAGCCATGCTGGCGGTGATTAATGATGGCTTCAAGTTTGAATCGAAGCAGAATCAGTTAAAGTTAGGCACAGGCAGTATTCAGGCAGATTTAGTCGGAAAAGTAATGCCAGGCCATCAAACCACCTTGGAAAGCTTGGCAAAAATGTTCCCAAATCTGTTAGAAGTGCAAACCAATATCAGTTTCAATAAACAGGTAGTAAAAACCTTCACTCATCATTATATGCGTGCCGCAGGTAAAAATATGTCCGATCAAGAGCTGGAGCAAATGCTGAGTGCGATGCAAGCTAATCAGCAAATTCAGCGAGATGGTGATGTGTTTAAACTATCCATGCATTATCTGTATGGTGAAAAGAAGTTCTTAACTGCACAATAAGTTGTAAGTCGCTTTTTAACAGCGAATCTAAGAAGAAAAAGCCTGTTCAACTGAACAGGCTTTTGTTTTATCACAATCTAATACCAGTGATTACACTTTAGGATGGCCGATTTTCCAGGCACGGTGAATCTTCTGGTTACGCTTGAAATCAGGCCCAATGGTTTCTTGAGTAATTTCTTCGACATCATAGAACGCCAGAATTTCTTCATCCATCTCGAAACCACGATAGTTGTTCGAGAAGTACAGGGTACCATCGCTGGTTAAACGGTTCATGGCGCGTTTAAGCAAGGATAGATGGTCGCGCTGTACGTCAAACGTCCCGTAGAATTTTTTCGAGTTTGAGAAAGTGGGTGGATCAATAAAGATCAGCTCATATTGCTCATGACCTTCTTTGAGCCATTCAAAACAGTCAGATGCAAAGAACTGATGTTGTTCATCGGCGTGATCTACGGTTAAACCGTTCAGCACGAAGTTTTCCTTCGACCAGTTCAAATAGGTATTGGAAAGATCGACACTGGTGGTACTTGCAGCACCACCCAAGGCAGCATGTAGGCTCGCCGTAGAGGTATAGCTGTAGAGGTTCAGGAAGTGTTTGCCTTTGGCCTCACGGGCAATACGCAAACGCATTTGACGATGATCCAGGAACAGACCGGTATCCAGATAATCGGTCAGGTTAACCAGAATCTTGGCCTTACCTTCCTGTACGATAAAACGCTTCGATGCGGTACTTTGTTTGGTGTACTGGTTTTTACCTTCCTGACGTGCGCGGGTCTTGATAAAGATCGCATCACGGCCCAGACCGGTCACAGCGCGAATGGCTTGCAGTGCCAGGTTAAAGCGTTTCTTGGCTTTTTCAGGGTCAATCGTTTTAGGTGGAGCATATTCTTGCACATGCAGGCGCTCACCATACAGATCCACCGCGACATTAAAGTCTGGTAAATCGGCATCATACAGACGTAAACAGTGTACGCCTTCTTTGACTGCCCATTTTTTCAGGGCTTGCATATTTTTGGTCAGACGGTTGGCAAACTCCATCGCACCTTCGATTGGTTCGAATTGTTGCGGCTGCCAACCTTCCAGAAACGGACGCACCACAGCCGCAGGTTTAACCGTACCAAAGCGGATATAGATCGGCAATTTACCATTCATCAAACGCAGGATTTGCGGATCATTAAAGGCCAGCACGTCAGCCTGTTCGACTTGAGAGGCAATCACCGCCGCTTTTTGATTCGGGAAATTCTTTTGCAGTAAAGCCGATAAACCAAGATATAAAGAACGGTTCTGCGCTTTATCACCGAGACGCTCACCATAAGGCGGGTTGGTTACGAAGAAGACTTTCTTGCCTTCAGCCTGAAAATCCGGCCAGTCATTTAAAGTACGCTCTTCGATCATGATATTGTCGAGAGCAGCTTCAAAACCTGCCGCGATGATATTTTGACGTGTCGCTTTTACAGCTTCCCAGTCTGCATCGAAGGCATAGAATTGCGGTAATGGATTTTCCATTGCCGCTTGGTGGCGTTCAGCTGCTTCAGCTTTAATGCCCATCCAGAGTTCATGGTCATGGCCATTCCAGCCATTAAAACCGAAACGACGCACCAGACCCGGCGCACGGTCGGTCAGGATCATCAGTGATTCAATGATAAAGGTACCTGAACCACACATTGGATCGACAATGATGTCCGGATTAATCTGTTTAAGCTGACCTTTTTGCAAAATTGCAGCAGCCAGATTTTCCTTGATTGGTGCATCGGTCATAAAGTGGCGATAACCACGTTTATGTAATGAGTCGCCGGACAAGTCCAGACAATAGGTATGTTCTTTCTTCCCAGCCAGAATATACATGGTAATTTCTGGCTGTTTGGTATCGATACTTGGGCGTTTACCCACAGCTTCCATGAAGGAATCTACGACACCATCTTTGGCACGCAAAGTTGCGAACTGGGTATTGACCTTGATGTCACGCTCGACATGCAAGCGAATCGCAAAGGTACTTTGTGGTGCAAAAATGAGCGACCAGTCAAAGCTGATTGCACCTTCATATAGCTCTTCTGCCACATCACGGGCATCGTGAGAAAATTCAATTTCATGGGTATGAATTGGCATGAGCACACGTGAAGCCAGACGTGACCACATACAAATCCGATAAGCATTTTCCAGACTGCCTTTAAAGATTAAACGACCGGGAAAACGCTCAATATTCTGAACACCTAAGCCTTGTAGTTCTTCTTCTAATAAGGTTTCCAGACCATCGGCACAGGTGACCCAATAATTGCTTAAACGTGGAGAGGTATTCATATAATAGAGAGACCAAAAAAGATAAATAAAAAACTGCGCCAAGTTTACCGTATTTTTATATTGAAAGCTTTTTAAATTCTCTGAAAGGCCTTGCCGTGTACGAGTGAAAAATAATATTCACATGATAAATTGATGAACTGGTACGCATTTTGCTCTATACACAGCAAATCAGGCAGTCAGTCGGAGGAGAGCGATGGCTGCCTGATTTTTCAATTTTATAATGGGGGTTAAAATGTTAGAGAATCAGTTACGCAACCATGACGCTTTTTCAGTGGCCACTTTAATTTATACACGTTTGAGACGTGTGTCAGGCCGGGTCGTGGATGCGCTTTATCTGGCAGAAAATCTGGACTATGCGCGGCATGTGATTGAGCTGGTAGAACAGACCCAAGATCCAGAGTTGCAGCGTTTAATCGAGCGTTTAAAACAGGTTTGGGATCTGCCTGTGGTTCGGCAGCAACAGTTTGAAAAATCTGCACATCTGCCACAGCAGGAGAAATTGGTCTCGGTTGAACCCGATCAGGACGATATTTACCGTGCACAGGTTGCACATCATTATATCGGTGCGCTGCGATAAAACGATGGGTGTGAATGTGCCAGACTGAAGCACCCATAATTTTGTACTGAAAGTCAGCAGGATGGAAAATGGTTAAATTATCTTATTGAAAAAATACATAGGAATTTCAATTTCTATTTTTATTATCGAGGTGGTTTTTGTACAAGTAGTCACATTGCCAACTACTCAGACTGGCCAATCTCTGTATAATATGTTGACTTAACGCATAAGGAATCTCTCATGCACTTGGCGGCATTGCATACACCGAGCCAGATTCAACTCAATAAAGAAGGTAATCTAAAACACTTCTTGACCATCGAAGGTCTTTCCAAAGAAACCCTGACAAAAATATTGGACACTGCGCAGTCCTTTTTTAATGACCAAAATCAGCTCATTACCAATAATTTGCTGGAAGGCAAAACGGTGATGAACCTGTTTTTCGAGAACTCTACCCGTACCCGCACTACTTTTGAAGCCGCTGCCAAGCGCCTTTCTGCCAACGTTCTGAATATCGATATTGCTCGTTCGAGTACCTCTAAAGGTGAAACCTTGCGTGACACCTTATGGAACCTTGAAGCGATGGCCGCCGATATTTTCGTGGTGCGTCATTCATCTTCAGGTGCGGCGCATTTTATTGCCAAAGATGTCTGCCCAACAGTGGCGATTATTAATGCCGGTGATGGCCGTCATGCGCATCCAACCCAGGCGATGCTGGACATGCTCACCATTCGCCGGGAAACCCATAAAAAATTTGAAGAGATGTCGATTGCCATTATTGGCGATATCAAACATTCACGTGTCGCGCGTTCAGATGTAGCGGCTTTGCAAACCTTAGGCTGCGAAGATATTCGGGTGATTGCACCAAATACCTTGCTGCCATACGGTTTTGAAGAATATGGTGATGGTATTCGTCTATTTAACAACATGGAAGATGGCATCAAAGATTGCGACGTGATCATTACCCTGCGTATTCAAAATGAGCGGATTGATTCTCCGGCACTGGCATCGCAAGCTGAATTCTACAAGATGTATGGCCTGAACAAAGAACGTTTAGCGATGGCAAAACCGGATTGTATCGTGATGCATCCGGGTCCAATGAACCGTGGGGTGGAGATTGACTCCAGTATTGCCGATGGACCGCAGTCGGTGATTCTGAATCAGGTGACCAATGGTATTGCGGTACGTATGGCGGTGTTGGCTTTGTCAATGCAAGGCCAGCTTCAGGAACAGGGTTTGATTGCAGCGATTGCGGGTTAAGGAATAAGTCATGACTATTGTAAAAATTGAAAATGTTCGTGTGCTCGATCCGATCCAAAACACTGATTCTGTTCAGACCGTGTATCTGGAAAATGGTAAGTTCGTTGCGGAAACGGCTGCTGTTTCTGAAACGATTGATGGTCAGGGCAAATGGTTGATGCCCACCATGGTCGATCTGTGTGCACGTTTACGGGAACCGGGTCAGCAACAACATGGCACCTTAAAATCTGAAGGTAAAGCAGCACGTGAAAATGGGATTTTGCACGTGTTTACACCACCAGATTCAAAGCCGATCGTGCAGGACAATGGCGCACTGATTCATGGTCTGGTTGAGAAAGCCATGCTGGACGGTGGTATTTATCTTGAAGTGATTGGTGCTCAAACCCAAGGCTTGCAAGGCCAGCAACCTGCCAATATGGCCGGTTTGAAAAAAGGCGGATGTACTGCGGTGTCCAATGCCAGTGCGCCTTTTGCCAATGATGACGTGGTATTACGTACCCTGGAATATGCTGCAGGTTTAGATCTGACTGTGGTGTTCTATGCAGAAGAGCCGCAAATTGCCAAAGATGGCTGTGTACATGAAGGCTTTATTGCCTCGCGTCAAGGCTTGCCGATGATTCCAGCACTTGCGGAAACCGTGGCAATTGCCAAATACCTGTTAATGATTGAAGTGACCAAAGTTCGCGCGCATTTCGGTTTATTATCTTGTGGTGCGTCAGTAGAGCTGATCCGGATTGCCAAGGAAAAAGGCTTGCCTGTCACCTGTGATGTGGCCATGCACCAATTACATCTGACCGATGCCTTAATTGATGGTTTTAATTCGCTGGCACATGTACGTCCGCCACTGCGTGCTGAACAAGACAAAGAATTGCTACGCCAAGGAGTAAAATCTGGGGTGATTGATGCGATTTGTACCCATCATGAACCGCTGAGCAGCTCTGCGAAAATGGCGCCATTTGCTGAAACCCAGCCTGGCTTTAGCGCTTTTGATACTTATGTACCTTTTGGGATTCAACTGGTCAATGAAGGTTTGTTTACACCACTGGAATGGATAGAAAAAGTGACTTTAGCTCCGGCACGTGTTGCACAAATGGCAGATCGCTGGGCAGACGAGGCGGGTTGGGTGCTGGTAGATCCAGAGCTAGAATGGACGCTGAACAAAGAAAGCATCGTGTCTCAAGGTAAAAATACCCCGCTGATCAATCAAAAAGTGCGAGCTAAAGTTTTAAAAACTTTCGTCGCTTAATAGATCCAGCTTTTATAAAAGTCAGCTTCGGCTGGCTTTTTTGTTTTTTGAATTCTGTGTCAGTAAAATGAGTACTCAACAAAAACAGTGAAACTTTATGATATTCATACAATTATTTACATTTTCAAAAAACTGGCATCGTTACACTGATTGAATATTAAACATTAGAAAAATCAAAAGAATGGTGACAATATGAATGTAGATCTGATGGAACGCTTAAAAAGCGATGTTACAGCGATTGTGCTACAAGGTGAAACCGAACATCTATTTGCCAAAGATCAGGCACTGAGTCAGTTCTATCCCATATTCTTAAGTATATTGCGTGCACGTCCTGCATGGATTGAAAGTTTAAGCCAGCAACTCAATCCAAAAATCCATGAACTGTTTAATGGAAATTCGGCACTCAAGCAGCAGTTTCTGGATCAACTTGATCAGAGCGCGCCACAAGATCAAATAGAGCAGACCCTGAATCGGGCCATTGTACCGACCCTCAATTTTTTACAGACCGAAGCCGGTGCTTCAAGTCCAGAAGCGATTAGTCATTTGCTGGAAACCCACGCCGACTCGATCCAGCGTGCATTACCTGTTTGGGCCGGATCGATTTTAGCGGCATTAGGTGTTTCTCCATTGGCGGGGCAGCATTTGAATCAGGCGCCTGAACTAGAACCAGAACATGCTGTTGTGGTACAGCAGCAGAAAAAAACCGGTTTTTTATGGCCGTTTATTATTTTTCTGATTCTGGCAGCTTTAATCCTGTTTTTTGTTCGTAGCTGTATGCAGGATGATGCTGAGGATTCGGCAAACCCCCAAACGACCCGTGAAATTGCCGCAGTCCAACCCGCTTCTTTACAGTTGAGTACCGGCACTAATGGTGAAATTATCAGTTGTCAGTTACAGCTGAATAATCCCCAGTATATGCAAATTTTGCAAACCGAGATTAAACAGATCTTTAATTATAATATTGGTTGTGGGGCGCTCAGCAGTGAGGTTTATCATTCGGAATTTATTGATCAGGATAGCATTCCTTCCGTTTTGAAACTGATTCAAGGCATGCCAAATGTCTCACTAGACTGGATTGGTAATCAGGTTGCTATACGTGCAGCGAGTAATGCAGAAGCAGAACGTCTGGCAACACAAATTCGTAATCTGGCCAAAAATGTCACTGTTGTGACTCAACAGCCGGTCAATAGGAGTGAGGCGATTCAGGCTGCCAATAGCGAGGCAGAACAAGCATTGGCGAGTATCAAAACTGATCATGTTCAGGCCTTAGATGTTGCGACCGCACTGAATTTGCAGATTATTAATTTTGATACGGCATCGACCACAGTTCCAGAAGTCAATAAATCGGTGCTGGATCAGGCGGCTGCTTTATTGCAACGTGCACCTCAAGTGATTCTGAAAGTTAAAGGCCATGCCGATGCTCAGGGCAGTGAAGCAGAGAACAAGGCACTGTCTGTGCAGCGAGCTCAAGCGATTACCAGCTATCTGGTGGAAAAAGGGGTTGATCCTGCACAATTACAGGCGGTGGGTATGGGCGAGGATCAGCCAGCTGAACCGAATGCTACACCTGTTGGCCAGTTTCAGAACCGTCGTGTGACCTTTGAGGTGGTGAATACCGAAACAGGCGTGGTACGCGCAGTGGATAGCGAGGGTGTTGTAGAAAAGAAAGCCAGCTGAAATAATTTTCCAGATGAAAAAGGACGAATGATTCGTCCTTTTTATATGGCTTAAATTAAGAAAAGACCGGTGGACTATAGGTCAAAGTTCGGCCGAGGAACCAGAGTAAAAACAGCACCAGCGGGATATGAAAAACCAGTTGGGTCACGGTAAAACCGATCACATCTTTGGCCTTTAACTTCAGGATGCCCAGCATCGGCAACATAAAGAAAGGATTGATCAGATTAGGCAAGGCTTCGGCAGCATTATAAATCTGCACTGACCAGCCCAGATGAACTTTCAGATCATGCGCAGCCTGCATTACATAAGGGGCTTCAATAATCCATTTACCTCCACCGGAAGGAATGAAGAAACCCAGGATTGCCGAATAGAGACCCATCACGATAGCAAAGGTTTCCTGTGAAGCAATCGAAACGAAAAATTCGGCAATATAGTGTGATAGGGACAGATCGGCAGAATTCAGCGCATTGGTCATCATAAAGGCAATGCTGCCATATAAAGGAAACTGGATCAGCACACCCGAAATTGCTGGCACAGCCTTGGAAACGGCATTGAGGAAATTCCGTGGTGTGCCATGTAGTGCGACACCCAAAATCAGGAAGATAAAGTTATAGGTATTTAAACTGGAGATGGCCAGAATAGGATTGCTTTCGGAAAATTCGTTAAACATCCATACAGCACCTAGCACCACAATCAGAATACTTAAAATAGGTGAGTTTTCCAGCCAGTCGCCCGGACGTTTTGATGAATATTCTTCCGGTTTTCCTTCTTCAATCTGAACCGGAAAATGTTCAATGGTTTTAATATGACTGCCTTTCGGCGCTGACCAGTAGGCAATGGCAATCGAGGCAATAATTAGAACCGCCGTCATGATCATGGATTGCGGCAGGAAAATCGTTTCGGTAAATGGAATGACACCGGTCAGATTGTAAATCGGTTCAGGCAGGCTGCTTTTATTGGCCTGTAATTGTGCAGCAGAGGAACTGATGCCGAGTGCCCAGGTGGCTCCCATCCCGATAATCGCTGCTGCGGCTGCAGCGCGGTAATCCATATTAAGTTCTTTACGTTGTGCCAGTGCAATCACGAGTAATGCAGTTAGAACTGTGCTCATGGCCCAGTTAATCAGGGAAATGAGCAGGCTGACTGTCGCGACCAATACAATCGCACCACGCCCTGAATGGGGCAGACATGCCATTTTTCGGATCAGAAGCTGCATTGGTTTTGAAACCGAAACCACATAACCGACCACGATCAGCATGCACATCTGCAAGGTAAAGGGAATCAGGCTCCAGAACCCGTCACCAAAGGAAATGGCAACGTCCTGTGCCGGCGCGCCAATTCCGATAGCGGCAATTGCGACAATGATGACACCGAGCAGGGCAAAAATATAAGAATCGGGAAACCATTTTTCTGACCAGTCACTGACGCGCAGGGCGAAGCGTTGTAAGATATTTTGTTCTGTTTGCATGATTAAAATTCATTTATTCTGCATTCATTTTTAAAATTAGAGTTTTCTTTGGTCGAAAAGAAACCCTTAAAATTTTTCATTTTAAGGGCCGGGAAAATCAAGCTGCTATTTTTTGTAAAGCCACACCCGTGACTTTCTGAATCTCCTCAAAACTGACCTCTGGTGCCAGCTCAACAAGTTGAATACCATCTGGAGTGACATCCAGCACACCTAAATCGGTAATGATCCGGTTGACCACAGCCTGTCCGGTAAGGGGCAGACTGCATTGCGCAACAATTTTAGGCGTGCCATCTTTGGCGCAGTGTTCCATCAACACCACGACTTTTTGTACCCCTGCGACCAGATCCATGGCACCGCCCATACCTTTGACTTTTTTGCCCGGAATCATCCAGTTGGCCAGATCGCCAGTTTCGGACACTTCCATGGCACCTAAAATGGCGATATTGACATGACCGCCACGGATCATGGCAAAGGAATCGGCACTGGAAAAGAAAGAAGCGCCCTTACGGGCAGTCACGGTCTGTTTACCAGCATTAATCAGGTCGGCATCGACGGTTTCAGCCGTTGGAAATTCGCCAATACCGAGCAAGCCATTTTCCGATTGCAGCCAGACGTTGATATTTTCTGGAATGTAGTTAGCAACCAGCGTTGGTAAACCAATCCCCAGGTTAACGTAGAAACCATCTTCCAGCTCTTGTGCAGCGCGCTGCGCCATTTGATTACGTGTCCAAGCCATGATCAAGCCTCCGCCTTTAAGGTCATCTGTTCAATACGTTTTTCCGGTTGGGTATTTAGGACTATCCGGTTCACATAAATACCGGGCAGATGGATTTCGTCCGGATCCAGCGCACCAATCTCGACAATTTTTTCAACTTCAGCCACGGTGACTTTGCCGGCCATAGCGCAGACTGGATTAAAGTTTTGTGCAGTTTTACGGAAAATCAGATTACCGGCTTTATCGGCCTTATAGGCTTTGACCAAGGCGACATCGGCAGTCAAGGATTCTTCCAGAATATAAGACTTGCCATTAAACTCACGTACATCCTTGCCTTCAGCAATCACGGTTCCGACACCGGTGGCGGTATAAAAAGCCGGAATACCGGCACCGCCAGCACGTAATTTCTCCGCCAAGGTGCCTTGTGGGGTCAGTTCGACTTCCAGTTCGCCACTCAGGTATTGACGTTCGAATTCTTTATTCTCGCCGACATAAGATGAAATCATTTTTTGAATCTGTTTGGTTTCCAGTAAAACGCCCAAACCAAAACCATCGACTCCGGCATTGTTGGAAATACAGGTCAGATTTTTGGCACCGGTCTGTTTCAATGCGGCAATTAATGCTTCCGGAATACCGCATAAACCAAAACCGCCGACTGCCAGTGTATGTCCATTCTGAACCACGCCGTCTAAAGCGGCCTCTGCACTGTCATAAACTTTATTTGACATTTTTTACCTCGATTTATTCTTGTCTTGCAGATTCCTTTTTGGTCAGGAAACTACTGATGTATATCCTTGAGGACTTGTATCGTGTCCGGGTATTGCTATTGTTAGGCACAGGCTTTTTGCCAATAGGCATTGGCATAATTGGAGGGATTATTGCGCTGCAACACCTCACTGATATTACGGCTGGCCTGCATCAGAGCATCCAGTTGAATACCGGTTTCAAAGCCCATATTCGAGAGCAGGTAATACAGGTCTTCAGTTGAAACATTGCCTGAAGCACCCTTGGCATAAGGACAGCCACCCAGACCGGCAATGGATGAATCAAATACCCGGATGCCTTGTAACAGCGACTGGTAAATATTGGCGATGGCCATGCCATAGGTATTATGGAAATGACCTGCCAAAACCTTGGTATCGATCTGAGCCAGGCAAGCATCCCAGACTTTTTGCACCCGATCCGGTGTGGCTGTACCAATGGTTTCACCCAACGACACTTCATAGCAGCCCATATCCAGCAAACGTTGGGTGACTTTGACCACCTGTTTCGGATCAATCGCACCTTCATAAGGGCAGTCCACCATACAGGACACATAACCGCGTACCCGAATATCATTGGCTTTGGCGGTCGCCATCACATCGGCAAACTTCTCCAAGCTTTCATCAATCGAGCAATTGATATTTTTGCGGGTAAAGCTTTCGGACGCTGCGGTAAAGACCGCAACTTCCTTGCAACCCACCGCCAGCGCTGCTTCAAAGCCCTTCAGGTTTGGGGTGAGTAAACTGAACTGAATATTTGGGTCTTTGGGCAAGCCGGCAAACAGCTGATCGCTGTCTGCCATTTGTGGCACCCATTTGGCTGAAACACAGGAACCGACTTCAATCGCCTGTAAACCGGTTTTCATCAGATCCAGAATCAGATTTTTCCGATCATCCAGCGTTAATGGCGTTTTTTCATTTTGCAGGCCATCGCGTGGCCCGACTTCTACAATTTTGACAAATTCGGTCATGCAACATCCTCCGTCAGTGGCTGGAACTCAAGCAGTTCATCACCGGCTTTGACCTGATCACCTTTCTGGAAATATGAACTGGCGATGATGCCGTCATGTGGTGCACGAATCGAGTATTCAATTTTCATCGCTTCCAGCGTCATCAAGACATCGTCTTTTTTGACCTTGTCATTGGCAGCGACCAGTACTTGCGTGATCACACCTGGCATGGGTGCAGTGAGGTTGTTTTCTGTCCCTTGATCATCATGCTGATCATAATCCGGCTGGATAGACTCGAATTTATGTGTCTGACCATTCTGGAACAGGGTAATGCCATGTTCAGTCTGGCTAAAGGCCAGTTTTTGCTGTTTGCCTGCCAGTTGTAGCGCTAAAGTATGTGTATCAATCAACTGACCTTGTAGCTGAATCTGCTGACCGTTATAAGTGGCGATAAAACCTTGATCTTGCGTACTGAACTGAACTTTAAGCATAATGCCATTGCGTTGTAATTGCACTGTATATGCATTTTGCTGATTCAGGCGCCAGAAAGTGTGCTGTTGCCAGACTGAGTTATTCGCAACTGGGTTTTGAGCTTGGCGTGATAATAATTCGATGAATGCAGCACTAACGATCAGTTCAGCATTGATCTCAGTAGAAGGCTTTAATAAGAACTCTTCTTCACGTTGAATCAGGCCGGTATCCAGATGGGCATTTTTAAACGAATCACATAGCACCAAACGGTCGAGGAATGCAATATTATTGCCCAAGCCATCCACATGGAAATGGCCCAGGGCATGATGCATTTGCGTTAAAGCAGCTTCGCGGTTTTTGCCCCAGACAATCAGTTTGGCAATCATTGGATCATAATAGGTGCTGATTTCATCACCTTCGACAATGCCACTATCCACACGTACACAGTCATTTTGCTCTGGATAGTGTAAATAGCTGATCTGGCCAATCGCAGGAATAAAGCCTTTCTCTGGTTCTTCGGCATAGACACGTGCTTCTAATGCATGCCCGTGGATCTGTAATTCATGCTGCTGTTTAGGTAAAGGCTCACCAAAAGCTACGCGCAGTTGCCATTCCACCAGATCCTGACCTGTAATCATTTCAGTGACCGGGTGCTCAACCTGCAAACGGGTATTCATTTCCATGAAATAGGCAGTACCATCTTGCTCGACGATAAACTCTACTGTACCGGCACCGACATAATCGACCGCACGTGCGGCATCAATCGCGGCCTGGCGCATCGCTTCAAGTTTGTCTTCTGGCATTTTTGGTGCAGGCGCTTCTTCAAGCACTTTTTGATGACGACGTTGTACCGAGCAATCACGCTCAAATAAATGCACATAATTGCCGTGGGTATCGCCAAAAACCTGTACTTCAATATGACGTGGCTGAATCACATAGCGTTCAATTAGCACATCTTCATTGCCAAAACTGGAACGCGCTTCGCTTTTACATGAAGCCAGCGAACTCAGAAAATCTTCACTGCGCTCGACCAGACGCATGCCTTTACCACCACCGCCAGCACTGGCTTTGATCAGCACCGGATAGCCGATGCTGTCAGCCTGCTGTTTCAGGAAGTTGGCATCCTGATTGCTACCGTGATAGCCCGGGGTTAAAGGCACACCAGCTTTTTCCATCAACGCTTTAGAGGTGGCTTTGAGACCCATCGCCAAAATGGCATCGACAGGCGGGCCAATAAAGACAATATTATTGTCCTGACAGGCCAGGGCAAACTGGTCATTTTCCGACAAAAAGCCATAACCTGGGTGAATTGCTTGCGCACCGGTGTTTTTGGCCGCCTGAATAATACGTTCGATCTGTAAATAGCTTTGTGCTGCTGGCGATTCACCAATATAGATCGCTTCATCCGCCAGTTTGACATGCTGTGCCTGTGCATCGGCATCGGAGTATACGGCAACGGTGGCAATACCGAGTTTTTTTGCTGTACGAATCACCCGGCAGGCAATTTCACCACGGTTGGCAATTAAAATCTTTTCAAACATCGTAGCATCCTTCTTGTTGTTATGCCGTGGTCTTGATCCAGGCCGGGCTTTGTTTGTTTAAAAATGCATTCAGTCCATTTTTCGCCTCATCTCCCTGGCGAATATAGGCAATATGCTGTGCAGTCTTGAGCAGTAAATCTTCGGTCAGAACCTGTTGGTCAACCAGTTGAATCAGTTGTTTTGAGGAATTTTGTGCAGCAGGGCCGCCGAGTAACAGGGCTTCCACAATTTCATCAATTTTGCTGTCGAGCTGTTCCGGTGGAGTGACTTCATGCGCCAGTCCAATGGTTTTGGCTTGTTCCGCAGAAATTCGCTCGGCGGTCAGGAAATAACGTGAAGCCTGACGCGCACCAATCGCACGAATCACATACGGGCTGATGGTCGAAGGTGCCAGACCCAAGCGTACTTCAGAGGTGGCAAACTTGGCATCGGTACTGGCCACGCAAATATCACAAGCTGATGCCAGACCCATACCACCGCCAAAAGCAATGCCATGCACCCGGGCGATGGTTGGCTGCTTTAAAGTCGCTAGGCTTTGCAGCATTTTCGCCAGTTTTAATGCATCTGCTTCGTTGTCTGCTTGAGAAGCCTGACCGGCCTGTTTCATCCAGTTCAGATCGGCACCAGCCGAAAAGCTTTTGCCGCGCCCTGCCAGAATCACCACACGTACATCATCACGGCTATTTAAAGACTGGAAGCAGCGATACAATTCTTCAATGACCTGAGTATTAAAGGCATTGTGCAGTTCAGCGCGATTAATCCAGACAGTTGCCACTTGATTTTGCTGTTCGAGCTGTAAAAATTGATATGTCATTTTTTTCACCTCTTACATGCGGAACACGCCAAACTTGGTCGGCTGGATTGGCGCATTCAGTGCTGCAGCTAAACTAAGACCTAACACTTCACGAGACTGGGCAGGGTCAATGACACCGTCATCCCATAAACGTGCAGAGGCATAATAGGGATGACCTTGGCGTTCGTACTGATCACGAATTGGCTGTTTAAACTGATCTTCTTCTTCCGCAGACCAGTTAGCGCCTTTGGCTTCAATCTGATCACGTTTTAAGGTCGACAATACGCTGGAGGCCTGTTCACCGCCCATCACTGAAATACGTGAGTTTGGCCAAGTCCACATAAAGCGTGGTGAATACGCACGGCCACACATACCATAGTTGCCGGCACCAAATGAGCCGCCAATCACCATGGTCAGTTTAGGCACATTGGCATTGGCCACAGCCATCACCAGTTTGGCGCCATTTTTGGCAATGCCTTCATTTTCATACTGGCGGCCAACCATAAAGCCAGTGATATTCTGAATAAACAGCAGCGGAATATTGCGCTGACAGCACAGCTCAATAAAATGCGCACCTTTTTGTGCTGACTCGGAAAACAGAATGCCGTTATTGGCAATAATCCCGACTGGCATACCGTATAGGCTGGCAAATCCGGTAATCAGAGTGGTACCAAATCGAGCCTTAAATTCATCAAAACGCGAACCATCGACAATCCGGGCAATCACTTCACGGACATCAAAAGGTTTACGCGAATCTGTTGGCACGATACCGTACAACTCTGAAGCATCAAACAAAGGTGCTTCCACCTGCTCAGGCAACGGATTTGGTTTTTTATTTAAATTGGCCACAATATTACGGGCAATTTCCAGGGCATGCTGGTCATTTTCAGCCAGATGATCGGCTACACCGGAGAGGCGGGTATGCACATCACCACCGCCAAGATCTTCACTGGAAACCACTTCACCGGTTGCTGCTTTGACCAGTGGCGGGCCACCGAGGAAAATGGTTCCCTGATTGCGCACAATAATAGTTTCATCCGACATGGCAGGCACATAGGCACCACCCGCCGTACAACTGCCCATCACCACAGCAATCTGGGCAATGCCTTGGCTCGACATACGTGCCTGATTATAGAAAATACGTCCGAAGTGATCACGATCCGGGAAGACTTCATCTTGTAGCGGCAAATAGGCACCGCCAGAATCGACCAGATAAATACAAGTCAAATGATTCTGCTCGGCAATTTCCTGAGCACGTAAATGTTTTTTTACGGTCAGTGGATAATAAGTGCCCCCTTTAACAGTCGCATCATTGGCAATAATCATGCAGGTTACGCCATTGACCTGACCAACGCCAGCGACCACACCCGCAGCAGGCACATCGTCCTGATAGACCTGATAGGCAGCCAGTTGTCCAATTTCAATAAATGCCGTACCAGGATCAATCAGATGATCAATACGTTCTCTGGCCAATAATTTACCGCGATCCAAATGTTTTTGACGGGCAGTTTCACCCCCACCCAAGGCAATTTTTTGGACTTTCTGTTTCAGGTCTCCGACCAGATTTTGCATCGCCGCCTGGTTGTTTTTAAATTCGTCGCTGCGAATATTAATTTTGCTCTTTAATTGATTCATGCCGAACATCCTTGTCTATTCTTGTGATTTATTTTTTAGGCAGTTTCATTAAACAGTTCGCGGCCAATCAGCATGCGGCGAATTTCTGAAGTGCCTGCGCCAATTTCATACAGTTTGGCATCACGCCATAGACGTCCCGCAGCAAACTCGTTGATATAACCGTTGCCACCCAAGGTTTGAATGGTTTCGCCCGCCATCCAGGTGGCTTTTTCAGCTGCATATAAAATCGCACTGGCGGCATCTTTACGAAGGCTACGGCTATGCTCTGCCTTGTCACATTCTGCGCCAACTGCATAGACTAGGGCTTTACAGGCCAGCCAGGTTGAATACATGTCAGCAATTTTGCCCTGCATCAACTGGAATTCACCCAGCGCCTGACCAAACTGTTTACGGTCATGAATATACGGAATCACGGTATCCATACAGGCATCCATAATACCCAGTGGACCTGCACTTAAAACAGCACGTTCATAGTCCAGACCACTCATCAGCACTTTGGTGCCATTGCCGACACCGCCGAGCACGTTTTCTTTGGGCACTGCGACATTGTCAAAAAATAGTGGATAAGTGTTTGAGCCACGCATGCCGAGTTTGTCTAGGTGCGTACCGTGACTAAACCCCGGCATATTTTTTTCAACCAGAAAAGCGGTCATGCCTTTGGCCCCGGCCTGTAAATCGGTTTTTGCGTAGACCACCAGTACATCGGCATCGCCGCCATTGGTGATCCACATTTTCGAACCATTCAGCAGGTAATGATCACCTTTGTCTTCAGCTTTGAGTTTCATGCTGACCACATCGGATCCGGCATTGGGTTCGGACATGGCCAATGCACCGACATAATCACCAGATACCAGTTTAGGCAGATAACGCTGTTTCTGTTCTTCACTGCCATTACGCTTAATCTGGTTTACACATAGGTTAGAATGTGCGCCATAGGACAAACCAATCGATGCTGAAGCGCGGGAAATTTCCTGCATGGCAATGATGTGCGCCAGATAACCGAAATTTGAACCGCCATATTCCTCACTGACCGTCAGACCGAGCAGGCCCATCTCGCCAAATTTTTTCCAAAGGTGAGCAGGGAATTCATTGTCACGGTCCACTTGTTGAGCAATTGGAGCAATTTCCTTGGCGCAAAATGCAGCCACTGAATCACGAAGTGCAATAAGTGTTTCGTCCAAACCGAAATCCAAGCTTTGTAAATTCATTGTTCATCCATCCTGTGGTTCTATTTGTTGTATCCAAAAAAGCATTTTTGTTGTGCTTGTTATTTAACATACATCGAAAATTTAAAAAAGTGAATCAATATTCACAAAATGATTTACAATTCATTTTATCTTGTTGAGATTAATTTTATGAGTTATAAAAGATCATCATTGATGCAGGAACGAATGGAGCAAAATCGCTTGGCGATCTTGCAATCTGCTCGTGAGCTGATTACTCAAGGGGGCTTTAAAGAGGCGTCGATTCAGGCGATTGCAGAACGTGCAGGCGTTTCTACAGGCTTGGTATATCGATATTTCGAAAACAAGAATCAGATTTTGATTCAGGTTTTGTCAGAAGCAATTCGGCTTGAGATTGAGATTTTAAATCACATTGCTGCCTCGGATTTATCGCCAAAACAGAAATTGCAAAAATCTGTTACAACTTTTGTGAAGCGAGCCATGAACAGCCCCCAGTTGGCGTATTCGCTGATGTTCGAACCGGTCGATCCGGAAATGGAACATGAGCGTTTTCACAGTAAACAGCTAATCAAGCAAAGCATTAAGGAAATTTTGGCTGAAGGAAAAGTCAATGGCGAGTTTGAATTTGAAGATTTAAATACCGCAGCGCTGGGTGTGGTTGGTTCCATGACCTTTGTGGTAATTGAACCTTTGAATCCATCTCGGAATATCAGGTTTGATCAAAATTATAAGGATCACTTTGTCAAACAGATTGCCGATTTTTGTGTCAACGCAGTACGTCGACAGGAGGGAGTAGCAGGAGCATAAAACACAAAAAAACAGGCAGGAAGACAGGGTTGTCGTGGTCAAAAACAATTAATAGAGTTGAAAATCAGAATTACAAAGAATCAAGGAGATCGATTCAATGACACAAGTACGGTTAAGCTATGCCTACGGAACAAGCAGCCAACCCTTATTGGGCATGACGATTGGCGAAAAATTTGATCAGGCATGCGAACAGTATGCATATTCTGATGCAATCGTCAGCTTGCACCAGAATGTGCGTCTGAGCTATCAGCAGTTGCAGCAGCAAGTGAATGCTTTTGCCTGTAGTTTGCAGAAACTGGGCCTGGAAAAAGGTGACCGTCTGGCCATCTGGTCGCCGAACTGTGTGGAATGGACCATTACCCAGTTTGCTGCATTTAAGGCCGGGATTATTCTGGTGAATTTGAATCCAGCTTATAAAAGTAATGAACTGGAATATGTCTTAAACAAGGTCTCCTGTAAGGGACTGGTGATTGCAGCGCAGTTTAAAACCACTGACTATCAGGAAATTCTGACTAAAATTGCTCCTGAGCTAATGCAGACTGAAAGTAAATTACTCAATGCAGAGCGTCTGCCGCATTTGAAGCATGTGATTAAAATTGATGAACAGGAACATGCGGGTCTACATCGTTTTCAGGACTTATTGGTGGAACCGAGCGCAAACGCCTTAGAAAAATTGCAGCAAATTTCGAGTGAATTGCAGTTTGATGAAACCATCAATATTCAGTTCACCTCGGGTACAACGGGGAATCCGAAAGGTACTATGTTGACCCATAACAATATTTTAAATAATGGCTATTTTGTCGGTGAAGCCATTCATTTAAGTCCAGAAGATCGGGTTTGTATTTCGGTACCACTGTTCCACTGCTTTGGTATGGTGATGGGAAATCTGGCCTGTATTACCCATGGTTCAGCCATGATTTATCCATCTGCCGTTTTCAATCCTCTGGAAACCCTCAAAGCCATTCAACAAGAAAAATGTACGGCGGCTTATGGGGTGCCGACCATGTTTATTGCCATTCTTGAGCATGAACAGTTTGATGAATTTGATCTGAGCAGTTTACGTACCGGCATTATGGCCGGCAGTCCATGTCCACAGGAAATCATGCAGCGTGTGATTGAGCGGATGCATATGTCAGATATCACCATTTGCTATGGCATGACTGAAACCGCACCGGTCAGTGCGCAAAGCTCTACCGCAGACTCCATTGAACAGCGTGTTACGACAGTCGGCCGGGTACATCCGCATCTGGAAGTGAAAATTGTCGATGAAGATGGCAAGGTGGTGCCGCGCGGACAACTCGGTGAACTCTGTGTGCGTGGTTATTCGGTGATGCTCGGTTATTGGGAAGATCAGGATAAAACTGCAGAAGTAATTGATAATGCGCGCTGGATGCATACGGGTGATATTGCTGAAATGGATGATGAAGGCTTTGTCAAAATCAAGGGGAGAATCAAGGATGTCGTCATTCGTGGCGGTGAAAACCTGTTCCCCAAAGAAATTGAAGACTTCCTTTATACCCATCCTGCGGTTTCAGATGTTCAGGTGATTGGTGTGCCAGATCATAAGTATGGTGAAGAACTCTGTGCCTGCATCATTTTGCATGAAAACGATCCGTGTACTGAAGAAACTATTCGCCAGTATTGTGCCGAGCATATCTCACACAATAAAGTGCCGCGCTATGTGCGTTTCTTCCATGAGTTCCCGATGACAGCTTCCGGTAAGGCGCAGAAGTTTAAATTACGTGAATTTATGCGTGAAGAGTTGAACTTAAAGGAAATAGCCTAAGTCTTTAAGTATTGTTTAGTTTTTGAGATTGGTGAATTCTTCACTTTTTTATCATTAAAAAAAAGTTGAAGAGAAACTATTAAGAAAAAGCGAAAGATCTGCACAGCCTCACTTAAGAAGGAAGATTTTAATTTTAACGTGTAGGCTATGCTTTGACTTTTGACGGGCCAAAAGTAAACAAAAGCCCTTTATTTTGCTGAAGGGACATCCATGTCCCTTCAGCAAAATGGCGACATTCATGTCGCCTGTCATGTGATTAGATTTAGGATAATGGTCGAAAATTTAAAACCTTTAGATGGAATCTTTATCAATATTGTAATAACTGATAAACCTAATGCTCTTTAGTCTGTTGAATGGTGTGAGGTAAAGTGAAAATATGGCAAAAAACTTCCATAGTGAACTCGTCGTCGCTAATTATGATGAGCACATCCGTAAATTGATTCCCGGCTATGAACTGGTACATCAGCAAATTGATGCCATCCTAACCACTCATTTACCCGAAATTGCCCATATATTGGTCGTTGGTTGCGGGACAGGCTATGAGCTATCTTATCTGTTGCAACGCCACCCAAACTGGACATTTACTGCAATTGATCCATCGGCGACTATGCTGGAACAGGCGCAGAAAAATATTGGGTTAGACCTGGGATCGCAGCGGATTCGTTTTATTCAGACAGATACACAAAGCTTAAATCAAGATAATCAGTTCGATGCGGCTCTAGCAATTTTGGTGGCACATTTTATTCCATCAGAAAATAAAACTGAATTTTTTCAGGATATATCCGATAGTCTTAAGACCGATGGAATCCTGTTAACCTATGACTTGATGCAACCTGAAAATAAAACTGAATTAAAAATCTTGCAAAAAATGGCACAGCAGACAGGACTCAGTATTCAACAAAGCGAAAAAATGCTTGAACGGTTACAGCAGGATTTTCATTTAATCTCTGCCCAAGATTTAGCAGCGCTTTTAACCAAAGTCGGATTTAAACATAGCAAAATTTACTGTCAAATCATGAATTATTATGGTTTTTTTATACAGAAATAAGCATAGCTAACTGAAACAGTTAACTAGAAATTTAAATATAAGATTCAAGGAAGTGTAAAAACAATGTCAGCCTACTATCGTTTCATCAACCGCGAACAGCATGCCGATGGCAGCAGCACTGCTTATTATGAATCTAATATTCATGCGCAAGGTGCATGGAATCCGCATGAGCAGCATATGGCGCCCGCGACTGGTATTATTTGTGCAGAACTGGAACAGTTTCAGCCACGTGCAGAGATGCGCATTGGCCGGGTGAGTCTGGATATCTTTGGACTGATTGCTTTTGGTGAATTTTCCATTACTACGCGCATGATTCGTCCGGGTAAAACCATCGAACTCATTGAAGCAGAAATGTGTGCCAACGGGAAAACCTGTATTGTGGCACGTGCCTGGAAAATGATGACTTCGGATACCCGTACGATCGCCGGTCTGGAGGATTTTCCGGTTCAGCACCCTGAAGACCTGCCGGTGTGGGAAGGGATGCGCTGCTGGCCAGGTGGTTATATTCAAAGTATTAATACCCGTGCCCATGTCGATCATCGTGCTGGCAAAGGTATTGTCTGGTTATCCAATGCCCTGGAAATGGTAGAAGGTCAGACGACCAGCGACTTTAGCCGTTTGATGGGAATGGTGGATACAGCCAATGGCGTGGTGCCGCGTCAGGATCCAAATGCGGGATGGGGCTTTCCAAATCTGGACTTGCAGATTCATTTGCATCGTTTACCTAAAGGCACATGGCTAGGACTAGAAGTGCTACAGCAATATGGTGAAGATGGCATTGGTTTAACCAGTGGAATTTTACATGATCTTCATGGGCCTTTTGGTCGCAGTGAGCAGATTTTAACCTTACGTAAATTTTAAAATCTGATTTACACAAAAGGACGAATTGCTTCGTCCTTTTTTTATTGGCATGCTGTGCGCAATTATTCAGGAAGATCAGCAGATGCGGATTAGTATTATTGGGGCAGGTCGAGTTGCCTTTCATCTTGCCCAAGGCTTAAATGGACAGCATGAGCTTGTACAAATCTATAGCCGCAGTTTTGCCAAGGCAGAACAGCTGGCATCTAAATTTAAGGCTCAGGCGATCAACGCTCCTGAATTACTGCATTCCGAAATTGATCTTTTAATCATTGCCGTCAGTGACCAATTCATTCGATCTGTCATCGAGCAGGTACATGCCTATCTTCCTGATGTGTTGATCGTACATACTTCTGGCAGTACCCACTTAAACGTTTTGCAGGATGTTCACCCACGTTCAGGTGTATTTTACCCTTTACAGACTTTTAGTCTGGAACGTGACATCGACTGGTCGAATACGCCTTTATTTATTGAAGCGGATAATGCTGAAGATCAAGAAAAACTGCATGATCTAGCGAATAGCCTAAGCAATAGAGTCTATCACTATAGCTCTGAACAACGCTTAAGTTTGCATCTGGCCGCAGTCTTTGCCTGTAATTTCAGTAATTATTGTTATGATATGGCCAAACAGATTGTAGATGCCGAGCAGGTGGATTTCAGTCTGCTGTATCCCTTAATACTAGAAACTGCCCATAAAGCCACAGAAAATAATCCAAGGCAGATGCAGACTGGTCCCGCCATGCGTGGTGATCAAAATATCCTGAATATGCATCAGCAGATGCTGGCGAATCGGCAGCGAGCAGATTTACAAAATGTCTATCAGTTGTTGAGCCAGCAAATTTTAGAACGTCATCAATAATAAATGCGCTAAATTTTTCAATCTGGATAAAAAATGGACATGGCATAAAGATGAAGGGCTGTTTTTCTTTTTAAGTTCGATTAGAGGTACAGTGCTCGTTAGTATATCTTTGATTGAAAGATAAAGTTTTTTTATAAAAAAGCGCTGAGATGTCAGCGCTTTTTTAGACCTAGATTAAGAAATTTTTTTAAAGATAAAGTCATTAATCTTGTGACCGGCTTCAATGCCGCGACGCTCAAACTTGGTTTGTGGACGCCAGTCAGGACGAGGGTAGCTGTTGCCTTTACCTGCGAGGTTTTCCAGACGTGGACGTTCTTCCAGAACTTCAAGCATCCATTCTGCATATGGTTCCCAATCCGTTGCAGCATGGAAGGTGCCGCCCAGCTCCAGCTTTTGCTCAACCAGTGGCATACGTTCATGTGAAACAAAACGGCGTTTAAAATGACGTTTTTTCTGCCATGGATCAGGGAAGTAAAGCTGAACCGTATTGATACTATTGTCCGGCATTTCACGCAGCACTTGAATCGCATCGGCATCCAGTACGCGTAAGTTGGTTACGCCGGCCATACCTGCTTCATAGACACACTGCGCAATGCCTGGTACATGAACTTCAATCCCGACAAAATTACGCTCGGGATTGGCCTTGGCCATCAGCACCAGAGAACGGCCCATACCAAAACCGATTTCTACCGTTAAAGGACGCTCAGGATGTTCAAAGTGTTGACGTAAATCGCCCACCGGATATTCCAAAATTAAGTGACCATATTGTTCAAGCGCAGTACGTTGAGAGGTGTTCAGCGGCATTGAGCGGCGCATAAACGTCACGATTTCACGGTGCTCGCTTAAATTGTCCAGCTCCACGACTTGCTGGTCTAATTGATCGTTCGACATAACTTTGGCAAATCTAAAAATTCAGAATGCGGTATTTTAAGTCCTGAGCCGAGCAAGTCAAACTTTTCTCGGTATTTCTCCATAAAAATCGGCAAGATCTTCCAGATAAAATAAAAGAGCCAATTGAAGCTCTTTTATCCATCATTGTTCATCAGCTACTAAAACGGTCAATCAAGGTGCTGCTGGCTTCATTTAAACCAATCACCGTTACATCTATACCTTGGGCTTTAAATTTCTGAATCACGTTATTCAGCATATTCACTGAGGTCACATCCCAAATATGCGCATGGGTCAGATCTAGTTCAACATGTTCAAGCTTTTCTTTAAAATCAAAGAACTGATAGAACTTCTCTGAACTGCTAAAGAAAATCTGTCCGGAAATAATATAGCTGCGTGAATGAGCCGAATTCAAATGCGTATAGACATGTACGGTTCTTTCCAGTTTATTGATAAAGAACAGGGCAGAAAGCAGCACGCCAACAAATACACCCAGTGCCAGATTATGGGTGGCTAAAACCACCAGCACCACCACAATCATAACCACATTAAATTCCAGCGGATGTTTATTGAATTGTTTGACTGAACCCCACTGGAAAGTGGTAAAGGCGACCATCACCATAATTGCCACCAAAGCCGCCATCGGAATATAAGCCAGCCAGTCTTTCAGAAACACCACCAGGCACAGCAAAAATACACCGGCAATCAGCGTTGATAAACGGGTTCGTGCACCGGAAGACACATTAATAATCGATTGACCGATCATGGCACAACCGGCCATGCCACCCATAAAACCACTGACAATATTGGCCATACCCTGACCACGACATTCCTGATGGCGGTCACCTTCAGTTCCGGTGACTTCATCAATTACAGTCGTGGTCATCATGCTTTCCAGCAAACCGACAGTCGCCAGCGTCAATGAATAAGGCAGTACAATTTGTAGGGTTTCCAGGTTGAGCGGAATCTCCGGCAGCAGGAACACTGGTAAGGTGTCCGGAAATTGCCCCAGATCACTCACGGTTCGCATATCTGCACCCAAGAACAGCGCCAGTCCACTCAGCACGATGATACAAATTAGCGGAGAAGGAATGGCTTTACCAATTTTAGGCAGATAAGGAAATAGATAGATAATCGCCAGACCCATGGCAATAAACAGATAGCCCATCCCATCCATTTTTTGCATCTCGGGAAGCTGTGCGACAAAAATCAGAATTGCCAATGCATTCAAAAATCCATACACCACAGCTTGCGAAACAAAGCGCATCAACTTGGCCACTTTAAAATAACCGGCAATGACCTGAATAATTCCGGTCAGAATAGTCGCTACCAGCAGATATTGCAGTCCATGGTCTTTTACCAGCGTAATCATCAGCAGTGCCATCGCACCCGTAGCCGCTGAGATCATGGCAGGGCGGCCGCCAAAAAAAGCAATCGTCACAGCAATACAAAACGAAGCATAGAGACCGACCTGCGGATCGACGCCAGCAATTGCAGAGAAGGCAATCGACTCGGGAATTAAGGCCAGTCCAACCACCAAACCTGCGAGTACATCAGTCCGGACATTGGAAAACCATTCTTCTTTTTTAAGGCTAATCACGAAATATCATCTAAATTTGGAAAACCTGGGTATCTTAAACAGATGCGGTCAAAAATCTACAGAGATGGGCTTGAAAAAGCCGTTAATTTCCTGAATATTGAATGAGTAAATGTCCTGAGGGGCAGTTACGCTTTTTTGCAATTTACAGGTTTGATCACTTGAAAGTTTGATAGAAGCGATTTAAAACATAGAGAAGTGTATAACAAGGATCAGAAATGAAGCTTTACTATTCGCCGGGTGCATGCTCACTGGCAGCTCATATTATTTTAAATGAAATTAATGTCGATTTTGATTTGGAACGTGTTGATTTAAAAACACATAAAACAGAGAAAGGTACGGATTATTACGAAATTAATCCTAAAGGCTATGTACCAGCCTTAGAAATTAATCCTGGTCTGATCCTGACAGAAAACGTAGCCATTTTACCTTTTCTGGCTCAACACGATCCAAAACAAGATCTGATTCCACCATCTGGAATGGGGCGTGCCAAAGTTCTGGAATGGCTGGGTTATCTCAATTCAGAATTGCATGATGCTTATGCGGTGTTCTTTGGTGGCAAGTTATCCGATGATGAAAAGAAAAAAGCCTATGCAGAAGTCGATCGTCTATTAAGTTATATCGACAAAGCGATTACTGAATCAGACAATGACTATCTGGTTGATGATAACTTTGGCCCAGCCGATGCTTATCTGTTTGTGTTGACCAATTGGTCGAATCATATTGAGCATGATTTAAGTCCGTATAAGAATATTATTCATATCCGCAATAAAGTCGCAGAGCGTCAGTCTGTACAGATTGCAATGCGAGATGAAGGTCTAATTCCATAAAATTTAAAAAAAAGCATAATTATTATGCTTTTTTTTTGACTTTCATTTAATAATTGCTATTGGAATAAATAAGATGAAGAGAATACTGAATTTAGTATTAAGTTTCGGTTTAACGGGAATGCTGGTTGCATGTAGTAGTGTTAAAAATCCAGAAAATGTAGCTCAAGAATATGTTACAGCAGCCTATAAAGGCGATTCAGAAAAAATGCTCTCTTATATTTATATACCTGAAAATGTTAAAGCCCAAGCAGGTTCTGAAGAAATGATTCAAGGCAAAATAAAAGCTGGCGCGGCAAAGGCTAAAGAGCAAGCTGAACGTAAAGGCGGAGTCAAAGAAATTAGTGTGGTAGACAAAAATATCGATGAAGCAAATGGAAAAGGACGGGTGACTATCGGAGTCAGCTTTAAAAATGAAGGCTCTAATTCTGTAACAGATCGAGTAAAACTTATCAAAAATGAAGATAAATGGAAAGTTGATTTATAATCGGTTTAGTTTGATTTTGGGCAGATTAGTTATTCTAATCTGCCTTTTTATTGGGTTTCCCCCCCAAGATACTATAAAGCAAGATAAACAGATTTATATGCCCGAGCACGCATTTCAAGTGGGTGATTGGATTGTTCGGGAAGGGGTGGGTTACGAAAGTTTTTTAATCAAAAAACTGAGTGGGAGTGAATACTCACATATTGGCGTGATTGCAGAAACTCAACCGAATATTTTGGTGGTGCATGCGACCACAGATGATGATCCCTCACATGTAAATCAAGTGATTCAATCAGATATCAGTGATTTTATTGACTCAAAACGAGCAAAAAAGTGGGCAGTTTATAGAGAAAGCAGTTTAGAGCCATATAAAAGAAAAGATATTGCTAGGGCCGTGACAAGGCAGGTAGGAGAGCAATTTATTTTAGGATCAAGAGGTGAGACGCATCGTTATTGCACTACGATTATTGCAGAGAAACTTCCATTGTCTTTACGTAATAAACTGGTCTGGAGCAAGATTGAATTGCCAGGCTTGCAGGGGGAGCTGCTTTTTCCTGATGCTTTATTAAAGCTTGAATCCGTCGAGCTGATTTATAAAAATAGATAATTTAGGATGAGTAAAAGCTAAATGATAGTCAAAGAATCATACAATCCTTTGACTACGATGAGATTTATTTAAAGAAATAACCAGTTTCCGGCGAGCTGGCATTGGCCATACGTTTACGCGGCATACGGCCGGCCAGAAAAGCTTCACGGCCAGCTTCGACTGCTTTTTTCATGGCTGAGGCCATGAGTACCGGATTCTGTGCAGCCGCAATCGCCGTATTCATCAGTACACCATCACAGCCCAGTTCCATCGCAATTGCGGCATCACTTGCAGTACCAACACCGGCATCGACCAGTACAGGCACTTTAGCATTTTCTTTAATAATCGACAGGGTATGTGGATTGAGAATTCCCAGACCTGAACCGATCAGACTGCCCAAAGGCATAATCGCGACACAGCCCATGCTTTCCAGTTCTTGCGCCACGATTGGATCATCCGAAGTATAGACCATGATCTCAAAGCCATCGTCAATCAAGGTACGTGCAGCTTTCAGGGTTTCGGTCACATTCGGATATAAGGTCTTTTCATCGCCTAAAACTTCAAGCTTGACCAGATTATGGCCATCAAGGAGTTCGCGTGCCAGCATACAGGTGCGAACGGCACTATTGGCATCGAAACAACCTGCGGTATTTGGCAAAATGGTATATTTTTCCGGAGGAATGACTGACAGCAGATTCGGCTGATCTGGATGCTGTCCAATATTGACCCGACGAATCGCGACAGTAACAATCTCTGCGCCACTGGTTTGAATGGCTTGCTGAGTTTCATTTAAATCTTTATATTTGCCTGTGCCTACCAAAAGGCGAGACTGGAATTGGCGTGAACCAATCTGTAATAAATCTTGCATAATTGTCCCGAGTATTAGCCGCCACCGACCGCGTGAATAATTTCTATTTTGTCTGTATCGCAAATCGGCGTATCGCCTAATTTGCTTTTAGGAATAATCATTTCATTGACTTCAACTGCAAAACGCTTACCCTCAAGCGCCATACTCTGAATCAGTTCCAGCAGATTCTTGCAGTGAGTTTCCTGTTGTTCGCCATTGATATAAATCATCATTCTAGCTACCCTCCATGATTAAGTGATTTTCAGACTTATCTGGCGTATTTTAAAGCATTCCAAGCCAGAATTAACCATCCTGCAATCATTAAAGCACCACCAATTGGCGTAATTGCGCCTAATCCACGTGGTAACCCCAAGGCCATGATATACAGTGAACCAGAAAATAATAAAATACCGACCTGAATTAGCCAAAAACTCCATTGAATCGGGAGTGTCGGAATGACTTTCGCGAGCAAGGCCAGAATAAGCAAACCTAAGGCATGATAGAAAAAATAATCCGTTGCCGTTTGCCACCAGCCGAGCTGGGCTTCAGTCGCGCGCGCTTTTAAACCATGTGCACCAAAGGCACCGAGCATCACGGCAAGCGCCAAGTTGAGTGCTGAAATCGCAATCCACATTTGAATTGATCTTCCTGATAAAGTTTGCGCTCAACCTTAGCATAAATTCAAAATTCGGACATAAAAAAGCCTTCATCAAAGAAGGCTTTTTCAGATTAAATCAATAACAGAATTTGGTATTAATTGGAGGACATCGCCACTTTAATTTTTTCCATGGCATTTTTTTCCAGCTGACGAATACGTTCCGCGGAAACGTTATATTCGGCGGCCAGCTCATGCAGGGTTGATTTCTCGTCATCTAGCCAGCGGCGCTGCAAGATATTACGTGAACGATCATCGAGCTGATCCATGGCTTCGTGCAGAGCAGAAGTACTTTGTTCCTCATAATCCTCATTTTCAATCAGACGGGCCGGATCATAACGGTTATCTTCAAGATATAAAGCCGGTGCAACATAAGTTGAACCTTCATCATCGTCATCGCCGGAAGCATCAAAAGCAGCATCATATGCCGTCAAACGGCCTTCCATCTCCAGAACTTGTTCTGGTGTGACATTTAAATCATTGGCAATCGACTGTGCTTCTGCGAGGGTCAACTTTTTCGATGATTTTTTCAGGCTACGCAGATTAAAAAACAGTTTACGTTGCGCTTTGGTGGTGGCGATTTTAACAATACGCCAGTTACGGATCACATATTCATGAATTTCCGCCTTAATCCAGTGCACAGCAAATGACACCAAACGTACGCCCATATTCGGGTCAAAACGTTTTACAGCTTTCATCAGACCCAGGTTGCCTTCCTGAATCAGGTCGCCTTGTGGCAGACCATAACCTGCATAACTGCGTGCAATATGCACCACAAAACGCAAATGTGACATGACCAGCATTTTTGCTGCATCTAAATCCTGGTCATAGTAATAGCGTTCAGCCAACTCTTTTTCTTGTTCGGCCGTTAAAATCGGAATCTGATTGACAGTGCTGATATAAGCACCGAGGTTGACCCCTGGCGCCGATAATGACAGGGGCATCAACTGATTGCGGCTGTCACTCATGTGTTCTCCTTGAAGTGCGGGATAACCCTAAACATAGGTTTTATCTTAATCCAATCTCTCCGCAAATAATGGATATTTGGGTAGAGAAATGTAAAAAAGTATACGAAACTAAGATAAACAGTTTAATTGAAAATTTTTAAGATTCAATCAAGTAGTGAAATTCTGAATCAGAAACTTTTCTTGATTCAAGCTTGAGTTGATGAATCTGGCAATAACGGCTGACATCCGTCTGACTATGTGGATCAGAGGATTTGAGCAAGAAAGTTTTCTGATTACCGGCCTTTAGTGCCCGTTTTAACATTAAAAGCGGCATCGGGCAGGGTTTTCCCATGGCATCGATAAGACAATACTGCTCTGGATTTTGCGACATTAGGGTTTCATTCATATAGCAAAAAAATGACAATAAATAGTAACAAAGAAGCGTATAGAACCAAACTGCTTTAATAAAAATCAGGATCTAAAAGAAGATATAAAGTCTTTTGACAATTTTCATGAAAAAAATAACTAAATCAAACAGAACATGCTAAAAAAAATCTATTAATTGTGATAAACCCATGTTAAGCTCGTTGCGTATTTGGGACTTTGAATAAACAAAGTGATTGTTTTTCACCCTATTACATAAATGGATGTAACCGGGATTTTGTTGATAGTTTTACAGAATGATTACAAGCTTAAAAATAATATTTTCAAACTTGTTTGCTCTGCTGTTTGCAACACCGGGTGGTCCTTCTTTTAGTTTCAATGAGGATTAACTTATGACAGCTGCTCGCGAACAAGGCGTAGTTAAGTGGTTTAACGATACTAAAGGCTTCGGCTTTATTCAACGTAACGGCGGTGATGACGTATTTGTTCATTTCCGTGCTATCCAAGGTGACGGCCACCGTTCACTTCGTGATGGTCAACGCGTTGAATTCAGTGTTGTTAAAGGTCAAAAAGGCTTTCAAGCTGAAGAAGTTCAACCATTAGACTAATCTTCGGATTAAGCTAAAAAGAAAACGCTCCAATATAACTTGGGGCGTTTTTTGTTTATACTATCCCCATCTTAGTGATTACCCAAGTAGAGCACCGCTTTATGTCATCTGGTTTTGAAACCTTAAATTTACATCCCAATCTAAAAAAAGCGATTGATGCTTTAGGCTTTACCACCATGACGCCTATCCAGCAGAAGGTTTTAAAATTCACGCTGGCAGGACATGATGCCATTGGCCGTGCACAGACAGGTACCGGTAAAACTGCGGCCTTTTTAATTAGTATCATGAATGATCTATTAAATAATCCGATTCAGGAACAGCGTTATCGTGGTGAACCGCGCGCCCTGATTTTGGCACCGACCCGTGAACTGGCACTGCAAATTGAAAGCGATGCACAGGATCTGGCCAAATATGCCGGTCTCAATGTCGTGACTTTGCTGGGTGGTGTAGATTTTGACAAGCAAAAGAATCAACTAAATAAAGCACCTGTCGATATTATGGTCGCGACACCCGGTCGTTTGATCGATTTTGTCGAGCAAAAAGAAGTCTGGCTGGATCAGATTGAATTTCTGGTCATTGATGAAGCGGATCGTCTACTCGATATGGGCTTTATTCCTTCAGTGAAACGCATTGTGCGTTTTTCGCCGCGTAAGGAGCAACGTCAGACTTTAATGTTCTCTGCAACATTCAGCTATGATGTACTAAATTTGGCCCAGCAATGGTTATTTGAACCGGTCACAGTTGAAATTGAACCGGAAAAGAAAACCAATGCCGATGTCGAGCAACGGGTGTATATGGTGGCTAAGGCCGATAAATATAAACTGTTGCAAGAAATCTTGCGTGATGAGCCGATTGAAAAGGTGATGATTTTCGCCAACCGTCGTGATCAGGTGCGTAAGCTTTATGATCATTTAAAACGTGATGGTTATAAGGTGGTCATGCTGTCTGGTGAGATTGCTCAAGACAAGCGTCTAAAAATGCTAGACCAGTTCAAAAATGGTAAGCACAACATTATGATTGCAACAGATGTTGCGGGTCGTGGTATTCATGTGGATGGTGTTTCACATGTGGTGAACTTCACTTTACCTGAACAGTCAGATGATTATGTACATCGTATTGGACGTACTGGCCGTGCGGGAACACGTGGTGTGAGTATTAGTTTCCTTGCCGAAGATGATGCGTTCTATCTACCAGAAATTGAGAAGGCGATTGGACAGAAATTGCCTTTGACCCGTCTGGAAGGTTATTGCTAATCCAGATTAAAAAAACCGCTCTTGAAGAGCGGTTTTTTTTATGACCATGTGATCTGGACTTATTTGGCCTGACAACGGAAAGTCAAAATGGTTTGATAGTCATCATTCTGGTTTAAACCGGTATTGGTGCCTGCGATATTACCTAAAACAGTCGCTGCTGCCTGAATCATTTGTCCAGTCTGATCATCAACGACACCTTTTAATGCCCCGTTATAACCCGTCTTTTCATCGATAATAATCGCAGTAGCTTTCGAACCACAGGTTTTGCTGGCAGCATTAATGGCATTATTTTTAGCAGTTAGTTGATTTTTACCTAATCCGGTAACCTCAAACTGATTGTTTTCTTTCTGAATTGCCAGTGAGGTTGGGTTAGAAGCGCAGGCAGTTAAAAGTAGAACTGAAGCTGCTAATCCGCTGATCGCAATTGTTTTTTTCATGATAAAATCTCGGGTGAAAACAGAATTAAGCTTATTTGAGCATAGTAAAGCGCACAGAATTTGGAGCTGTTGTATAAGTTTGGAAATTTTTAGTGTGACTCTATGCTAAAAAAGTAATTCAACTGAGTATTTCATTGATTAAAATAAAAATATTGTAATGTTCTTGAGTAATTTTTGCGGCTAAGTCGCGGTGAAGTTTATAGAGTATTACAGCTGGAATATGCTAATCTTGAAAACAGTTTTTAAGTATAGATCTACAAAGCAATGACGGAATCCGTGGTCGACATCGTTCATCAAAATATTCACCAACGTCAATCAATAGGACATTTGCTGGCACCGGCACCGAATGCAGAACAGCTGGAGCTGGCTTTTCAGGCGGCATTGACAGCACCAGATCATCATCGGTTGAAACCCACCACCTTTGTGGTGATACCTGATGCACAGCGTGAAGCATTTGGGGAGCTGTTGTCTCAGGCACTGGTCGATCTGGGTGAAACTGAAACGGCACAGATTGAACGGGTCAAGAATCATCCATTCCGTGCGCCACTATTGGTGCTGGCTTTAACGCGTTTGCAAGATCATCCTAAAGTTCCACATTTTGAACAGATTCTCAGTTCAGGCGCCGCCATACAGAATTTTCTGTTATCACTCCAGATTCAGGGTTTCTCGACCATGTGGCGCAGTGGTGCTGTAGTCGAGTCTGGCCTGTTTAAGCAGGCATTAGGAATTTCAAAAGATGATTTGGTCTCGGGTATTATTTATATTGGCACTGCAGCAAAAGCAATTCCAGCACGCGCAGAGATTCAGACCAGTAATTTTGTAAGTTATTGGAATCAGAACGGTTAATTTGCACGGTATAACAGGGTATTAAAAAATAACATGTCAGAATTAAATTTTTCAGCACTGGTCGAGCCGGTTGCAGTCGATCATAAGACCGCTTTAAGAGTCACGGTGTTGGGTGGGGGCAGTTTTGGTACCGCAATGGCCAATACTGCAGTGCGTAATGGTTGTAATACCATGATCTGGATTCGTGACGAAGCCGTTGCGGCAGATATTAATGCCACGCATATCAATAAACGTTATTTGCCCGATTTCCAGCTGGAAGAAAACTTACTGGCTGTGTCGGATCTGGAACTGGCTGTGCGTGATCGTGATATTATTTTAGTCGCGATTCCAAGTCATTCTTTTCGGGATGTCCTGCAACAAATCAAGCCTTTTATCACCTCACAAGCCGTGATTTCACTCACCAAAGGGATTGAAGCCAAAACTTTTAGCTTCATGAGTGATATTATTCGGGAAGTATTGCCAGAAGTGCCTTATGGAGTGTTGTCCGGGCCGAATCTCGCCAAGGAAATTGTGGCAGGTCAGCCGGCAGGAACCGTGATTGCCAGCGAATCTGAGCTGGTACGTTATGCCGTACAGCAAGCCTTACATAGTGCCTTGTTCCGTGTTTTTGCCAGTGATGATGTACATGGTGTAGAACTCGGTGGTGCCTTAAAAAATATTTATGCCGTCGCGATGGGGATGGCAGCCGCGTATAACGTGGGTGAAAATACCAAGAGTATGATCCTGACCCGTGCACTGGCCGAAATGAGCCGTTTTGCGGTAAAATTGGGCGCGAATCCGCTGACTTTCCTCGGGCTTTCCGGTGTGGGTGATTTATTTGCGACTTGTAGCAGTCCGCTGAGTCGTAATTATCAGGTTGGTTTTGCCTTGGGCAAAGGCAAGACTTTGGAGCAGGCTACTACTGAACTGGGTCAAACTGCAGAAGGGATCAATACCATCGTACAGGTCAAGGCGCGTTCCGAAGAACTGGATGTCTATATGCCAATTACTTCTGCCTTGTATGATGTGATTTTTGAAGGTGCACCACCACTCAATATTGCCTTGTCATTGATGAAAAATGGTCATCGCAGTGATGTGGAATTTGTCTTGCCACATCATCAAGTCTGATCTATAACACAAAGGGACTGTATGTGAATTGTCATATTGGCCAGTTATCATGCAGGCAAAAGAAAATAAGGAAATCCAATGCAACTGACTTTAGTGCGACATGGTGAGGCTGCTCCACCAGTCAATGGCAATGATAGCAAGCGTCCATTGACGGAGCGTGGTCATCAGCAGGCTGAGCAAACTGCACAGTTCTTAAAAAATATGATTAAACCTGAAGTGTTTGTGGTCAGTCCCTTATTGCGTGCACAAGAGACCCTGGCTCATCTGCAGCAGTATTTTCAAGATGTACCCGTGGTGATCTGTAATGCGATTAAACCCGATGATGATGCCAAGGTCGCGGTTGAATGGTTGTCGCAACTGCCTTATGAATCGATTGCCGTGGTGTGTCATATGAATGTGGTGGCACACATTTCTTCTATTTTGCTGGCGGAGTCTTTTCATCCCTATGCATTGGCAGAAGCACGTATCTATGCGCAGCCAGTCATTGCCGCGGGTTTGTCGACAACAGTTAAAAGTTTTATTCCTACATTATAAAACCAATTAAAACGGTAGTACACAATCGATGTTGTATTTATGGATGCCTGAGGCCAATGGGGTTTGGCAATGGTCAACTGGGGAATTCTGGAATACTGCGGAAACACTTGAGCAGTTGATTCAGGAGATCCAGGCTCATCATGGCGAAGAAGCAGTAGTGTTTTTCCCGAGCCGTCATGTGCAAATTTTGCAGCAGACTTTGCCCAAGAGCCAATATAAAAAAATGGGCAATGAGGGCATCAAGTATCTGCTTGAAGAATATGTGGTGCTGCCCGTCGATGCCATGAAAGTGCTGCATCATTTTCAGCAGCCTGATCAGGTCAGTATTATGGGGATTGCGAATTCGACCCTCGAGACCTTGCAGTATTCTCTCAACCTGATTCCCGTCAAGCTGGCGGCTTTGCTGCCAGACTTTTTGGTACTGCCAGTTCCTGAAGCCAATCAGCGGGTGATTACCCAAATTGGTGGGCGCTTGTTGGTACGAGAGGCAGAATATATCGGCCAGTCGCTGGATGATCTGAGTCTGTATCTGGATTATCAGCCCAAAGATTTGCATTATAAAGTTAGTAATCTGAATCAGGATCAGTTAAGTAGCCTAGAAGCACTGGTCACACAGGAGCAGTTAGAATCTTTTCAGTATGTCCTTCCTGTATTGAAAAAACCCAAACAACATGCGTTTAATGTATTGCCCAAAGCTAAATCTGAAGGTGCCATTTCCGGTTACTGGAAAGCATGTGCAGCTGTATTTCTGGGCATATTAGTCTTACAGTTTAGTTATGATGCGGTGCGCTGGTATCAATATAAAAAAGTGGCAAATCAGACCGCTGCACAGGCCGTTGATCAGTTCAAGTACTGGTTTGGGCAAAATTATCCGGTCACTGAGCAGAATATCAAAAGCCAGTTTGAAGGGCAGTTGCGTCAAAGCCAGATCGCCGATACACAGGCATTACAGCTGATTAGTCGGATTGGACCAGTCTTGATGCAGAACCAGATTGTGGCACAACGGATCAATTATGATGCGTCTGTGTTGAGTATGGAGCTCAAGGCCAATTCATCAGATACGCTAAATGCATTGACCAAGCAATTGGGTCAGCAAGGCTTTAAAGTGGAGCTGGGGAATATTCAGGCCAGCGGAACAGGTGCCATTGGGCTGGTGAGGGTGCAATAATGAAAGCCATCGAAGCGCTACAAAATCGCATGGATCAGTCTTTTGAAAAACTGAGGGATTATCTGGACAGTCTCTCGGCACGTGAACGGGTATTGGTGATTTTTACCACTATTTTTGTAGTTGTGGCTGCGGTCAGTTCAGCACTCTGGTATATGCATCAGGCAGCAGACACCCAGCAGAAACGTTTAAATCAGCTGAAAGATACCATTGTCTGGATGCAAAGTAATGCAGTCACCATAAAGCCTGCTGGAGACATGCAGCTGGATGCCGCAGAGAAAGTACAGCGGGTGGCACAGCAACAAGGTCTTTCGGTTGCATCCCAGCAAATAGATGGAAAAATTCAATTGGCGGTCATGCATGAAAATTATGCAGTTTTGGCAAACTTCCTGACTCAACTGGCACAAATGGGTCTAAGTGTTGAGAAAATGGAACTAAATAATGAAGCAGGACAGATTAAATTAACCGCGACCGTGCAATAAACGGTAAAAATAAAGATTTGCAAAGCATGGTTTTTTTGTCAGCCTATGCCTATAATATGCCGACTTAAAAAGCAGTAGACTTTTCTAGATATGTTGTATTCTCTAGCCCGCCCTTTGTTGTTTTCTTTAGCACCAGAGCGTGCACATGAGCTGACACTATCACTATTAAAATCATCCCATAAAATGGGCTTGATGCGTCAAAATGTTACTGCAAAACCTGTAACCTGTATGGGAATCGAATTTCCCAATCCAGTAGGGCTTGCGGCAGGTTTAGACAAAAATGGTGCTTATATTGATGCCCTTGCTGGTCAAGGTTTTGGTTTTATTGAAATTGGTACCATTACGCCGCGACCGCAAGCAGGCAACCCTCATCCGCGTTTGTTCCGTCTGCCGCAGGCCAAAGCTATTATTAACCGTATGGGCTTTAACAATGATGGCGTGGATCAGCTGGTTGAAAATGTCAAAGCGGCCAAATTTAAAGGCATTCTCGGTATCAATATCGGTAAAAACGCTGATACTCCGGTAGAAAAAGCAGTAGATGATTACCTCATCTGTTTAGAAAAAGTCTATAATTATGCTTCTTATATTACCGTCAACATTTCTTCTCCCAATACCAAAAACCTGCGCAGCCTGCAAAGTGGTGATGCACTGACCGAACTGCTGGAAACACTGAAGAAGCGTCAGCTTGAATTGGCTCAGGAATACCAGCATTATGTACCTTTGGTACTCAAAGTGGCGCCTGATCTGGATAACAGCGATATTGCCTTTATTGCCAAACAGTTATTGCAATTCAAGATCGATGGCCTGATCGTGACTAATACCACACTGTCACGTGAAGGGGTGGAAGGTCTGGCGCATGCAGAGGAGGCAGGTGGTCTATCTGGCGCGCCAGTCTTTGAGAAAAGTACCGCATGTCTGGCTGCATTTGCTGCGGTATTAAAAGGACAAATTCCATTGATTGGTGTGGGTGGTATTCTTTCAGGTGTAGATGCTGCTGCCAAGAAACAGGCAGGCGCCAGCCTTGTACAAGTTTATAGTGGCCTCATCTATACCGGACCTAAACTTGTAAAAGATTGTGTAGACGCACTTTAAATCCTATGAATGCCATTGATATCTTTCTACTGATTATCTTGCTCATTGGAGGGCTCAACGGTTTGCGTCAAGGATTTATTAAAGCCTTTGCGAACTTAGTGGGATGGATCTTTGCCCTGATTGTTGCGGCAAAATATTCAACGCTACTTGCGCCGTCTATGGTTGCTCTGAGTACAGATCCAGTCGTACAAAAGATTGCGGCCTTCGCCTTTATCGTCCTGCTGATTGTAGTTCTGACCTGGATCGTTACTGCACTGTTGAACCGTATTTTAAAGAGTTTTAAACTGGGTCCTCTCAACCGTCTGGCGGGTGGTGTCTTTGGTAGCCTGAAAGGTTTGCTGATTGTCCTGATTACCATGCAGGGGATTGGCCCGTGGGTAGAAAGCTCACCGCACTGGAAACAGTCCAAGTTTATTCAAGCCTTATTGCCTTATGCGCCTTGGGCGACTCAAATGTCGAAAGAAGCCGCGAATGGCGCACTACAACATATCAAACCTGAAGGGACATCGAAACCTTCAGCTTCATCATCTGAAACATCTTCCAAATCTGGAGCTGCAGATGAGTCTACAAATAATCCTTTTTATTAATCCTAGCTTGTCTGCGAGGTTGCTATGTGTGGAGTAGTTGGTATAGCTGGTAAATCACCCGTTAACCAAATGTTGTTTGATGCATTAACGATGTTACAACATCGTGGACAAGATGCAGCTGGGATCGTGACATGTGATGAAGGACGTTTATTCCTGCGCAAAGACAATGGGATGGTGCGTGATGTATTTCATACCCGTCATATGCGTGCCTTGAAAGGAAATTACGGTATTGGCCACGTGCGTTATCCAACAGCCGGTTCATCGAGCAGTGCAGAAGCACAGCCATTTTATGTGAACTCGCCGTATGGAATTACCTTGGCGCATAACGGTAACCTGACCAATGCCGAAGAAATTCATGATGATCTGTTCAAAACTGACTTGCGTCATATGAACACGGATTCTGATTCAGAAGTACTGCTAAATGTGTTGGCGCATGAATTGCAAAAACATGGCAAATTGGTGCCGACTTCGGAAGATATTTTCCACGCGGTAACACGTGTGCATGAGCGTTGTAAAGGCGCTTATGGTGTGGTAGCAATGATTACCGGACAAGGTCTGGTGGGCTTCCGTGATCCGAATGGTATCCGTCCACTGATTTACGGTTCACGTGAAACTGAACAGGGCATGGAATATATCATAGCTTCTGAATCGGTTGCGATTACTGCGCTGGGCTTCAAAGTTGAGCGTGATATTCAGCCAGGTGAAGCGGTATTTATCGATTTACAAGGTAATTTCTTTACCAAGCAATGTGCGAGCAATCCTGAATATCGTCCATGTATTTTTGAATATGTGTATTTTGCCCGTCCGGATGCCATTATTGATGGAATCTCGGTGTATAAAGCACGTCTGAAAATGGGTGAGAAGCTGGCGCAAAAAATTCTGCGCGAGTGGGGTGAAGAGCATGATATCGATGTGGTGATTCCGATTCCGGATACTTCACGTACTTCTGCATTGGAACTTGCCAATATGCTGGGTGTGAAATTCCGTGAAGGTTTCATGAAAAACCGTTATATCGGTCGTACTTTTATTATGCCAGGTCAGCAACTACGTAAAAAATCGGTACGTCAAAAACTGAACCCGGTTGAGCTTGAATTTAAGGGTAAAAACGTACTATTGGTCGATGACTCGATTGTGCGTGGTACGACCTGTAATGAAATTATCCAGATGGCACGTGATTCTGGTGCGAAAAAAGTCTTCTTTGCTTCCGCAGCACCGATGGTGAAATATCCAAACGTGTACGGTATCGATATGCCGGCAAAATCAGAGCTAATTGCCTCAGATCGTAGCGTTGAAGAAATTCGTGAAATTATTGGTGCAGACCGTTTGGTGTTCCAGGATCTGGAAGATTTAAAAGATGCAGTTCGAACCACCAAAGTGCCAGATCTGAAAGATTTTGACTGTTCGGTATTTGACGGCGTTTATGTCGCGGGTGGTATTGATGCGCAGTATCTGGATGATCTACAGCAAAAACGTAGTGACAGTGCCATGAAAGAAGGGAATTACATCGATGTGAATATCGATGCAGCTTCTGTGGATTTAACTGGCGTACGTGAAGTCTAAGCGCTTAAAATCATCATGAAAAAGCGGGAATTTCCCGCTTTTTTGTTTTATGATGAACCCATTGAAAATAATCTTAACTAGGGTTCTACATTGCGCAACGTAGGATATGATTTTATAAAAAACAAGAATATCGTATTGCCTGTAAGCTTCTGCTTGATTGCTGTGCTGTTAACTATTTTTATTATCAATACCGTTGTTGGTCTATTCGTTTTTTATGTTGATTCTACCCAGTCTATTTTCTGGCATATGCTCAGTCCTTATCTGATTGCTTTGCTGTTATGTGCCATGATGATCTCGGTCATCTATGAATTTTATCTTTTCCGGAATGGCGGTTATTCGCTGGCAAAACAGATGGGTGCGCGCCGTCTCAGCCCGATGGAAAGTATTCCTGAGGAAAGTGTGGCACTGCAAATTACCCAGCAGCTGGCCGATACCTTTTTAATTGAACCTCCGGCGGTGTATGTACTGCCCGATGAAGTTGGAGTTAATACGCTGACGGCGGGTTTTAGCCCGCGAGATACCGCGATTATTCTGACTTGGGGTGCGGTACAAACTCTGGATAAAGTCGAGCTGTATGGTTTACTCAGTCACGAATTTAATAAAATTCTGTCGGGTGAAACTGCGGAAAATACCCGCTTAAAAATTTTGTATAGCAGTTTAACCACCTTTAGCCAGTGGGGCAGCAAAATTGCCAAATCTGGTTTCTATCGAACTGGTATTCGACGTGAAAATAAGTTTGAAACCTTTTATGTCGCAATTGGCGCAGTAATCTGGCTGATTGGCAGTTTGGGGGTATTGATCACACGCTTTATTAAATATATTTCACTGGGTGGACGCACTTTTAAGAATGACCAGAAAACTCGCCGCCTGATTCAAAATGATGCCAATATCCAGACTTTACTCAGAATTCATGTGCATCATTCCGGTTCGCAAATCTATAGTGAATATGCCGAATCCATTTCCCATATGTGTTTTGCCAATTCCTTGAGTCCGCAAAACTGGTTGAATATTCACCCAAATATTAATCAACGAATTTATGAATTAAATCCTGCCCTGATTCAGGATTTGCAGCTCGAGAACTTGAAGAAACTCAAGAATCAGCCTTTATTCAGTTTATTTCGTTCTCTGGAAGAAGTGGTGCCCGAGACTGCGATGAGCTGGAGTTCGCCACAGCCTCTGCCGTTGTTGCGTCTATCTCCAATCAGCTTTGCAATTAAAGATGCGATCAAGCCACTGAATCCAGAGCTGCGGCTGAGTATGCCGCGTCCGGAGTTGCTTGAACGTGCATTGCAGACGGCGACCGGCTCGCGTGAAGTCATGGTTGCCATTTTGATGATTCGTCAATATCGTGAATTTATTCCGACTGAGGCTGAGGTGAGCCGCGCCATTGTAGATTCACTGCTGAATCTGGATGGGCGGGTGCATATTTCGATTTTCCAGCAAGCTTGTAAGAATATTGGCGGGATGCCCACCACAGTTGCACGTCAGTTTTTGATGAAACTGGCACGAATTATTCAGGAAGATGGTGAAATTGGCTTGCTCGATGCCTTATTGCTGGAATGTGTCAAATATGAACTGAATCTATTGCCCGCACATATTCCAACAGCTTTGGATGAAGTTAAGCCCCAGATTGTGCGTCTGATTGATGCCTTGTTGCATGTGCAGCAGATTAATAGCGGAAACCAGCTTGAGGTTCGCGAACGCATTTTAAACCGGATTTTGTCGGCTCGAGAATTGGACTTATACAATGAAATTTCTGATGAGCCGATTGATCTGGCGGAAATTCTGAATGATATTGCGGGACTTTTACTGCGTGAACGTCTCGGGATTTTGGGGATCGCAGAAGCCTGTTTGTGGAGCGACCGTATTGTGACTCAGGACGAACTGGATGTGATGGAACTGCTTTATTGGCGCTTGGGTTTTGAGGCAGAGCAGATTATTCAACAAATGTTGAAGAAAAACAGTTTAACCATTATGTAAAAAAGAAGATAACAATTCACAGTTTGAGACTGCATCTGTTATAACAGAGGCAGTGATTTAATTGCGTATTAAAAATACAGTTTTTAGCAGGCAGATCGACTTTGTATTAGAATCCATCAGGATAAAAAAGAAAAGCGGAAAAAGTTCGGCAAAGTAGAGGCAATCCGGCTAAAATGTTCAGCCTGAAATTGGTGATGATGAAAAGATGATAGGGCATCAGCGTGACATACTGGCAACATTAGGAATTGATCTCTGGATTCCTAGGGACAGCGCATGTCAGCCACATCAGGTCTCGATCTGGCGTGATCAGGCCGCACCAGAATTTCACAGTGACATTGTCTTGCCTCAGTCCAAGCAGCCCGAGGTATTTACAGATCTATCAATTCCTGAGCCGGTTATTCAACCCGAAGCTGAAGTCATGCCTGTGGTATCAGTGCCCACGCCAGTACTGGTTCAGGAACAGCGTGAAATCATACAAATTCCGCCATTTAGTTTGCAGATTTTAAGTCTGGCCTATTGCAGTATTGTGATTGATGCGACTGCAATGACTGAAGAAACCCAGAATTTATGGACGAATATCCAGCGTGCAGTGGTCAGCGAGTTTTGTGAGCTGAACTGGCCATTTCCTTGGGCCAATGTTCAGGATGGGCGCGGTGTGGACTCTTATATTCAGGGTTTTCTCGATGGGATGAGTGCCGAGAAAAATATTATTTTCTTGGGAACTGTACCTTATATTTCAAATAGTAAAATAATCCAGTTGGCTTCTTTACAGGAAATGCTGGATCAGCCAATTTTGAAAAAACGTTTATGGCAGTTTATGCAAAATAGGTCTGCCAGCTTGAAATAATATGAGTTTGGAATAAAAAATATGAAACAAAAAGTGGTTGTATTTAGTCAGATCGATGCTGATATTCAAAATAAACTTGAACAAACTTATGATGTCGCCTATATACAACCCAAGTTAGGCGATGTGAACCAGCAGCTTTTGCAGCAGGTTCAGGATGCCGATGGCATGATTGGAGCAGGTCGATTGCTGAATCGTAACAATCTGGCGACTGCCACCCGGCTTAAAGTCATTTCCAGTGTCAGTGTCGGTTATGACAACTATGAACTTGATTATTTAAATGAAAAAAATATCTATCTCAGCCATACCCCGCATGTACTGACTGAAACCACGGCAGATCTGGCTTTTACATTGCTGATGTCTGCGGCACGTAAAGTGGCCTATCTGGATCACTGGACCAAACAAGGACAATGGCAGCGTACTGTTGGTGAAGCACAATTTGGTCTGGATATTTTTGGAAAAACTTTAGGTATTATCGGTCTGGGTCATATTGGAGCTGCAGTTGCACGTCGTGGTTTTTATGGTTTCAATATGAATATTTTGTACCATAACCGCCGTGAAAAACCAGAATTGGCCCAAGGCCTGAATGCACAGTATTCTGACTTAGATGAACTATTACAGCGTTCCGACTTTGTCGTTATTGCGGTTGACTTAAATGCTGATTCTAAAGCGCTGATTGCAGCGGCTGAGTTGGAAAAAATGCAACCACATGCGGTATTGGTGAATATTTCACGTGGCTCAGTCATTGATGAGCAGGCTTTAATTGACGCTTTAAAAGCCAAGCAGATTTTTGCTGCCGGTCTCGATGTCTATCAGAAAGAACCGCTAAAAGAATCAGAATTATTCCATTTGGATAATGTCGTTACCTTACCGCATGTGGGTTCGGCTACCGCCGCCACCCGTAAAAAAATGGCCGAATTGGCCTATCAGAATCTGGTGGATGCTTTAGAAGGGCGAGTGCCACGCTATGTGGTTAATCCTGAGTTTCAATAATATTAAATAACATTTTCTTGCGTATATGCCCATTTTTCAATGCTATATTCAAGGCAGCTTAGAACAATAGATTTAGAGATTTTTCATTGAAACGATTGGCGTTGGCGTGTGGCTTAACGATGTGCATGGTGACAGGGCATAGCTCTAGCCATGATTTTAATCAAGCGACTGCACACTTTTCTGTGCCTGATATTGGTACAGGCGTGGGTTTACTCGATCAGCAAAAAGAAAGAATGATCGGTGAAAAAGTCTATCGCGAAGTGCATAAGCAAATGCCAGTCATGCAGAATCCATGGCTGGAAGACCAGCTGCTGTCGGTATTTTCTCATATTCTCAGTCAGACTCAGTTACAACAGCCCATTGGTTTGCTGGTGATTAATGATCCACAAATTAATGCTTTTGCTGTGCCGGGAGGGCTGTTTGCTCTTAATGCTGGTTTAATCAATTCAGCCCGAAATATGGATGAAGTGGCGGGGGTGATGGCGCATGAAATTGCACATGTCACACAACGTCATTACAGTCGCTCTCAAGATGCTTTTAAGGGGCAGGGTTTGCTGGCATTGGCCGGAATTCTGGTCGGGGCATTGGTGGCCTCTCAGGCGGATGGTGATGCGGGTGCTGCGGTGATGATGGGTTCGCAAGCCGCGTTGATGGATAAACAGCTGACTTATAGTCGTAATCAGGAGCGTGAAGCAGACCGAATTGGCATGCAATATATGTATCGTTCGGGCTATAACCCGCATAGTATGGCTGACTTCTTCGAAGTCATGCATCGCTCGACCAGTCGCTTAAGCTTCCTGCCGGATTTCTGGTTCACCCATCCACTGACGACTGAGCGTATGAGTGAAGCACGTTTGCGTGCCAATCAGCTGCCTGCGGTCAAACCTAAGCTGAATGGTCAGGACTTTGAGATTATCAAATGGTATAGCAGGGTGCTGTCTCGCCAGACCAGTGAGGAGCAGCTCAGTTTGATGAATCGGCAGAATAATTTTGCCGGTCAGCTTGCTTTGGCTGCCTACCAGATACAGCAAAGTGATTTTCAGGCCGCACAGGCTGCTTTAGATCAGGCGAAAAAGCATAACCAGATGCATCCTTTATTGGTCTTGTTTCAGACTGATATTTACTTAGGTCAGAACCAGTTGAATGCAGCGTTGAAAAGTGTGGCTTCGGCAGCGCGGATCATGCCGGAAAACCGCGCACTCAATTATAAATATGCAGAAGTCTTGATTCGTGCCCAGCAACCTGATCAAGCTAAACAGATTGTACAAAAGTTTTTGAATGCCAATTCCCGCGATGTGAGCGGCTGGCGACTGATGCAACTGGCGACCAATGCAGAGCCTGCATCGGCAATCAAGGCCGCCAATGTGCTGCGTTATCGTGCAGAAGTAGAATACTGGTCCGGATATGAAGAAACCGCGATCAAATCATTATTACATGCACAGCGTAGCGTGAAAAATAATCAATCTTTATCGTCCGCCATTCGCCAACGTCTGAAACAGATGCAGCAGGCACATCAATATAAGATTTAAAGCTGAACTGGGTTTTAAGTTTTTGTATCAGGATGTTATGGCAAGAATATATTCAATCAGGCTACAATCTTTCTAAATATTAGTGTGATTAAATCCGAAGCATGATATGAAAAAAATACTATTGGGCGTGTGTCTACTGGGGTGGAATTATGGGGTTTTTGCTGCGAGTGCTGTTGAATATGTAGAAGCGGTAGAACGAATTAATGCGGATTATAAAAAGGAATCGCGTCAATTTTTAAGTGGTTTAAATCCGCAGCAACAGGGATTTAGTCCTGAGCAGAATGCAAAATTTTGTGGAATAGTAGGACGCTATGTTGATCGTTTATATCAAGCCGCTGACCAGAATCGTGCTTATCTGGATCGTAAGTTTCAAAATATGAGTAAACAGGATGTAATTGTAGAAGTGAAATCGTCTAAAGAGATGCAATTACTTAAGCGTTATCAGGTCGATTGTAATTTGCAATAAGAATACGTCAGGAACTGTCTTTGATTAAAGGCAGTTCAACGTTAAAGAGGAAATACTAGAAAGTAGGGATTAAGCAAGTTGCGCTTTGATTTTGGCGGAAACTTGTGCAGGATCGGCGCGCCCGGCTATGAGCGGACGCAGAGAATTCATCACCTTACCCATATCTTTCATGCTAGTAGCTTGTTGCGCTGCAATAGCTTGCGCAATCATGGAATCAAGTTCTTCCTCAGTCATAGCTTCTGGTAGAAACTGAGACAAAATCTCAATTTCGGCTTGTTCCTTACTAGCTAAATCATCTCGGCCAGCGCCTGCAAAGGCTTTAACCGATTCTTTACGTTGTTTAATTTGTTTTTCAATGACCGCAAGAACCTGAGCGTCGTCAAGTTCTTTGCGCTCATCGACTTCGATTTGCTTAATTGCTGCCTGTAGACTACGAATGACCGTCAGCTTGGACATTTCTTTGGCACGCATTGTTGCTTTCAAAACATCCGTGATTTGGTCTTTTAAAGTCGTCATTATTTATTCCAGGCAATCAATCACAAATTAATCTTAGTAAAGGCGAGTCGTACGTACTGATTCACGCGCCAATTTCTTTTGGTAGCGTTTAACAGCAGCAGCTTTTTTGCGCTTACGTTCTTGAGTTGGTTTCTCGTAGAATTCACGCTTACGTACGTCAGCAAGAACACCCGCTTTTTCGCATGAACGTTTGAAACGACGGATAGCTACGTCTACTGGTTCGCCTTCTTTCAATTTAACTTGTGGCATGAAGAATCCTCATATCAGTTAGGGTAAGATCTCGGGCTGAATTGCCCTCAATCACAAGTGAAGGTCAGTATTTTACTCATTTACATCTCATACCACAAGTCTATAATAGTTGCTGCAATAGAATTGATACAGGTTATAGGCAGTTTAATGATCGTTTTAGGCTTGGAAACGTCGTGTGATGAAACAGGACTTGCGCTGTATGACAGCGAGTTGGGTTTGCGCGGACAGGTGCTTTATAGCCAGATTAAACTGCATGCAGAATATGGCGGTGTAGTTCCAGAGCTGGCGTCACGTGATCATGTGCGTAAACTGATTCCACTCATCAATGAGCTGCTTGAGCAGAGCGGCGTGAACAAATCAGAAATTGATGCAGTGGCATATACCCGTGGCCCAGGTCTGATGGGCGCATTAATGACAGGTGCGTTGTTTGGTCGAACTTTGGCCTTTGCATTGAACAAACCGGCAATTGGTGTTCATCATATGGAGGGGCATATGCTCGCACCATTGTTGTCTGAAATAGCGCCAGAATTTCCATTTGTGGCGCTGTTGGTCTCTGGTGGGCATTCACAGCTGATGGCAGCCTATGGCATTGGCCAGTATGAATTGCTGGGTGAATCGATTGATGATGCAGCCGGAGAAGCATTCGATAAAGTGGCGAAAATGATGGGTCTGCCCTATCCAGGTGGGCCAAACATTTCCAAACTGGCTGAACAAGGCAATCCTGCTGCTTTTGCTTTCCCACGTCCAATGCTCCATCAAGGGCTGGAATTCTCATTTAGCGGTTTAAAAACTGCTGTATCTGTACAAATGAAAAAACTGGGTGATGAAAACCGTGATGCAGATATTGCAGCAAGTTTTCAGGAAGCCATTGTCGATACCTTGGTGAAAAAGTCAGTCAAAGCATTGAAACAGACGGGCTTGAAGCGCTTAGTGATTGCCGGTGGTGTCAGTGCCAACAAGCGCTTACGTGAGCGTTTAGAAGCAGATTTAGCCAAAATTAAAGCGACTGTTTATTATGCAGAACCGGCACTTTGTACTGATAATGGCGCGATGATTGCCTTTGCCGGTTATCAGCGTTTAAAAGCAGGCCAACAGGATGGCTTGGCGGTGACGACGACACCACGTTGGCCAATGACGGAATTAACCAATCCTGCGGAAGTATAAATTCAGCTTGACAGAAAGAGGCTTAGGCCTCTTTTTTTATTTGCTTAGTTACGGATGAGGTCAGAGTTGATCAGGCTGCCATGTTTTTGTTTTGACATCATATTTATACTGAACTTTATTTATATAGGTTGATTGGAAAGAGGTGTGTTTGCCTTCTTTGATCAGATGGAAGCAATTACGTATATTGCTATAAGTTTCATGTGTGCCAACATCACCATCGTACTGTGAACCCATGATACATACTTTTGAATCTTTCAATGAGTAAGTGTAACTAGGCTTTTTGATGATATTGTCTTTATCATCGTCCCAGCCAGTAAACTGATAAGTGAGTGGATATGCAAGACCTGTTCGAGTGTCTAATGCCACCATTTAATAGAATATATTGATAATTAAAATTTGCTTTTGATGTTTTTAAAGCATGTCGATATTGGGCAATATTTTTTTTTGAGCAAAAGTTTCCATTAAAAAGATCGGATTGACAGTCGGATGCTTTTTGAACCGACCCATTCGTTTGCGCATAGATTGCGGTAGTTGAAATCAGAAAATAGGCTTATAAATATTTTATTGAACATTGTTGTCATCGTTTTAGTTGTTTTAAGAATAAGAAAAGACGCTATCAATAGTTGTGAATTGATAGCGAAATTGTACGGGATTATAGGATTTTTAACTGCTGCGACCCAATCCAGTGCTTGGAAAACTGATACGCGGCACGTCCCGAACGTTGACCGCGTGCCTGACACCAGCGCAAGGCTTCGGCTCGGGTTTCCGGGGTCAATTCCATCTCAGCCTTTTTAAGATAATGCTCTACAATTTCCAGATATAAATTCTGATCCATTGGATAAAAAGACAGCCATAAGCCGAAACGGTCAGATAGCGAAATCTTCTCTTCAATTGCTTCCTGAGGATGTAGCTCAGTATATTGCGGAACATCGACCCGGGTGACAGGCGTATTTTCATGCATAAATTCTGGCAGTAAATGGCGGCGGTTACTGGTCGCATAAATCACAAAATTACTCGAACCCGATTGCAATGAACCATCTAATACACTTTTTAAACTGCGATAATTTTCATCTTCTGCATTAAAGGCCAGATCATCACAATAGACAATAAACTTTTCAGGACGGTCTGCAATCAGTTTTTGAATTTCCGGAAGTTCTGACAAGTCATCGCGTTCAATCTCAATCAGGCGTAAACCTTGCGCTGCGTATTCGGTCAGCAGGGCACGAACGATAGAGGATTTACCGGTGCCACGCGAACCAGTCAGCAAGACATCATTGGCAGGCAAGCCATTTAAGAACTGCAAAGTATTCTGGATGACTTTTTCTTTTTGTCGCTCAATCCCTTTTAAATCGGCCAGTTCCATCTGTCTAAGCTGATGAATGGGCTTGAGTTCACCCTGTTGCCATTTATAGGCATGTGCAGAAAAATCAGGAGCATGTTTCAGCTCGGGCAGGCTTTGCTGAAGTTGCAGCAGAACAGTCGAAAGGGTATTCAAGATATTGTCAGGTAACTCAATTTTCGCCATGATCTCAGCATTACAGATTTAAAATTATGTCTAGGATACTATCACCCTAAAATTCACAGTCAAAGCCTGAAAAGTGTGATAATTTGCTTAAAGCAGAGAATTTTCGCTATTGTTGTTATGAACAGATCGGTGCATATTTTCTACGCAGTGCAAGATGAATGAAAAATACAATATAGGGAAGAAGGCAGATGCTGTTTAAAGATTTTACTCAGGACATTAATCCACATCAGGCCTATCGTATTAAAAAACTCAAGCAGCAGCTGCAACAAGCTGAGTCCTATGAGGAATGGAAATATATTGCGCTAAAAATAGATGAAGAATCCGGGGCGCAAGAATGGAAATTCGACAATAGTTCTCCCTATTTTGATGCAGAAGTTATTGCGCATCGTTTGGGTAAATTAAGACGCTATAGACAACAGAAACGTACCCACGACCTGATGTATATTCTGCGCGAAGGTCTAAGTTACGATATCGCCAATATTGCCCATCCTTTATTGTTCACCGAAGCCTATGTCGGCACCAAAAGAATTATTGAAGATTATGTGGAGCAGGTTAGTCAGGGGCTGGCACATATCGCTTCAACAGACTGTAGCTGTTTAAATATTGAAGAAAAAATTGAATTTTTTAAAGGCTGTCAGCGTGCCTATGGTCAGCCGGCCCTGATGTTTTCCGGTGGCTCGACCTTGGGTCTGTTTCATACCGGCGTTTGTAAGGCTCTGATGGAGCAGGATTTATTGCCAAAGGTCATGTCAGGTTCTAGTGCAGGTGCCATCATGACGGCAATGTTGGGTGTATCCAAACCCTCGCAGTATGTCGATCTTTTGAAGGGGCATAATTTTTTTCATGAGGCTTTTCATTTCCGAACCATGAGTGAATTGCTGAAAGGCAATGGAGGTCTGGCAGATGTCAAATATCTGAAAAAATTTCTGGTCGAAAATTTAGGCGATCTGACCTTTGAAGAAGCACTCAAAACCTCAGGTCTGCATATCAATATTGCTGTTGCCCCTTATGATTCAGCACAGGATGCCCGTATTTTAAATGCCTATACTTCTCCGGATGTGCTGGTCTGGAGTGCGGTCTTGGCCTCTTGTGCAGTCCCTATTCTGTTTCCGCCAGTACGTTTGACCAGTAAGCGTTATGATGGTGAATATACCCCTTATATGGGAGCAACACGTTGGGTCGATGGCAGTGTACGCAGTGATTTTCCACAGGAAAAAATGGCCCGGCTGTACAATATCAATTACACCATCGCCAGCCAGGTCAATCCGCATATCGTGCCATTTATGCAAGATGATGTCGCACGTTTCCGCAAAGGTACCTTAAGCTGGCCACAACGGATTGTACGCCGTCAGGGTGCGGTGATTACCAAAGGAATGATGGATTTTGCCCGGGAACATGCCGGAAGCTTGCCTCCTGTACGCCGCATACTCGATCACGGCTATGGGGTGGTCGATCAGCGTTATTATGGCGATGTGAATATTGTCGGTAAATATAGCCTGCGCCACTATAGCTATATGCTGCAAAATCCACGGCCCTATCTCTTTAAAATCTTGCAGCGCGAAGGCGAACGGGCCACTTGGCCAAAAATTTCCTTAATCGAGACTCAGGAACGGGTGGGGAAAACTATTCAGCATTGTCTGGAACTGCTAAATTATCAATATACTGCTGATCCAAAGCCTGAATATATTGCAACCACTTAATTTAGATCATCTTGATACTTTCGATTTTCAACCAAGAACCAAAACCCGCAGTCTGGGTTTTGGCCGACGCCTGTATTATGCTGCGGGTCAGCCCGCATTCTGGCTAAAAACTCAAGTGTCGACTAAATCTGACAGCTCAATATCATCTCCGCATGCAGAGCTGGGCTGGCAGCAGGAGCTGAATTTTTATCAAACGCATAGCCGTTCGAGTGATCTGAACTTTTTCCTTCCCCATCAAATTATTCAACAGCCATTCACCATTCAACATGAACAATTTGAACAGGCTTTGATTCTGGTCGATGCACCAGCACATTTTCAGATCATGCCAGATCAACTTTCTGTAACGCAGATTCGACAACATTTGCTGCAAGCGGTAGAACCTTTACTCTGCCTGCAACAGCTGGGCTATTTACATGCGGATTTAAAGCGGGAGCATTTTGTTGATGCTCAGGGCAGGGTATGTCTGCTTGATTTTGAACAAGTGCAAGCTCTGGATCAGAAAGTGGATGAGCTGAATGCCACACCACGTTATATGGCACCGGAATTATTCCAAGGAAAAGCCAAAAGCTTGCAGAGCGAAGTTTATGCTTTGGGCGTGATTTTTTATGAATGGCTGAGTGGACAGCGCTTGCAGGCAACTGACTATCTGGATTGGGCGTTTTTACATTGTCAGCGCCTAAAAGTTGAGTTGCCTGAACAAATTCAGATTTTTGAAAAGTTGTTAGCGCTGATGCTAGGCAAGCAAAAACAGCATCGGTTGGCAGATTTTAAAGCGGTTAAACACTACTTAGTGACTGAAATCGAATGAGAAAAATACAATAAAATCGGGATTGTTTCTTATTTAATCAAATGAGTGTTTTTTTCTTATAAACGGCTTGTCAGCTGGAAATGATCTCTATATTATACACAGCCATTGGGGACGTGGCGAAATTGGTAGACGCACTGGATTTAGGTTCCAGCGCCGCGAGGTGTGAGAGTTCGAGTCTCTCCGTCCCCACCAATTTACTTGAGTAATTGAGTAAACTGGCCGAGTAGAGGATTGGTGTAATGGTAGCATGACGGTCTCCAAAACCGTTCGTCAAGGTTCGAGTCCTTGATCCTCTGCCAAAGTTTGAAAAATCCAACGCTAAGTTGGTACCCTGATGGGGACGTGGCGAAATTGGTAGACGCACTGGATTTAGGTTCCAGCGCCGCGAGGTGTGAGAGTTCGAGTCTCTCCGTCCCCACCATCATATTAAAGCAAGGCTGATGCCTTGCTTTTTTATTGCCTGAAATTTATACCAGCTTTTTTAAGCTGTAAAATTTTGCTGTCTTTTACGCATAGGTTTAGTCTGTTAAAGAACGTTAGAAAACGGGTCAATGCTCAGGAAAGGGTAGAACTTCAGGAAACTTTGTTTTATTAGATGCAATAATTGATATTATCCAAGTCAGCTAAAGTCTAAATTTGAATATGTCATTCTCCTGTGGTGCGTATTGATTTGATCTGTCTCGATGAAACTAGGCGACAACAGTGCAAATAGGTCAGTATTTACGCAATACTGAATTAATTGCTTAAATTTTGATATAAAAGTATTTTCCTGCTACAGAATTGCTTGTGAATCGGGTCTGATCGCTATAATATACACAGCCATGGGGATATGGCGGAATTGGTAGACGCACTGTGTTCAGGTCGCAGCGCCTTCTGGGCGTGAGAGTTCGAGTCTCTCTATCCCCACCATACATTATATAAAATCAATAACTTATAAATCTTTGGTGCAGATTTGGTGCAACCCTTAGTTTTAAGAGTTGCTTCTCGGTCTTCCGGTTTTTCTAGATTTAGCCATTTTTTCAATATCTGATCGATTCCATCGAGAGCGCTGTCCATCTTTCGACACACGTTTTGGCATTTTACCATCACGATCAAGCTTTCTCACATATTCCGCTGAATATCCCAAAACTTTTGCTGCTTCAGCGGTGTTTAGTGTTAAAGGTTTCTTGTCTACAATTTCTTCCAGGCGCTCGACTTTCTCAACCAGATATTGATTCTGAGATTTAAGCTCCTCAAACATTTCAAAAATTTGAGGCATCCATCGGCTTGAGCCAACATCCATTAGCTTACCTCTCCCAAAGACCTCACCACACCACTCGGCAACTTGCTTAAATAGCAGGCGAATAGGTGATACAGCTTATCCGCATTGCTTTCATCAACCGTGATAATCCCACCAGTACCAGACTTAACTCGTTGACGTGACCAACCTCGCATGTGGTATGTGAACTCATTGTCAAAATCCACAGCGTTTAAGATCGCATTGAATGAGCCAACATCACCGGCAGACCATGTTTCATTGTATGGCTTGTCCTTGGCCACAAGGTTGTCGATCTGGAGCTGCGCGAACTGCACGTTGGTTAATTGAATTTCAGTCATTTCGATCCACCTTAACTTGAACAACACCACCACAAGAAAAATGTGCATTGCTGGTCATATCTTTCGCACCATCATCTTTCCAAGTGAAACTATCAAATACAGCGTCACCCACAGGGATTTCAAAAGCTGCCATTTGAGCATGCATTAACTTCAGGCCATCTTTTAACTCATCCAAGCAATCATCAACTCGATCCACAGGGATGTTTAGCAGGTCTTTCAGGCTTGCGATTTTATATTCAGTCATTGGTTGGCTCCTGTGCTTCGATCAAGCTGTCGATATATTTGGCCAGCTCATTAGCATCAACTACAAGGAAATCATCCATGCTTGCATCCAAGGCAGAAAATGAATTAACTGCAATCCAAGATTGAATATCACCAAACCCTTCCGGCACCGCTTGGGCTTTGGCTTGCTTCGCCAAGCAAATCAAACAGGGCTCTTCATCTGAATACTGACTATTAAAAACACCAGTAGGTGATTCGCATTTTTTTAAGTGCTCATCACAGAGTAGCAACTTAATTTTTTGATCGGCTTGGGCTTTGGCTGCTTGCCATGCATCCCATGCAATCTTTTCTGACGCATACTCAATATTGTTTTCATATTGAGCAAACCACTCCCTAAACGCTTTATCTTGAACATCCATCCCACCACCTTCTTTAATTTTCATGCTGCAGCCTCCTTTGGATTTAACTCACAAATGATCTGGTCAATTTTTTGATTGAACTTAATCACTGACTGCTCAATACCTGCGATATCCAAATCCTCTGCAAACACCCGGATAATCACAAGTTGCAAATGCCCAGGCAGGCGAGGGTCATAACTCACAAAGTCACACCACTTGCGACGAGTGCAAGCCAGCTGCCAGGTGATCTGCGGTACATATTCGCTCGGCACTTCTTGAGTTAAAATGGTATTCAAGTGAGTCTGCGAACTCGGGCACTTCACTTCCAGTTGCCCATCTTGATCAACCAGACCATCAGGACTGGCACCGCTCATTTTGATAACCGGGTGATTAATCAGACCTGTGCCAACTACAAAATTACCGGTTTCATTTTCATAGGCTGCAACTGCATAAGGCTCTTGATCGATACCCCATTGCATCAGGCTGTTGGTTTTGGTTTCCTCCTGAACGCCGGTAAGGCGCTCAGTCAGAATTGTTAGGGTTAAGGCATTGTGTGCTTTGCCTTTAATTGGCTTTGCATCCACATCCTTAATGCGGCTGGCAGTCACTTTGCCGCATCGATCCGCATGCCAATCTTCACTACGCTGGAGAATGGTCATAGGTTTCTCCTTGTTGGCGTGCTAAGGCTTGGTCTGCAAGTTCAGCGACTTTCTTTAGGTCTACCGAGTGAGTGGTCCAGAAATGCTTTTTGCAATCACCTTTAGGTAGGGCGATATAAGCCTCCTGAAGTCGACTTGACCCGTATTGAGCCTCATTTTGAAGATGAGATAAAAACTCATCCTCAAATTCTTGATAGTCAGCGGGTATTGAACTCCCAATTGCTTTTTGAGTGTCAGTAAACAGTTCAGATCCACCGACCGTAATTTCCTTGCCTTGCATTTCTTCGACTGTGTATTCGTTTCCAATCTCCTCTGGAAAGGCTTTGCGCAAAGCACCAGCTTCAGCGCATTTAGCTAATTGGCCGCGTTTGCGCTTAGTCCACATTGAGTTCAGACCGCCATCCTTAACGGTGGCGCATGCTTCTTCAAAATATTCGGTGTGGCAGAACGGAACCTTGTCACCATGGATGATCCGGTACACAGTCACGGTGCATGACTCTGGAACCGTGTGCACAACATTGCCAAACTTAATATCAACCATCGGGCCAAATACTGGTGCATCTTGACCTGCATACTGGTTGGTACGTGTTGCGGTAATTCGATGCTCAGTGATAGACGGCATAATCACATCACGCCATTGTGATTGACCCGTTTTAGAGTCCTTCACACTCATTGGTACGATATGGCAAGGCTTCTTCATGATGTCGAGATTACGTGCTTTCGCATACTCAACCGCCATGATGATCGACTCAGGTTTTGCACCTGGAAAGATCGAAGATGTAAGGGCAGACCACATCGACTCATCAAGGTCATAATCTTTGATTGATAAGCCTAATTGGCTTTCAACTTGAGCTACTGCATTCATATTCTTATTCCTTAAAATTTGATCGAAACGTGCGGCACTAAGCCTTTATTGATTGCATTCAGAATGGCTTTACCCTGATCAACACTCACACCTAGATCAGTCAGGCCTTTAAGCGCTTCACTGCAAATTAGTTTTTTATGAGTTTGGTCAGCTTCACGCGCTTCAGCTGCTTTACGTTCAGCCTCAGCTTTAGCAACCCGTTCAGCTTCAATACGCTTGCGTTCATTTTCAGCAGCCTGTACAGCACGCAATTCAGCAGCCTCTTTTTCCGCCTTTAATCGAGCTTCGCGCTGCTCCGATTCAAGCTTTTCGCGTTGAACGCGCTCAGCTTCAAAACGTGCTTTTTCCTCTGCTTCACGGGTCGCTTTTTCAGCAGCTTCACGGGCAATCTGTGCTTCACGTTCTTGTTGAATGCGTTGTTGCTCGGCAATGCGAAGGCGTTCCAGTTCAGCCTGCTCAGCTTCGTATTTTTCGCGCGCTTCTAATGCTTTTCGCAACACTTCCAATGTTTCAAATTTGGCGAGTTTGGCTTGTTCTTCGTACTCCTCATACTGAGGACCAATGCTCAAGTTTTCTAAAAACTCGATATCACCTTTTAACTTCAATGCCGCAGCATCAGCTGTAGGCGCATGGTTTTTAATGAACTTGATGGCTTCTTCATGCTTCGCCACACGATCCTTTTCTGCCTGATCCCAAGCATCACGCGGTGCCAAAATTTCATTCCGAAGTTCATCAAACTTTTTAACAGTTGCAATGCGGTCATCATCAATAAGCTTGATTTGAGCCTTTTGATCAGCAACCAATTCCTTGCCACACTTCTCGATAAAGGTTTTAGATTTACTCACCTTCATTGCCAGTGAACCAATCTGATCGCGGCCTTTTTTAGTGGTTACATCTGGAACGTGTGAACGCGCCTCCTGAGCAATACGCTCGAATAATTCAGCGGTGCCGCCTGGCTTGCGGAATGCAGCAACAACAACATTTTGGTCTGCAATTTCTAATTCAAATTTTTCCATCTCAAACCACCTCTTCAAATAGTTGTTCCGCGTACTCATTCCCAAGACGCTGTAATTCTTTAATCTGCTCATCATTCAGCGTAAATGTCTGACCTTCCTCAGCTTCAAAGTTCCAAACATCCAGCAAAGTCACAGGCGTATCTTTCACAACTAACCAAGAATCAATATCCACTGGCTCGGCATATCGCATGTCGCCATTCTGACTACGCATTTCGGTAATCGTGTGAGGCAACACAGGCATTGAACAATCAGCCGTTGCCCACAGGTTTTCACCGATCTGGCGATACAAACCAAACGTCAGCACGTTATCTTCAATCGAAATATCAGAATCAACCTTGAAACTTGGTAGGTCTGAAAAGTACAAATCACGGGTGAAATCTTCATTCACCTTGCAGTCAATTACCTTGGTGCTATGACCGTCACGGCATAGGAGTAAAGACTGATTGCCGATATGGTGGATAGGTCGCATAGCCGCACCACATCCACAGAATTGAGCGTAAGTGTTCATGATTCCACCTCATCCCATTCAAAGTCTTCGCCAAGCTGATCAGAGTTGTCTGTATCAACTAGAATCACAGAGATAATTTCCCAATCAGGAATTGAATTCTGTATTTTTTCAATCAACTCAATGAGTTCAACATCCAACTTATTAGTGATTGTTCTAATTTGAGTGGCTGAACCAAGCTTTGCTAATTCTTCACCGAATGCTTCTACTGCTTGCTCATTAGTTAAGGTTTTGCGAATACGCACTTGATATTTTTTAATACTCACTTCACACCCCCAGTAATCGCAGCATTAATCTTTTCAATTTCATAACGGTCGATATCCGCATTCACAGTCTTGTCAAAATGCACCACATTAAGAATGTCCAGAAACTCGACTGAGGCATCGTCTAAGGCATATTCAACATAAATGCTGTAATCATTAGCTTTGACAGTAGCAACACAGGTTTCATGGCAAGTACGTTTAAGCACTTCATATTTTTGAGCGGTGATAACCACTTGAGGATTATCATCAGCAACTTTGGCAGGCTGGAAAGCGTAAGCTACTGCTATCCCCGCGCTAATTGATGCTGCAATGAATGCAGACTTGAGAATATTGGATTTAGTTGTCATGGCTGCCTCCAAATACCTGGCGAAGGGCAGAAACAACTTGCTTGACTTCTTCTTCGGTGCGCCATGCTCCGAAGTGGTATTTGAAATGCTCTAAATGCTCACTCTCTCTATACCCATTACGCATCCCGTCATTCAGGTAATAGGTTTTGTCGCCATCTTTAGGCTTAAAAGGCGCAGGCACTTCAATTCCATTGATTGAGATGGTGCAAGGCTTGAGGCGGAACTTCCAAGTTGTATTCTCATTCAAGAAAACACCGAGGTTATATTGATCCCAAAAATGATCAGTGATAGTGGTCCAGCGATCCGCAACGGGATCTTCATCGCATTTGTGCTGAACAATGCCTTCAGTTACTTTGGTTAGCGCCTCTTTCCCGCTAATCAACTTGCCTTCATCAACTTTTGTATTCATAATAATTTCACTCACTGTACGGTGGGTCATGCCTCAGGTTGTTACCGCAACGCTGGGGCTTTTCTTTGTTTCGATGAAATTATTAAACCAAAGGTATAAACATAAAGCAAGCGAAAATTAAACCATAGGTGAAAAATAGTTAAATTTAGGTTTAAATATGTTTTAATAGACAAAAGAAAACCCATCACAGGGATGGGTTGTTTACATCCAATCTATTTCTGCAGTTTATTTTTTTAAAATTAATTAAATAACAATAGTTTATATTTTTTTTAATGCTATTTTGATAGATTTTTTGCTATATTAGTATAAATTATCCTGCAGTAATAACCTTCAATGAACCAATTGTTTCAACACAATAATGATTTAAAAGATATTATTGAAAACGGCCATATAGAAGTGCTCAGAAGCGCTGTTGACTTAGATTCTATTGATTTAGTTCTAAGGGAATGCCTTTCATTGGAGGAAATGAGGGAGGCGGGCAGTTTTTTTACAGGTCAAAATTTAGCAACTAAATTAATTAAGTCATTTAATGAAGCAATTACTTTAGATTCAGTGGTGTTAGATCCTACATGTGGTGCAGGAAATTTGTTAATCGAGTGTTCTCGAATGTTAGGTGTACATAAAAATCTAAGTTGCACTCTGAAGTCATGGGGAAAAGTTTTACAAGGGTATGATTTACATTCTTCTTTTGTAGAAGCTACCAAACTAAGATTGGTTATTGAGGCGCTTAATCGAGGCGTGAAAAAAGACTGCAGTGTTGAGCAAGCATTATTATATTTTACCCATATCCAGGTAAAGGATACACTGCTGGTATGTGCTGAGGAGTTAAAGGGAGTTACTCACGTCGTATTAAATCCACCTTTTTCAAGCTGGATATCCCCTCAGGTACATTATTGGAAAAAAGGAAAAGTTAATGCTGCAGGTTTAATCATGGATCATTATCTAAGAAACCTACCCAAGGGCTGTTTAATCTCTGCTATTTTACCTGATGTCCTTAGATCTGGTAGTCGTTATGACAATTTTAGACAGTATTGTTCATCTCAATATGAGGCACAGTGTAGTATTTGGGGGCGATTTAATAAGAAAACAGATGTTGATGTTTTTCTGTTGATAGGCAAGTTAAAAGCTCAAGTAGATGATATTTCTATCAAGTGGCAAGAAAATAATGATAACCATAAAGGGGTGTTATCAGACTTTTTTGACGTATCAGTAGGCCCGTTAGTTGCATATAGAGACCCTTTAATTGGCAATGAGTATGCCTATTTTCACTCGAAAAATACTATTGCATGGGAAGTATTAAATACTGCAGTAGAGAAGCGAAATTTTAAGGGGCGCGTCATTCAACCACCATGTATATTGGTAAAAAGAACATCTAGTCCAGGTGATAAATATAGAGCGACAGCTACTATTATTGATTTACAGGAGCCTATTGCTGTAGAGAATCACTTGATTGTAATTAAACCTAAGAATGGATCACTACAAGATTGTAAAGCTTTATTTCAAAAGCTTAAATTGGATCAAACGAATGAGTTTCTGAACAAAAGAATTCGTATGCGGCATTTAACTGTTACAGTAGTTAAAGAAATACCATTAGATTGAAGATGGGTTTGCACTTCCTCTAATGGTACAGTTTTAGTTTACTACGTTACTACATAGATAGTCTTTAGTTGTAGTCGCATTTAAAATGAGATTTTGAAATTGAGTTATCATCCCCAGTAGCTCTTTTTCAATTTCATTATAAGTGTCTTCAATATCTGTGTTAGATAAAATTTCTCCATGTGCGATTGAATTTCTACATCTAACTAATGTGGAATCAATAAAGTGCGCTTTCAGTTCATAGCCGTTAGTATCAAAGCCTAATTGTTTTAAGATATTTAATAATATATTAGATTTTAAATTAGAATCTGTATCTATTACTAAATTTTCATCTACTTTAAAATTAATATTAGGGATATTCTCTAAATAACTCTTTAATTCAATTAAGGAGTCAAATTTATTAAAAGAAAATCCTTTTCTAAATTTGTCGGATACTGTTAGTAAATGAAAATTAGGTTTTAACCGATTAAATGGCACACCTTTATTGTTAAGGAAGTTTAAATATGCTAGAGCGCAATGTTTAATATGTCCTTCCCAATGAGAATAGAGCAGCACAATGGCTGCCCTAAGTAAAACTTTCTTCTCATGTGATCGAGGGTGATTACCTTTGATCAGTAAAGAAAGTGTTGAAAACTCTCTTTTTCTCCAAGATAAATCTTTTTGTAAGCTATCCTGTAGTTCTAGAGTTGTGCGAATTTTCATGCAAAAACTCTCGCTCCAATGCTAAACATGTATTTCATGCGGTCAATTGGCCTAGTTCTAGATCTAAGCACTTCTAAAAACTCTTCATCATTTGTGAGTATTTTGGTTTTATTAATAAATATGTTTTTAAGAGCTTCATCATCATGTTCATTATTTGCCACTAATTCTGAAATCGCAAAACTAGCAGCTTCGTAGACAGGTAACGATATAGCACCTTCATATTTGTTCTTAGTATGATTAAATTTTTTAAAAGCATCGTCTTCCAAAGCGTTATAAGCAATTGTAAATGTTTTTTCAAAAATTTGCTTTTCTCTATCATAGTCAAAATTATTATGTGGTCTAAATATCTCTAACATCTCAGCATTTAAATATGGTGCTACATCACTATGTTCACTCATAATATTATTGTGGTGGTGTCTATAGATAAAGAATCTTAAAGCTAGTTCTGCATCATAAGATTCATGCATCGCTTTTTCTGGTATGGGAAGGGAATTAATAAAGCTTTCACATTTTGACAACTCTTTAAGCCATATAAATGCATTTTTGTTGTGCATTAATAACATGCAATTTCGAACTTCTTGATCAGAAAGTCTTGTTCCACCAGTATTTAGTCTTTGGAATAATTCAAATTTAGTATCATTATCACTTTCACGTTTAATGATTTTAATATCGATTTTTTCTCGTTTAAAAATACGTTTTACCTCGATGTCAATTTCATTTTCAGGATTGTGTCTATCTTCCCAAACTTTATCTTGTAATAAAGGCAAATACTTAGTAGCTTGCAATTTTAAAGGAATTTGCACAGCATTATTTTCATCTTTTAGTTTACCTAAAAAAGATAAAATAGTTGAGATGCGTTGTAAGCCATCTACCACATCCCAAATGCCATCTTGTCGTTGCGCTACAAAAATTGATGGTAAAGGTATACCTAATAAGATAGATTCAATTAACTTGCTTTTTTGTTCATCTGTCCAACGATAAATTCTCTGAAATTCAGGGTGAATATCTAATTCTCCATCATCATACAGATTAATTAATTCTCCAATTGACATGGGGTAAGAATCTGTATGTACCTGCATTCTTGCTGTATCAATTTGATTTTGTAAATCTGACATCTTTTGCCTCTAACGGTGTTTACTTTAAATTTTATGGCTTTACTAAAGCTAGCTCTAAACGACCAACAAAATTGATTGTTTATACCCCAGAATACTTTTCTAAAAATTCATCTATCCACCCTTGTGCCACCTCAAGATTAGTTATATCCGTCAGCTTTAAATTCGTCTCTTCTGCTTCGTTAAAGCCTTCAATAATAGCTTCAAAGATATTTGCCTCACTAATGACCTCGCGTGCTATTTCAGCAGCGTCATAGCTTTGTTTGGCTTTTTTAAGCGAGGCTATTTGTTTATCAATCCCTTCACCAATTTTACCTAATGCCAATTTAAATTCTTGACGATTAATTGTTAGCGCAGTTTTGGATTTATTAAGTGTTGCGATCATTATGCTTTCCTTCTTTTTTGGGGAGCTACCATATTCAACATCTTGATAAAATCTAAGCCGCATATAGTGGCTTTTTTTATTAATATTTAAACTCTCTGTGGTGCTGAACAACCACACCAATGATGGAGATTTCTATTTGCAAAGAGTTGTAAGTAGGGAAGTCGGGATTGAGTGGAACTAATTCAATAACATCCACCCCATGCTCATTGACCCCAATAACACGATATTTTTTGAAAGTTGTTAAAGCTAGACCGTGCTGAATTTCTTGAGCAATAACTAGTGACCCTGGTACTGGTGCTTTTGCTGCATCCACAACAACTTCATCACCTGGCATGAATTCTGGTGCCATACTCATACCGTCAATAGTTAATGAAAATACCGCCTTGGGGTCTACACCTTCATAGGTTGTATGAGTCTTTCCTTTGGGGTGAAGCCCATCATAAACCACATCTCTCCATAAGCCTGCTTGAACAAAATCCAGCACTGGAATCTCCCTTAGCCTTTTCCCTGTTGGCTTTACATTTCCATATTCATGAGCAACTACAGGTTGGGTATTTTCTGCTTGAGCCGATACAGGCTCACCCCCAGTTATAAGCCACCCAACATCAACCTCAAGAATTCCAGCTAATTTCTCTAGGGTCTCTTTACTTATCTGACCTTTCTTCCACTTTGATGGCGCTTGAGGGCTAAGACCAATCATGGTTGATGCTTTCGACCATGAGAGTTTTTTGGCACTTAACGCCTTCTGTAAACGATCAACAAGAGTTTCCATATCTACACACTTTAACCTTTGGTTAAATTATCAAGTAAAAATCGGTCTAAAGGAATCAACCATAGGTTGCATTATTATGTAACTGGTGGTTTAATTAAAAAAGTACATCTGGTTTAATTAAGGTTTAAATCATGAACCCTATGCAAAAAGCAATTAATGCTGTAGGTGGGCGAACAATCGCAGCAAGCCTATTAGGCATTTCCTATGTAGCGGTTCGAAAAATGGAAGCAAAAGGATCGCTTCCTCGAACAGACTACACAGGCGAAACAAACTATGCACAAACATTAGCTAGCAACAGTAACGGCCTTATTACCACGGATTGGCTTATGGATAAAGCCAACCCCAAACATCATACCGTTGCTGCTTAAATCAATTATCAACAACTTAGCGCTTTTAATAAACGTGAAAGTAAACAAGGTGTTCACATGGATATATCGAAAGAGACCAAAACCGCTTTGCACAAGATGGTGCACCAGTCGAACGGCATTACTCCAAAAGAGATAGCTGATCTTGTTGGCGTGTCTCATAACACGATTTTGAACTATGCCAATCCAAACATGGAAAACCATTTACCGAGCCTAAAGGCATTTGAAGCAATGCTGACCTATACGCAAAACCCAGCACCATTAAAAGTATGGGCGCACAAATTAGGTTTTGTATTGGTTCCGGTAGATCAAGCTCAAGGCAAGGATCATGAACTAGGTGTTCTTGAATCGCTGCTTGGCATGAATGTTGGCAATGGCGCAGCAAATAAACAGGTTTTATCTGCTCTGGAAGATGGTGTAGTAACACCTGCCGAAATGGATGAGACGGATCGCATCCTCGAAGAAATCGAACAGAAAATTCAGTCTTTGCGTAAGGCCATGAAAGGCGAGTGTGCGAAGTATTTATCGGCTCTACAACGAGAAAAAGCCTGATTTGCGAGATCAGGCTTTTGATATTCAAAACACTTGGAGAGAATTTTAAATATGAAATCAAATTTAGCACATGAACCACCAATACCTCAAGGGCAAGTAGTTCATTTTCCAAAAAATGAGCGCAAAGCTATGTCGAATAAAGAAGAGCGCTACACCAAGATGCCAAATGGCTTAATTGACGGTCAGATCATGGCCCAGTTAAACGATAAGGCGTTTAAGTGTTTAATGTTTGTCATGCGTCAAACCATTGGATTTGACCGCGTATCTCACCCAATTGCTATCACTCAATTTCAGAAATATTGCGGTATTAAAAAACGCGACACAGTTATGTCATGTATTCGTGATCTGGAAGAGCTTGGCTTAATCAAAGTTGAAAGAACAACAGGCTGTTTGAATGAATATTTATTCACTCCTGACCAGTACCGCGAAAAGGGACTAGTACCAAATGAGGGTAGTACCCTTAAAGGTGATGGGACTAGTACCACCAAACGGGACGGGACTAGTACCGCGAAAGGTGACGGGACTAGTCCCGTTGAACGGGACCCTATTAAAGAAACACTTAAAGAAACATTTAAAGAAAACTTTAAAGAGAAAAACACGCAAGAAAATTCAGTTGATCAGGTTCTAAAACTTTGGACGCCAGATTTGCATTCTCTGAATTCTTGGTTACAGCGATCAGGTGAAACCCCGATGACCCAAGAACTGGTGAATCAGATTTTACTTGAAGTGAATGCTCACTACGAACCACGTTTGAACGCAGGCTTGATCACAGACACCCAAATGTATTCAAACTTCGTGAAGTGGATCAAACGCAAGTTCACTCAAAAACAAAATTCACACTCTGCAGCACCCGCCCAAAACAACCGCAACGTAAATCAAAACTGGGGCCAAGTTCAAAACTACGCACCCGCAACCGATGATATCGACTTGGAGGGCTTGGTATGAATGCAGCAGCTCTACTTGGATCAAAAATTCAGATCAGCTCTGAATACTGTGACCGCCACCAGATGCAAAAAGTTCAACTGGGTAACCAGTCGATTTGCAAACAGTGTGCATCTGAAATCTTAAATCAGGCCCATCAGGATCATGCAGCCTCTGTCAATCAGATGGTTCGTGAAAAGCATTTTGAAGGCGCGAAGTTACCAGGTCGTCATGCAAACAGTGGTTTTAAGGAATACATCACCACTAACGACGGCCAGAAACATGCCAAAGCTCAGTGTGTGAAATTCACTAAAGACTTTCTGGAAGGCATCACTCGCAATCTGATTATGGTGGGTCGTACTGGTACTGGAAAAACCCATTTGGCATGCGCAGTCGCTCGCAACGTTCTGGAGGCGCGTAAATACGCCCGCTACGTCACTTCTGAAGATATGGCTAATGAGATTGCCAACGCTTGGAAAAAAGCCGATGACAACGAAGCCAACGCAATCTGGCGCTATACCGATTATGACCTTCTGATTCTGGATGAATATGGGTTGCATGATCGCCATGAAAACCGCCTGCAACTGGTTCACAAGGTTTTATATGCGCGTTATGACGCAGGTAAGCCGACCATGCTGATTTCAAATATGACCAAGGATGATTTGGCGACTGATTTGGGTGATCGACTATGGTCCCGGTTCCAGCATGACGGATTGGCTGTGGTTGAGTGCAATTGGATGGATCGGCGTGTAGGGGGTGGGGTGTGAACGAAAGAACGTATCAGCACAACAAGGCAGCCTCATTAAATCGTGGCATTGACGTTTTACTTGTTATTAAAAACACACCAATCGCCACAACCAAGGAAATCAAAGATCAAGCGCTGCCATACATGACGATTAGATCGGTACAGCGCTACTTAAAAACCTTGGTGCAAGTCGGTCTTATTGGATTTGTTGGGGGTGGTAATGATGAATATCGCTACTTCCTTACACCTAAAGCCAAGCAATTATTCGGGGGGGTGGGCCATGCTAGACACCAAAGAACAGATCAGAACAGCACTGATTGAAATTGCCGAGGCATTAGGTCGACCACATTACGAGCCGCTGACCGTCAGAGAGGTTTTGGCGAGTTTTGATAACAACACGGATCACCCATTGAAAGCAGCAGTATTAAGAAAAATACCTTTCCTTGGGCGCAAGAGTTCAATCGAGGTTGTGGTGCCAAAAGTAAGAACTAAAAAACCGGCTCGGAAGGCATCACCAGTTGAGGTGAAGAAAGAAATTCTAAAACTGGCTCAACACGGAACTATCACAAAATTCAGAAGCGGTTGTGACTGCAAGGAGTGTATGGAATGGGCATGAGCTTAATCGAAAAATTGGGATTGGAAAACGCAAAAGCACTTGATGGGATGCTTCAAAAGCATGGTGTGCCTGAGAGTTGGAAAATCGCTGTAATCAATGGAATGTGGCAAAGAAGCTCGGTTGGTTTTACACATGGTGAATTACGCGCCGCTCTAGCTGATCACGACCGTATTGATACATGCACTGATATCAAAAACCACATTAGCCCGAATACAAAGGTGATTGAGCGATGAAAATTATTTTAATCGCATTTTTATTAATGGTATCCATCCAGGCGAATGCCTCATGCAAATACGAGGCTCGCGTTAGATTGGGTTTGGTGTGGTACACGGTGGATATTAAAACTGAAAAACCACTAACCAGAAAACAGGTGATTGGCCGTCTAGCTCAAAAATATAACTTTCATGATGTTGGTGATATTTACGAAGTTAGGGGATGTGAAAGATGAGTGATTTTGAAAAGTGGTTTAAATCCTTAAATGAAAATGGCCGAGTTACTTATTTTCTTGGCCAAGAGGGCAGGATTTCAGAAGAAGCATGGAACCACCAACAAGCCATCATCGACGAGCACACCGAAGTCATCAAGCTTCAAGACGCTGATTTGCGAAAGTATGAGAAGCAGATTGAGAGTTTGAAAGCCCAGCTCAACAACATGGAGGCTTGTTATATCGAGAAGAAGAAGGAGGTTGAGGAGTTGCAAAAAACCAATATTAGCCTAGAGGCTGGCTTGCGGAAGAACTCCAAAAATAAACAGAAGTTGCTCGGTAAAAATATTGAACTTCAAAAACGGATTGATGAATACAAGAAACTTACCACCAGCATAAGAAATGAATTTGATTTGTGGTCTGACGATAGTGAATTTGCGGATGTTATCGAAGCTCAAATTGAGAATTTAGAAGCCCTACGAGGTGTCAATGACTAATCTCCGTATCACCGCAGCCCAGGCACGAAAAGCCGGTATTGGTCCTCGATTTGGTGTGACAGCCAAGTCGGGGAAAAAGAAATCTAATCCAGATCCAATGCCAAAGGTTCCGGCCCATCTGGTCGAAGGAAAGGGGTTTGGTGTGATGAATGATGAATTGCTCTGGTGTGAAGTTTTAATCACACCTCCTTCGGTGAATCACTACTGGATTCGTGGGGCTAACAAGACCAATCGATTAAGTAAGCGCGCAATCCACTTTATTGACGTTATGAAGCGTTTTATCGAGCCGACAGGGTATCAGGGCAGAGTTCGCGTAAAGATCGAATACGCGCCACCTGATGCGAAAATACGCGACATCGATAACATCGTAAAACCATGCTTTGACGCTTTGTCGAAAGGTGGGTTGATTCTGGATGATTCTCAGGTGGATGAATTGCTCGTGAAGCGGTTGCCATCAGAAAAAGGCGGGAAGCTGATTATTCAAGTTGAAAAGTTAAGGGTTTAAGGGTGGATGGGATGGATAGATTTCTTAAGTGGTTATTTATTCGGAAAGGCTCAAAAGTGGTAACGGTTGACGATGACCCTATCACCGATATTCAAAATGTTGCCCTAGTCGCACATGGTCGAATTTACACAAAAGAATGGAATTACAAAGTTGCTTATTCATATGACGATGTGAGATTGGCAACACGCAAAGAAATTAAGCAAGGCTTTAAAGATTAAGAGGGAATGGGGATGAATGCGATGGTAGCTGAAAAGATGACAAATTTGGAATGGCTTAACCAGATTGGACTCAAGGCCATTGAGTACAGTGAAGATCCAAAGGGGACGGGTGAGAAGGGCCCATCATGGGAAGATCGATGTGGCGCTATTGCTTCAATTGAATGCCCTGCATGCAAAGCTTATTGTGAACTGCTGGTATGGGGTGACTACCGAGACAACACACAGGCCTTTGCTGAGGTTTGTAAGTACATTGCAAAAATCCTGTATTCCGCAGCAGGCGAAAAGGTGAATCGTCAAAAATTTGATTTGCAGTTGTTTTGCTTCAAGGTTGCAAAGATGGGTGTCTTCTATAATTTGCGACCAAAGTTGAAGGAAGAAAGAACACTTCAAGGGCAGCTAAACTTCTTTGGTATTACGGAAGTAAATGCCGATGGGTTTGCAAAGCGACACAAGTATCTATCGTTTATGGTTGAAAATATCCTTGAGGGATTTCATGAGGAAATTGATTTTTATGTGGATGAATATCGTAAAAAATTAAGAGATTGACACCTAAACGTCTCTAAGCTATTATTTTTGTACAGTGGTCGAACTGCATAGTTAAAAGACCATCAAGAAAAGCTCGCCAAATGGTGGGCTTTTTGCATTATGGCGGTCTCATTAATTTCTAGTGGTTTGAAATCGGATGCCGCCACCCAGATATAGCAACGAAAGCTCGGTCAATTGATCGGGCTTTTAATTCCCAAAATATTGCCATACCGTGAAAAGAAAAATAACTCAAAGTGGACGGTTGAAAACAGTTTCTACACATTCCTTATACTTTGTTATCGAAATTCAGGTGCTATATTTTTACTACTCCAAGAAGTTAAAGCAGTAAAAATAACTAAATGGTAAAGCAAATATTGGCCCGCCTAATTCCCCAATTAAGCGGGCTTTTTATTGTCAGGAGAAAAGTCATGCTCCGTTTATTGATGTGTTTATTTGGTCTTCATGGTGCAACTGAAATCGATTACACGATTGATGATGAAGAAATCAAAATCTGTCGGGATTGTTTGAAAGAAATTGAGTAATCCATAATAAACTAATCGATAAATTCACTTATTAATTAATAATTTATTTTGAAAATAAGTTGGACGTTATATTAATTCTCTATTAATTTACCACTTGTTCAAAGACTCCACATTTTGAATTTAAAGTTTCGCCCACATCGACCCCAATGGTGTGGGTATTTTTTTGACTAAAATTAGCCGGACGTATTACGGCAAACAAAACCCCTCGCAGAAATGTTGAGGGGTTTTTCTTTCTTAACTTAATTTTTTAACCAATTCACGAGCCTGATGAATTCTATAGTCATCAGAATTTGCAGCACTTAAAGTGTAATCAGTAATTGTAATATTTTGGGTATTTATAATTCCTTGCCCTTTATATTCAATACCGATATTGCAATCACTTCCTTCTGAATCAAGAAAAAAGATTTTAGTGCTAAGTACACGTAGACCAGGCAAGTATTGATTGTAGATCTCTTCTAAGATTTCTTTTAAATCGACTTGAGTAATATCAAAGTCTTGTTCTTCCTCATCATAGCTACTAATTAGAGTGGGATTGGTTAAGACAATCCATGTTTCTAAAAGATTGTGAGGATGAAGAATATAGCCATTAACTCGTATTTCATCGCTATCTGCATTTTCATATCCAAGATGAATTGGCATTTATAACTCCTTTTATTTGATAGATAAAAATAATTTATATCATGTATTTATTCTAATTTTTGATTTTTAAGGGAAATTTGTTGTGACAGACAAAGTACAAGCTAAACAAGACTTAGAATTTTGCAGTACTGAGCTGTCTAAGTATCAGAATCTCAGTCGGGCCGGATTAACGCGAAATGAGCTGCTGGCAATTGACGGCATCATGATTAAGTTGAAAGAGCGCATTAAGAATTTGCGTGAAGCGCTGTATGCGTGATGCAAAGCGATTAGCTGCAATCAGAAAGCTGCCATGCATCCGATGCGGTAATCCACATAGCCAGGCTGCTCATTCAAATAGTGCCAAGCATGGTAAGGGCAGATCGATTAAGGCCAGTGATGAGTTTACAGTGCCGCTATGCCATTCCTGTCATCACCAGTTCGATACCTTCCAATTGGGTAATCGGGCCGAGAGTGAAGCAATGTTTGATCAGTGGTTGGTGAGAGTGAATCGGATGTTGGTGATGGAAGATAGAGAGGTGTTTTGATGAATGGCTTTTTAGTGATTCTACTCTGTGGTATCTGCTTTATTTTTGGGTTTGCTTACAGCATGTCTTACTGGTATGAGCGTGCCGATAAGAACGAACCAATCACCATCCGTGGAAAAGTTTACAAGCTGGTAGAGCAGGATGTGTCACCCAAGGAGTAGGAAATGCAAAAAGCCGTGTTTCCTATCAACTCCCATGCCGACATCACCAAAGCCATTAACTTCATGCATACCAATTACACTCAGGCGATTAATGAGGGTAAGCCGTTAAGGGTGGTGATTGATCAGAAGCAGGATGATAGATCCACAGCGCAGAATAGACTCATGTGGATGTGGTTGGGTCAGATTGAAAGAAAGACTGGTCAGGATAAAGATTCGCTGCATTACGAGTTTAAGAAGCGCTTTCTGATTTATATCTACCGTCGTGATGATCAAGAGTTTGCTGAGACCTGTAATGCGATTGCAATGCTCAAGCAGAATGAGTGTGAAGAATACCGGGTGATTGCAGAGCAAGTGATAAGACTTTGCAGCACAACCAAATTAAGCGTTAAGCAGATGACTGAATATTTGGGTTATGTGCATGACTTTGCTGTGGTGAAGTTGGGTGTGCATTTGACTGTGCCAGATGATTTGAAGTGGTGTTATCAGGATTGACTCTTGTGTAAATATTCTTCATCTTAAGGTTCTAATTCAAATGAAACTTTAAGAGAAAAATATGAGCGAAGAGCGTAAACCTAAATACCGGATTGGCGATAAGGTTAAACTGAACGTTGGTGGCCCTGATATGTCGATTGATCGAATCCTCATGTCAAAAGAATACGATAGTGGGCGTGAGTATTTTAGCGGGAAGTACAGTTGCCTGTGGTTTGCGGGGAAAAAATTAGATAGTGGCAATTTCCCTGAAGAAAGTCTTGTTGATATCTCAGAACAAACTGAGCCAACACCCAGGCCCAGCCAAGATGCTTGATCAAGTAATCCAATGGATGCTGATCAATCTTGAAAAAGATGGCTGCCTCTATCAAGAAGACGTAGTCGATTTTTTAGTTAAGCAAAACCAAATGGATTTTTTAAAGGAAAATGCAGATGGTAATTTAGTGCTTAAATTAAGCGTCAATAGCGGCTTTAAAAAGAAGACTGAAGACAATGTTGTGTGGGTTAAGCCTGATCGATATTGGCGTTATAGAGTTCCTGAAGATGAGCTTGGTCGAGAGGCCAGGGGTTAAAAATGGAGCTGCCGCAAGGTGGCTTTTTTAATGGCTGAAGATTATGAAAAGACCATACCCGCCAATCCAAGATAATCAAAATACAGATGTCGAGGATGAAGAATTTATTGAAACTGGTGGTCTACTTCACTTCGAGCCTGCCAATAATGATTTATGGCCGTGGATTAGAGAGACATTTCTTGAGTCATGGGGAAAGCTCCACAATCCAGACCATGAGCATCTATTAAGTTTTCAACCTCCTGAGATTTCATTCCTTTGGGCCTATACCAAGTGTGAAGCTAAAGACCGTCGTGTATTGGGTCAGACTGAACGAGTAATGATTAATGTGGGCGGCTGGCGTAAAGACCGGCAAGAGCTTCAATTGATTGACTGGTTTGGTGATGTGCCTAAATACATCATCACATTGGATGCGCGTGTATGCCAGGTGATGAGTGATGTGGATTTCTGCGCATTGGTAGAACACGAGCTTTACCATATTGGGCATAAGAAAGATAAGCATGGTGAGCTTGAATATACATCAATGGGTGAGCCTAGACTGTTCTTACGTGGTCACGACGTTGAAGAATTCCATGGCGTAGTCCAGCGTTACGGTGCATCACCAGATGTCCAAAAAATGGTAGAGCTTGCAAATGATGGTCCAACTATATCTCGGGCTAATATTGCTCATGCATGCGGTACGTGTTTATTGAAGTTGGCTTAATTTTTTTGCCTGCTTTGCTAGACGTAGCTAGACAAAGAGGTAGGTATGGCGGCACTTAAAGAGCCTGTAAAAATCTTTATAGTTCAGTCTCTTGCTTGCTTTGAAACCCCTCAACAGGTAGCTGATACTGTCAAGCAGGAATTTGGGATTGAAATCAATAGAAAGCAAGTACAGCTTTATGATCCAACCAAACAGGCTGGTAGAAATCTAAGTAAAAAATTAAAAGACCTTTTTGAGAGAACTCGAAAGGATTTTAAAGAAAACATCGAAGACATTCCGATTGCCAATAAAGCCTTTCACTTTAAAGAACTCCAAAAGATGTATGACGATTGGGGTAAGAACAAGGTCATGCGTCAGAACGTGCTTAAACAGGCACAAGGATTACTGCAGTCAGGTAAAAGTGCTGGTCCAAGTGGCCTATCTGAGAAAGAACAGATTGAAATTGATATTAAGCGCTTAGAGCTTGAGAAGCTTCAAAAAGAAGTAAGACCTCCTGCAACTCGACCTCCTGAGGAAGATTACAAAATCAGCCTGAACCCTGATGAGGAAATTCCACATGAGCCAATTCTTTGAACCACCAGAAGGTGCGGTAACTCTTACACCCAAACAGGCCAATATCTATTTATGGGGCTGGCAGAAAGAAGCGCGTTTTCGTGATGCTGTATGTGGCCGACGTTTTGGTAAGACATTCTTGGCCAAGGCTGAAATGCGTCGAGCTGCACGACTGGCAGCGAAATGGAATGTGTCGGTTGAGGATGAGATATGGTATGCAGCGCCTACATTCAAACAGGCTAAACGTGTCTTCTGGAAACGATTAAAACAAGCGATTCCACCTTCATGGCGTGCAGGCAAACCCAACGAAACTGAATGCACGATCACTTTAAAAAGCGGTCATGTCATGCGTGTGGTTGGTCTGGACAACTATGATGACCTGCGTGGATCTGGTTTATTTTTCCTGATCATTGATGAATGGGCGGACTGCAAGTGGGCTGCATGGGAAGAAGTACTGCGTCCAATGCTTTCAACCTGCAAGTACATCGTAAATGGCGAGCAGCGTGTTGGTGGCCATGTCTTAAGGATTGGTACACCAAAAGGCTTTAACCATTGCTATGACACTTTCATGGATGGTCAGCCAGGACATGAACCGGATTGTCGTAGCTTTTCCTATACCTCGCTGCAGGGTGGAAATATTCCTGAATCGGAAATCATTGTTGCCAAGCGCAAGATGGACCCAAAAACATTCAGTCAGGAATATGAAGCCAGCTTTGAAAGCTATCAAGGTGTTATTTATTACTGCTTTAACCGGGTTTTAAATAGCTCAGATGAAACAGTCAAGCAAGGTGACACGCTTCATATCGGCATGGACTTTAACGTTACCAAAATGGCCGCAGTGGTTTATGTGCGTCGCGGTGACACCATGCATGCAGTGGATGAGTTTGTGAATCTGTTTGATACGCCTGCAATGATCGAGGCAATCAAAGAGCGTTATCCAGGTTATGAAGTTGGTATCTATCCCGATGCTTCGGGTGATAACCGTAAGTCAGCAAACGCAAGCGAAACGGATATTGCACTACTTCGGAAAGCTGGATTTAAGGTTTTTGTGAATTCTAGGAACCCTGCAGTAAAAGACCGGATCAACTCAATGAATGGGATGCTGTGCAATACCTTTGGTGAGAGACGCTTATATGTGAATGCTAATAAGTGTCCACACTTTGCGAAATGTCAGGAACGTCAGATTTATGATGTTCATGGGCAGCCAGATAAAAAAGCAGGATTTGACCACATGAATGATGCTGGCACTTATCCGATCGCTTATCTATTCCCGATTAACGAGCAGATCACTCGCATCGATATACCAATGTTTGGATACTAAATATGAGCATTACAAGCAAACACGCTGACTACGAAAAGCATATTAAGACTTGGGAAAAGTTGGATGATGTTTGTGGTGGTCAGGAAGTTATTAAAGCTAAAGGCGAGACTCACTTGCCAAAGCCTGCGCTATTCACTTCAAAGAGTGATCCTGATGGTAAGGAGCGATATAAGGAATACTTGCTTCGGGCAATCTTTCCTGGTGTAACCAGTCGAACTTTAGCAAGTCATATTGGCTTGGCTTTCGGAAAAACACCGGTATTTAATCGGCCTAATGATTTGGAATATCTGGATCGTAATGCTGATGGTGCGGGACGTTCTATTTACCAGGTATCACAGCGTGCAATGCGGTTAATCAGTCGCAATTATCGCTGTGGTGTTTATGTAGACTACCCAAGCGTAAACCCGAGCCGGAATCGTGCTGAAGATAAGACCAAAGGCGCTTATCCGATGATTCATATCATTAAGGCAGCAGCGGTTGAGGATTGGGACCATATCATTGTTGGTAATCAGAAAAAGCTCAGCTACGTCAAAATTCATGAAACTATTAAAGAGCGTGAAGGGTTTAGTTTGGTTGCGACCGAGCAATATCGTTTGCTTTGGCTAAGGTTCATTGAGGGCCGATTTGTTTATGTGGTGGAAGTCTACAAAAAGAATGAGAGGGGTGAATGGTATTTAGATCAAACATCCACTCCGACTGATTATCACGGCGATACATGGGATTACATTCCATTCACTTTCTGTGGAGCTGTAGATAACTCGGATGAGGTGGGTACAGCGCCTTTGTATGAGCTGGCTGAAATTGAACTCTCATATTATCGAAGTTCTGCAGATGTGGAGGAATCAGCATTTATTGTGGGGCAGCCCACATTATGCTTCCCAAACATCACCCAAGAGCAGTACGCCATGGTAAAAGAATCGGGTGCTGGTGTGGGTAGTCGTACAGGCATTCCAACAGATGGTAAGTTTATCCAGGCTGAAAAGAATGGTTTGGCTTATGAGCGTATGCAAGATAAGTGGGACCAGATGAAAGAGCTGGGCGCTCGCTTGATTGAAGTTGGATCTGCAAACAAGACTGCTGAGCAGGCTGGGAATGAAAACTCCATTCAGCATTCAGTCTTGTCGCTTGTAGCGGCCAATATTTCTGAAGCAATGACTATCGCTTTGCGTTGGTGTGCGAAATTTGCCTTATCTAACCATGAACTGAAAGTGGATGAGCTGAGCTATACAATTGCTCAGGATTTCAATAAACCTAAATATGATCCAATTCGCTCTAAATTGATTTACGAAGCCTGCCTTGCTGGTGAATTGCCAATGTATGTTTGGTATCACTATGAGCAAACAGGTACATTCCCAGAAGATAAATGGGAAGACATCGTAAAGAAAATTGAGCAGCGGAATGATGGCACTATGGATGCATAAGCATGAACACATCAGCGCAAAAAGCCTTACTTGATGCGCTGACTCAGCATCAGGCATATCTGTACCGAGCGTCATCACAATCAGTTAATGAGCTAATCAAGCGCTTTAATTCGCTCTCAAATACTCAATTACAGCGATTATCAGAACTGCTTGAAGAATTAACCGATTCAGAACGAAATGCGCTTAAATCGTTTAATTTTGGTAGTAAAGCAAAGACATCTAAACTCATTGAAGAAATCAAAACCATTCTTGATGAGTGGTTCACTTCGATTGATGTGGACTTGTCTGAAAAGTTTCACAAGTCTGCTTTGGATTTGGCGATATATGAAGCTGCATACACAGCAAAACTTGCTGGTGATGCTGCTGTGGTGGTCGCTGGTGCTGAGATTTATAAGGCAGCAAGAAAAACGCCTTTTGCTGGCGGTCAACTGGTTGACTACCTGTTTGCTGATATTGCCGATTCATTGCGTAAAAAAGTAGAGTACGTCATCCGTGATGGTATTTCACAAGGTCAGACCAATCAGCAGATTGTTCAGCGGATCAAAGGCAAGAAATCTCTAGATTATAAAGATGGATTATTTAAATCGTCGCGTGAATCGATTGAGCGGCAAGTAAGGACTGTGAGAAGCCATGTGGCGAATGTCGCTTACGAAGAAACCTACAAGGCTTTGGGTTTTACGCATCTTAAATTCATTGCAACACTGGATGGCAGAACCTCCAAAACATGCGGAAGTTTAGACCAGACTGTATGGAAGGTTGGTGATTCAGGTATTAGACGACCGCCTTTGCATCCGAATTGCCGATCTGTATTGGTTGGTGTAGATGCTGATGGTGAATTGCCTGGACAACGCCCATTTGTAATGGATGAGCGCAAAGTTAAAGATATCCCCAAAGATGAGCGTAAGGATCTAATAGGCCAGCTTGATGCCAATACTTCATTTAAAGACTTCTTTGATCAGACAGATGAGTTTTTCCAGAAAGAGTGGCTCGGGCCATCGCGTTACAAGCTGTACAAAGATGGCGGGTATAGTCTAGATAAGTTTACCGATCCAGTGGGTCGAGAATATACACTGGCTGAGCTGAAGATATTGGATGAGAAGACGTTCAAGGAGGTGGGATTGTGAGAGTAACAGTTGACGATCTAACAGATAATCCTGAGCTCCAGCGCAAGTTTGAAGGTGTGCGAGTTCTTGTGAATGGTGTGCAGTATGATTATGTAATTGTGGCTGACCAAGAGCAGTGTTATATCGTGAAGCACAAGCAAAATTCAGATGGAAGTTTTGCTTTAACTGAAGCAAGAGATGAAATCCAGACTGAGAAAGTTCAAGGCAGAGTTGAGTTCATGTTTAAAGACCAATTTCATTAGCTAAATAAACCAAATCTAAATATAGCACCCAACCGGGTGCTTTTTTATTGCCTGCTGAAAGTGGATGCGGACAGCGTAACGAGCGGATGCTCATTCAACATGGTGGAAACCTATGAAACTTAAAACACAAGTCATTGACAATAAAACATATGCAGAAGTAGACACTCAAGGGCTTCCAGTCTATGTGCATGATGATGGGAAAGAGGTTGGCTTTGATGCTGGTTCAGCAATGCAAAAGATCAGCACTCTAAATGCGGAAGCAAAAACCCATCGTGAAGCAAAAGAAAAAGCCGAGTCCACACTAAAAGCATTTGAAGGCATTGAAGATCCAGCTGCAGCCAAAAAAGCTTTAGAAACCTTGAAAAACTTCGATGACAAAAAACTGGTGGATGCTGGTGAAATCGAAAAAGTAAAAGCTGAAGCAATCAAGGCCATTGAAGATAAATATGCACCTGTAGTTCAAGAGCGTGATGCTTTTCAATCTCAGCTGCATAACGAACTTATCGGTGGCGGGTTTGCTCGTTCTAAGTTTATTCAAGACAACATCGCTGTACCAGTAGACATGATCCAAGCCACATTTGGGAAAAACTTCCAGATTGAAAACGGCAAAGTCGTGGCGGTTGGTGCCGATGGTCAAAAAATCTATTCACGCACTCGCCCGGGTGAAATCGCAGACTTTGATGAAGCTTTGGAAACTCTGGTTGGTGGATACCAATACAAAGATTCGATTTTAAAAGGTAGTCAATCGCAAGGTGGCGGATTCCAGGGCGGTAGTGGAAATAAATCAGGCCCTAAATCTTTGGCTGAATGCAAAACCAAAGAAGAGAAAATTGCTTACATGAAGCAAGTGGGCGAACAAGCATAAATTAATTTAAGGAGAGGCTCATGCCTTTTGATTTACAGGTTTTTAATAAGCAAACCTATGCTGCAATGACTGAAACAGTGGCACAGGATATTGAAAAATTCAATGAAGCATCTCAGGGTGCCATTCAATTGATTAATGAGCCTTTCGGTGGTGACTTTAATATCGAAGCATCATTCAAAGCAATTGCAGGTATTGTTCGTCGTCGTAATGCGTACGGCACCGGAACCGTGGCTGCAAAACGCTTGGAACAAATGCTTGATGTAGCAGTTAAGGTTGCAGCAGGCACACCTCCAATCGAGTATGAAAAGCAGCAGTATTCCTGGATTCTTCAAAATCCAGAGCTTGCAGCTTTGACCATTGGTGAGCAGCTGGCGAAAGCTCGTCTAGCGGATATGCTGAATGCGGGTATTTTGGGAGCATCTTCTGCGATTTCAGGTAATGTGAATGCCGTGCACGGTGATGGTACTGATGCTGCATCATTCCGCTTGCTTAACAAGGGTGCTGCGAAACTTGGCGACCGTTCAAGCGCAATTCGTGCATGGATCGTCCACTCCACCACAATGCATAACCTTTTTGATAATGCGTTGGCCAACTCTGAAAACCTTTTCCGCTATGACGGTGTAAACGTTGTGCGAGATCCGTTTGGTCGTGTATTTGTGGTAACTGATGCGCCTGCACTGGTTGGTGATAATACTGGTACAGCTTTCTACAACACGCTTGGTTTGGTTGAGGGTGCTGTAGTTGTAAACGATAACAACGACTTTAATGCTGAGCTTGTACCGAGTACTGGTGGTGAAAACATCAAATACACCTATCAAGCTGAATGGACGTTCGGTGCCGGCGTTAAAGGTTATGCATGGGATACAGCAGCAGGCGGGAAATCCCCAACTGATGCAGCAATTGGTACACCAACCAACTGGGATCTAATCGCTGCAAGCGTAAAAGATACCGCTGGTGTATTAATCAAATCTGCCTAATTGAACTGCCCCGAAAGGGGCTTTTCTTTGTCTGATAGGAAATAGACAACATGAAAAAAGAATCAAATAAGCGACTGTATTTCACTGATGATTTTTCGCCTGCAAATGTGGCAGACCTACAAGCTCAAGGTTATACCTTACGCAAGGCAAGTGCATATCATGAATCTGACACATTGGAAGCGTGTGCAGAAGTAGCTGGTGATGTACCGCAGGCATATCTTGACCTGATTGCACGCACTAAAGCCAATATCATTACCGCGAATGTGCAGGTGGGTATTACTCCCGAACTGCAAAAGGTTATTGATGATGCAAAAACCGAATGTGAAAAGGTGGTTGCTGAAAATGTTGAGCTGAAAGAGCAGATTGAAACTTTAAAAGCTGATCTTACTCCGGGTGAACCAGCAGACCTAAGTGGGTTGATTCCAGCGGAACAATTCGATGCAGTAGCTCAAAAACTTACAGAAACTGAAGATCAGCTCAATAAAGAACGTGAAGCTGTTAAAAAGCTAACCGCTGAAAAAGATGCTTTATTGACTCAAGTAAAAGACCTTGAATCCAAACTCAAGAAACAGACTGCTGCTGAAGCAAAGGCTGCAAAAGCCGCCGAAGCAAAAACAGAACAACCAAAGGAATGACCCATGAGCTTTATTACCCAAGAACAGGCTGAGCAGATTCTAGGTGTTGACTTTGCACCGGCTGGTGATAAAGCTCGCCTCATTAAATTAGCAAACACTTGGATGCGGAACGAGGTTGGCTATGTTCCAGATCCAATTGATCCAATTTTGCTTGATGCTGCATGTGAAATCATTAAAGGCATTATTGCAGGTGTGATTTATACCGGTATTGCTCGTCAAGCTACAAGTGAAAGCGTTAAGGCTGACACAGTGCAAGTGACTGAAACATTTGCAGAAGGTAGTGTGGAAGTGTCCGAGTTTGAGCAAATTGCGCGGGCTTACATTGCTTCATTAGATTTAAAGCCGAAAGGCTTTGGTTTTGAGGTGTATCGAGCATGATTAAAAACAAAATCCAATTCAAGGTTGCCAAAGCCTTTGATAAAAAGCTTGCCGATGCCGTCGACTCCTTCACCTGCGAAAAACTGATTTACTCCGGTGAGTTTGATTTTGAAACGCAAACCTACCCGATTGTGGGTGATGAGTCCTATTCAGGGCGTGGCGTTCTGTTTGGCTCGTATTTAAAAGATATGGTCAAGCCGAGTGATTATCAGGTGACAGACTCTAAGGCTATCGTACTGCAAAATGAAGTTACAGGCATTCCGCAGATTGGTGATGTTTGGGCAACCAGTAAAGGTGATTTTAAAGTGGTGAATATTGGGGCTGATCCAGTAGCAGCTACATATTCTATACAGTTAAGGAAATTTTAGACCATTGGAATAGGTCGGCAGGCGAGTTATAAGATTACTTAACTTTATAATTTACTTGTATTTGTAATGAGCTGCTTCACAATTCAGGTAGAAATACCAGCTAATAAGTGCCCCAAAGTAAGAGGCCGAAAATACTTAATAAAAGAAGGAAAGGCTAAACTTTTCTTATCAAACAACACTTCAGCGAGACGAGCTAATGAGGGGTATACAAGATATGGCGTATCGAGTGGAAGAAACGCAATTATCTTAACCTGTTCTGAATTCAAGAGCCGTGAACATCAAATCGCAAATTTCTTAAATAAGAGGTTTGAAGGGGATTGGAGGCTTGAGCTAATACCCATCGAGCCTATTTAATTTAAAGCCCACTTCGGTGGGTTTTTTAATGGGTGGAATTTATGATCAGCAACAACTATGTGCCCGAATGGCATATCTCACCCTTTGAGCATTCAAAATACACTCTAGTCCGCAATCAAGATCAATTTGATTTGTTATTTGATGATATGAGCGACACACAAGAGTTTATGCATTCAGGTGCGGGTGCTCAGGTCGATTATTACGATGGTGGCAAGCATTGCATTGTTCAATTGGGTGATTGCAGTGAAAGAACACTGATTGAAGTGCATGGGCTTTTGTTGCATGAAGCTGTTCATATCTGGCAGCGAATTAAAAAGCTGATGGGCGAGAAGAAGCCCAGCACTGAATTTGAAGCTTATTCAATACAGCGCATAGCTCAGGATCTTTTTGCAATGTTTCAGGAGAGTGAAACTGATGGCCTGGAAAAAAAAACCAAGTAATTTTGCCGCTGAAGTAAATAAAACGGGTGGTGACCTTGTTAAGAAAATTAGTGCTGAAATGCTGCAAGGCGTGATTATGGCTAGTCCAGTTATGGACAGTCCATTCCGATCAAATCACCGAGTGACCATAGATACCCCGACTAGCGAAACGGTAGAAGGTACAGGGAATAGATCTCCAAAAGGCTCACTGGATCAATTGACATTCAATGATGGGGCTAAGGAAATTTTAAAAGCAAAACTCGGCTCGTGTGTCTACATCCAAAATAACATCAGCTATGCCTTGGCTCTGGAAAATGGTCATTCCGATCAGGCACCCAAGGGGGTGTATGCACTCACCTTTAGATACATCAGTGAGAAATACAAATGATGACCAATACCCAAGCCTTACAAGCGATCCTTGCGCGTGTTGGCACATTCACTGGCATGCCTAAAGCGAATGTTCAAATTGCAAACAATCCGCAAGCTGGTGGCAAACCATTTCAGCCACCTAAAAAAGAGATTTGGGCGAAAGTCACAGTGAAAAATGCCGGAACATTTATTGCCAGTATTGGTGATCAGCCCTGTACTCGTACACCGGGTATCGTTTTTATCCAGTTATTTGCACCGCTTCACTCTGGAACACTCGAACTATCCAAGCTTGCTGATAAGTGGGCTGAACACATGCAGTTCTATAAGGTAGGTGATTTGGAGATGCTTCAGGCTGATATTCTCGATGCTGGGCATTCATCAGCGATTGGCGATCCTTCGGCCATGAGCTTTTATCAGTATAATGTGAATGTGTCTTACCGAGTGAATTGATATGAACGAATACCAAAAGATGCTTCATGAGATCGAAGAAAAGAAGCAAGGATTAGAACAACGAATTGCAGCAGCGGTTCAGGCTGAAATATCTCAATGGCAGCAGGAAAATAAGTTACCAGTTCAGAGTATTTATATTGATTTAACCCAAATTCATACAATTGGTGAGCCTAAGCAATATGAGGTGACAGGCGCTTCAGTAGATATAGATTTCAAGCCTTAAAATTGCATTCCACGTGCTTGTAAATGCCGTTTATGGTATTTTAGGTCTAGAGTTGGATTTTTCTAACCCTAAAACAAACCTCGCAATAAGCGGGGTTTTTTATTGACCGAAATTTGCCAAATTCAAAACAGGAAAATTGGACAATTAGCCAATTTTTCAACTGAGAAAATAAGCCTTGCAGCGATGCAGGGCTTTTTTTATGCCTGCTTTCAGGCAAACCACTGGCTAGAGCGACGGTTCGAAAAGAAGATGGTCGTTTCGACTATTCATTGCATCTTCTTGCCAGTGTTTCTTTTTTAATGAGTAGTCGGAGCAGATCAATGAATGCAATCGTAAAAATTGAAAACCAAACTCCATTTATCGAAGTTGAATTGAATGGAAAAGTTCAACTCGGCGTGAATGCTCGGGATATGCATTACTGGCTTGAGAGTAAGCAGGACTTTTCAACATGGATAAAACGCCGAATTGCCAAGTATAAATTTCAGGAAAATATTGACTACCTGATCCATCAAGTGGTGGAGCAGGGTGCGAGTGGCGCAAAACATAAGACAGAATATTTGCTGACAGTGGATATGGCCAAAGAGCTATCCATGGTCGAGTGTACTGATCGTGGGCGCGAGGTGCGTCTGTATTATATCGAGCAAGAAGAACTAGCTCGTCAGCTTAAAGATGGGTTACAAGTACGCATTGGTAAGCTTTCAGCACAAGTTGAACTAATTACACAGTGCCTGTCTGAAGCAGGGCGGTTTTTGTCTGTAGAGGGTAAGCAAACCAAGCCAGCATTACTAAAAGAATTGGATGAACTGATTAAAGAGGCGCAACCATCTTTAGATTTTGATCAGGATGAAGATGATGACAAGTAATATTCCTGCTTACATTGTGGCGGAGTGCAGACTAAGCACAGAAGAAGATGGTTATGCCGATATTGTTATTCATAACGACACCTACATTTTTGAAAGTGTAGAGCCGGCAGAAAACCTGCGCGCAGCAATGCTAATAGCTATTGATATTGAGCGAACCAAGCCAAACCATCGACACATCACGCTGCATGCCGAAAGCGTCTCGAAATTATGCAGAGGCATGCAAGGTGAAACCATAGATTCCAATAAACATTAAACCCCACCAAGTGCGGGGTTAATTATTTCCAAACCAATGCCACCGAAAGGTGGTTTTTTTATGCCTAAAAATTAGGAGTATTAAGCCATGTCGAGTGGTGCAAAAATTCGCCTCTACTATGCAGCAGAGGAAACGCCGGAAGTATTACCAGCTGTACCAGTCTGGAAAACAGTTCGCCGGGTAAGTGATGGATTATCGGAATCAGTAACCACAGAAACATCAGCCAGTGTTTCAGATACTCGCTTCCGTCAAGGTGGTATGGCGACTGAAGCGGAAATTACCGGTTCACTTGAAGTTGAATTATCTGTTGGTCTATTTGATGACTTCTGGTCGGCTGTGGCCATGAATGAATGGACAGGTGATGTTCTTCAATTTGGTGGTGATGTTCGCAAAACATTCACCTTTGTGAAGTTTCACTCTGATGTTGGTCAGGTCTTCATTTACCGCGGTGTACGCATTGGTGAAGCATCAATGTCTATCGCGACCACCAATAAAATTACAGCGACCTTTGGCCTTGTTGGTACTGACTTTGAGCGTACTACTGTAAATCCCGTTGTTGCTCCAGCCCCTATTCCAGAGGCTGTAATGGTATCTGCATTGAATGTTGGTGATTTGACCGTAAATGGACAAGGCATTATTGGCACTGCCTGTATGCAGTCACTTGAACTTAATATCTCTAACAATCTGGAAGCAATCCGCTGTATCGGTAATCAAAAGCTTTCAGCGCAAACCTATCTGGAAAAGATGGTGGATATCACTCTAAGCAGTCAGTTCATTTTTGGTGCTCAAGCTGCGGAATATGTGGATTATGTGAAATCGCGCGACACCATGCCGCTGGAATTTTCTATCGAGGATGGCAAAGGTAATGGCTATGCGTTTGAATTCCCTGAACTAGAAGTGTCCGAAGCTAATCACCCGGATGGCGGCGGTGAAGACACGATTATGCTTGATGTGAGTTTTAACCATATCAATGTATCACCAACCATCACGCGCATTATCGCACCTTAACATCAGACCGCCTTCGGGCGGTTTTCTTCTGGAAGATCAAACATGGCTTTAAAAGTAGCAATCCAACAAAATAAAGAAGTCGCTCTTTGGAAAGAATATAAAGATGGCGAAGGGAATGTATTGGCTGAGTTTAAGATTCGTGGATCTGATTACAAGGCCTACCGGGTAGCGGTTGAACGCGCACAAAATCAGTTATCATCGAAAGGCTATGATGTGGCGACTGCGGGTAGTGATGATAAGCTTTATCATGAACTATTGCTTGAGGCTGCTGCATGTCATCTGGTGGCTGATTGGAAAGGCGTGGTCTTTGTTGAAGATGGTAGAGAGGTTGAGCCTGAATGCTCACCTGAAAACGCAACCAAGCTTTTCAACATGGGTGACATTGGTGTAGCGATTTGGGCATTTGTGAAAGCACAGTCTGACCAGATCCAAGCCGAAGCAAACAGCTATCGAGATGAAGTATTGGGAAAGTCCGAGAACTCTACACCTATCTCAACCGATACGCCGGACTCAGCGAGCACGAAATAAAACAGCGTGAAGCACTGGGTATTAAGTTGCCAGATCCACCCCCATACTCGTACACAGCCAATGCCTTGATCGAAGCTTACAACACGATTGCCCGATCACGCCGATATGAGCAAGGCACACCGCTTGCATTAAGCATTGCTGATTTGAATGCCTATTGTGAGCAGTATGAGTTGCCAGTGGAACGTTATATTTTCAACGCAGTCATCTTTGATCTGGATAACTTGTTTCTAGACAAGGCCTATAAGAAGATGAGCAAGAAATCAGCGTGAGTTGGTTTCTTGCCCTTGACCATATGCCACAAATTTACAATACAAAAGAATATGTAATTGATATAATGGATTGAATAGCAAATTTTAATGATAAGTTGCTCATGGTGATATACGGTATCTAACTTATGAAAGCACAACCCTTAACTACAGAATTGCTTGATGAGCTTAGTGGCTTTGATCAAAGTATTCTTTTGTCAGAATTTAAGCAGCGTAGATATCTGTTTGAATGCGACAAAGCTATTCGTGTAGACCCAGCTGAAGGGTACATGTGTAAAGCTATTGTTTATGCTCTTTCAAACGACTTCGATAAAATGTATGAGAGTTTTAAAATAGCAATGCGACTAGCTCCAAGTGACGAGTTAATTAAAGCTAATTTTATCGTTTCTCTGGGTAATTTTGGTCGTTTTAAGGAAATGATAGGGATGCTTGACCCTCAAATGGCTATTGAGGGGTCTACCCAGCTACATGCATTTTTTCGAGCACTAGTCTCAACGCTTGAGCTTGATGTGCTAAAAGAAATAAATATCCCGTATGCAAATAATATTGAGCAGTCATTAAAAGATCTCGATTTAAGCCTTGAGGATGTAAAAGGTTATATATCTCTTTTCAATAACCTTATGTACCAAAAGAAAGTGAGATTTGGCGTCGTTCCGTCTATCAGCTGGATAATAGAAGATGGCGATTTATTTGTTTATTACGATTTTGTTGGAACGGCAGCCGAATCCATGGAAATTATGGATGAGTTTGACAAGCTTGCTAATGACCTAGGTTTGAGACATATAGCTCGTAAGGTTACTATTGTTTTAATGCCGCTTACTGTTTGTTAAGAGTATATGTAGTGAAGTTTAAACCATTTGACAGGCTGCTAAGCGCTAAAGATATTCTTGGTAAATGCGAACAGAATGAAGCAACTTATAGAAGTGTAATGCATCAGTCTTACTATGCTTCTTTTAACCAATTAGCGAGCGAGGTTGAAAATCGACTGTTTTATCCAGTTGATCCTAATACCAAAAAATCTAGTGTGCATAAGGCATATTTAGATGCCTGCATAAATAAGCAAGATACTTTAAGATTAGATCATATTGATTTTGAGAGCTTAGAGACCGTAATCAATGATTTTAAGCGCTTAAGAGGCCTTAGACGGGTATCAGATTACGAGTTAAACAAAGCTGTATGCAAAGGTGAGGCAGAGTTATCAATACAGCTCTCAACTAGAATATTTGATTCAATTGAAAAATTAACTTAATAAGCCAAGACCACTCCCCGGAGTGGTTTTTTAACCCAAAAATTTGGAACTTTTCCCCCTTGGTTTTGACTATTTTGGTTATATAAAATGTACCTGCCAATAATAAGACAGAGTACTTTGCGATGACTAAAATAGAAATATTTATCTCCATCCTAGCCGTAATAATTATTTCTACTATTATTTATCTTGTATGTCAGTGATTTAGTAAGCTAAGAACCGCCTTTGGGGCGGTTTTCTTATATCCATAGGAACCAATCATGACCGATAAATCAAAATGGTTTGTATACAAACTTGAAAACGGACAGGAATTTGGCTGTTTCAGAATCAAGCCATATAACAGTCCCGCATGTACCGCCGCATTTAGAGACTTAGTTGTAAAGAAAACCATCTTTAAAATGAGTGAGTTTAAATTTGCTCAGGAATATATGAAGGTTATTGCAAAGCATGTGATTCAGGATTGGGAGAATCTTGCATTCATAACATCTGCTGGCGAGGTGGAAGGAGAGACACCTTATTCGCTTGAGAATGCTTTTGAGTTACTAATGCATAGTGATCCTGACATGAATCTGGCTAGTTGGATTGTTGAGAAAGCTAAAAGTATCACTTGAAATTTGGGTGGTTTTTTGTGGGTAAAATTAGTATCTTGTCCAAAACAACACTTGGACTAGATATGAAAAAAATCATTTTATTAGCTTTGTTGGTGGGTTTGGCGGGGTGTGGGAAATCAGAGGCAGAAAAAGCCAAGTACGATGCAGAAATGAAGGAAATACGATACAACCGTATGGCAAAAGAATTTGTTCAGGCATCCCTAAAAGATTCGGATTCAGCGAAATTTAGAAATCAAAAGGGCTTCTGCGGTGAGGTGAATGCCAAGAATGGTTTTGGGGCATACACAGGGTTTAAGCGCTTTGTTGCAGCAGATCAAAACATGATTGTTATGGAAGGTGATTTACCATCGCAGGACTTTCAGAAAATTTGGGAAAGTATTTGCAATTAACAAAAAATCAATATTAAAAAACCCGCTCCGGCGGGTTTTTTAATACCCAAACCCATAGCTCGCATCCTGCGGGCTTTTTTATTGCCTAAAGGAAAGTGAGATGGCTGTTCAAGAAAGCAAATTAGTAATCGTAATTGACTCAAAAAATGCCCTAAAGACTACAAATGAGGTGGCTGCCGGGCTAGAAAACCTAACCAAAAAAGGTGATCAGGCTGACACACAAATGAATGCCATGTCAGCATCTATTAAAAGCCTTGTAGGTTATATGGGTGGTCTAGTTGCCATTAATAAGGCTATTTCTATGGCTGATGGTTATACACAAATGGCTGCACGTATTCGTAACGCAACTGCAAGTGCTGAAGAATATGCCATGGTGCAGGATCGCGTGCTTGCAACTGCAAATACCACCTACCGTCAATTAGGTGAGGCACAGGAAGTCTACCTAAGCATGGCGGGTGGCATGAAGTCACTCGGTTATCAAACCACGCAGACGCTTGATTTGGTTGACTCGCTATCATTTAGCTTTACTCATAACGCGACCCGTGTTGATCAAGCACAATCAGCAATGGATGCATTGAGTAAATCTATGGCTAAGGGCAAGGTTGATGGCGAAGCTTGGATCTCAATTGTCACAGGTGCGGACAATGTTATTACCGATATGGCTAACAACACGGAATATAATGAAAAGCAAATTAGGGAAATGGGCGCCAAGGGTAAAATTGCACTTGAAGATTTGATAAAAACACTTATTGCGACTCGTGAACAGAATGAACAACTTGCTAACAACATGGAAAACAGTGTTGCAGATGGTTTTACGCAACTAACTAATGCTGCAACTGTCTATCTAGGTAAGTTGAATGAATCCACTGGTGCCACAGGGGTGCTTGCGGGTGGACTTGGCGTGCTGGCAGAGAACCTTGATACAGTTGTTAAAGTCGCCGGTGTAACCGCAGCAGTTTTTACCGGCCGTCTTGTTTCAGCTTATGTGGCTGCAAATGCCGCATCAATTCGCATGACTGCATCAACAATGGCCCAAGCTGGCGCTATGAATATAGCGACCGCCTCAGCCAGATCTTTATATTTAGCAATGGGCGGCCCGGTGGGGCTGGGTGTAACCCTGGCAACCGTTACTGCTGGTTATTTATTAATGCGGGATAAGGCAGAGAAAGCCACCGCATCCATTGATACTCAAGGTCAATCAGTTGGTGATCTAATTGAAAAGTACCAAGAACTAAACACACTTCAGCGCGATAATGAAACCAGAGCACTTGCTCAGCAAGTTGAAGACCTAAGCCTTAAGTACCGTGTTGCTACATCGGATCTATTTGCATTCATGGAAGGCTTGCCGATAGCAGATGAGAAAATCAACACCTTCAAAAAGCTTAACAGTGAGCTATCTCAAGGCAGAATTGACAGCAACGAATACTATGAAGCGATTAAGAATGTAAATATTCTTACCGATGATCAGTTGGCAAAAGTTAGTAACCTGATTGGTGGTTATGTTGAGCAAAAGAAAGAGTTAAAGGCAGCGGAGCAAGCACAAGGTGCCTTAGAAAAGTCGATGAAAAAGACGACCGATAAGGCCAAGGAGCAAGCTGTAGAGGTTGCAAATCTTAGTGAGGAGATTAAAAAACTTCTAAAATCCTCTAGCGACAATATCACTGACTCCCGAATCACTGAAGCGCTAGCAAGTCGTGGCTATAACGACACCATGATCAACCTTGCTAAAAAATATTTAGCGGTGGAGGGTGCTATTGTTGAGAATGAGAAAGGTAAAAAAGTTCTCAGGGATGATCTGCAAAAAATGCTTAAGGCTGAATATGACGCAATCATGAGGGCTAACAGCGCAACCGATAAACGTAATGAAGCTGAAAGGGAAATCACAAAAGAGAAAGAAAAACAGCAAAAGGTGTTAGAGGCCAGTGCAAAAGTTCAAGCCAATGCTGCTAAATATAACTTTTCTGGACTTGAATCAAAGTATGGATTGCCAAGTGGCACTTTATCAGCCATTCATGCGATTGAGACTGGAAATACCGGTAAAACCAATCAGGTGAATAAGCAGTCTGGTGCTACTGGTGGCTTTCAGTTCCTTTCTGGCACAGCCAAACAGTATGGCGTCAACGACCGAACGGATTTAGCCCAGTCTGCTGAAGGTGCTGCGAAGTACATGTCATACCTTTTAAAACTCTTTAAAGGAGATTTGGAGAAGGCTGTACGCGCCTATCATGCAGGGGAAGGCAATGTCCAGAAAGGCAAGAATATTGGCAAGTACAACAATGATTACTGGAGCAAATTCAAAGGCTATACGGCTGGTGTGAATGGTTTTACTGGTGGTGATGTAGGCTCTAAAGAGTGGGAGAAGCAACTTGAAGAAGTCACGCGCCTACTTGAAGAGCAGGCTGAACTTCGTAAAAACCTAGAGTTTAATATCGCCAGCGAAGTTAAACAGATTCGTTCACGACTTGCAGAAGATTTGGAGGATATCGATAAGGCTGGCTATTCACCTGAACGCGCTAAAGAGCTTAAAGCCGAATACCAAACCCGAGCTGACAACGATATTGCAATCGCGCAACAAGCTCTTAAAACCAAGCTTGATGATTACAGTGCATTTAAAAAGACTGAATCTCAATTACTGGAAGATAGTTTTAATGAGCGAAAATTCTATGCTGCACGTGATTTAGAGCTAACCAAGGATCAGCGTGATAAAGCGGTTGCCTTGCTTGATGAGCAATTGAAGCAGGAGCAGGCGCTGTTGATGCTGGCGCGAGAAACCCGCATCTTCCAGGCCGAGCAAGCCATGATGACGGAGATTCAGCGCGTTCAGAAGCGCTACCAGCTTGAACGCGAGGAGATTATCAAAACCGCCAATCTTGATGTGGAGGAGCGTACACGCAGACTAAACGCTCTTAATGAAAATACAATTCGTGGCGGGGTAGGTAAAAATTTCTCTGACCCAGATGATCAAAGTAGCCAGTTCCTACAGTCTGTACAGTATTCACCTGTTGCAAAGACTAATGTTCAGCGATTGGATGAAGAAAATGCAATGGTTTTACAGAAGCTTAAAGACAATTTAAGCGCTGTAAAAGAGGCCGAGAATGCCAGCCATGAAGAAAGACTAGAAGCCGAAAGGGTGTTTAGGGATGCCAAGCAACAACTGGAGGATGAGTATTATTTCAAAGCCCAAGATGCCCGTAGAATGGACTATGAGAATCAGCTCAGCATGTATAACAGCATGATTTCCATGACCGGAGGTGTCTTTGGTGAATTAATGGGTATTGTCTCTCAGTATAAGGACGAGAACACAAAAACATACAAGACGATGTTTGCCTTTCAAAAGGCTGCTGCTCTTGCTCAGGCGGTCGTAAGCACCGAATTGGCAGCAACTCAAGTTATGTCGGATCCGACCGCCTTAACCATGGCTCAAAAAATGCTATATGCAGGTGTTATCCGGGCAACCGGCTATGCATCGGCAGGCATTATTGCAGCTCAGGCTTTTATGGGCCCAGGTGGTGAAGGTTATGCCAACGGTGGCTACACCGGCCACGGTGGTAAATACGATCCTGCCGGCATCGTCCATAAAGGTGAAGGTGTTTTAACCCAGGAAGAAGTTAAAGCTCTAGGCGGCCCTCAAGGCTTCGAGGATTTGCGAAAGTCGATTCGTCGGGGTTATGCGACGGGTGGATTGGTAGCAGATACTCACCGTGTTGGTATGGGTGCTATGAACGCCATCAATAACGGTGGAAACATCCAAGCTGAGAAGCAGGCACAAGCGAATGTGAAGGCTGGTGGAGCGGGCCAACAATCCCAATCCCCACAATTCACCATCATCAATCAAATCGAGCAGGATGATATTGTGGGTAATTATATGCGCGGTGCTGCTGGCGGTCAGATTGTCCTGAATCTTATCAAAGCAAATCCAAGTGAATTTAAGCGAGCATTGGGGGTTTAAGTCCACTTCGGTGGGCTTTTATTTTTCTGGTAACTATTTAAAGAATAAGCAGATGTGTGTATCATTCGCCGACAATTTTGCTTATATTATTTAAATGGCTAAGAGATTTCCTGGAATTAATGATGCTTGGACGGCATTTTTGCTATGCTTAATAGTACATATGTCATTACCATTACTTCCTTTAGTCGTGGAGTGGCTAATAACCGGAGTGTTAACCAAGAGTTCTCTTACTATTACCATTGCTATTTATGCAATGACTATAGGCGCATCCTCAACAAACTCAATTATTGCTATTATTTGTATTGTAGTTGGTATCGTCTTCTCAATGCTTTACGGTGTAACATTAATCCAAAACACTTATCAGTTCCAAGTTGATACGATGTTGATATCAAAAATTGCCTTAGCGGTAATTGTTATTCCACATATTATTGAAAGATATAATAGACATGTTGTGGATTTACAGCCGTTTAAGATTCTAGGTCAAAAGTGAGGGGGGATTTATGGAAAATTTAATACTCTATATCGCTCAAAATTCTGATCTACTTAGCACTATTATGTCTGTGCTAACAGGTTTAATGATTGGTCTAGCAATTGTATCGCTAATGACTACTAGAAAAATGTATAAAAGCAGAAAGCGTGCTGAGGCTTTATATATTGAATCGTTGCTTAAAAATAAAGAGTTTGTTGAGCACATTATCAAAAGAGATAAAGAGCAGCATATTCTTGAGATTTATCCAAAAAAGAATTTAGTTGTTGTGGATGGAGAAGATGTGTTTATACACGTGTTTGAGACATTAGATGAAAATGTTCAAAAGCAAATTGAGCCTGCTTTATTTCAAAAAAATCTAAACAGCAGAACTGCTTATCTAAACAAAGTGGTGCATGAGGCTAAGAAAACATTTGATACCAAGCATTCACATTGCTAAATAACTATCTACCAAGAACCGCCTTAAAAGGCGGTTTTTTATTGCCAAAATTTCGAGGGAAATATGAAGATCCAGACTTCGCTTTTTGGCGAACTTGTTTTGCTGACAGAATGCACACTGGTTGGATCGTCTGAGAGTCTAGGCTTTCAGACTTTCATTAACACCTCGCACAATGGCACTGAAAAGCGCAAGGCATTGCGTGAGACCGCATCCCAGGTACTCAACATCGATTATGTGACCATCCGTAAAGCCATGGCGCAGAATTTCAACGTGCTGTATGGTGGCATGCGTAAGCTCTGGGCTATACCTGTGGATTATGAATGGCAGAATGTCGAGGCAGTATCAGGGGATTTTATTCCTTGTGATACTTCAGTTTTCGACTTTCGTAGTGATTCGTTAGCCGTGCTTAAGCATGCAGATGGTCATACGGTTGTTGAGATTCTGGAAGTCAGGCCAGATGGCTTAAAACTCTACGATCCAGTAGATGTTCCAGTATCCAAATTATGCCCACTTCGTGTGGGTTTTATTTTGGGTGATGTTTCTGCACCGATCAATGCGGTTTTTGGTCAGCCAAGTATTCAGTTTCAGGTTATGGATGCGCCTTATCTGAATGCACCAGCACCAAGCCAGTTTCTTGGAAAGGATATTTATTTCAAACGTCTTTTACTTGAAGGTGATTCTCTAAATGTCAGCCTGGTCCAGCATCAGACGATTGTTGATTTTGGTTTTGGACCAATCGATCAGCATACCAATTGGCTGCATGCACGTTACGGCAAGCCAATGCGTTCTGTAATGAAAACACAGCAAGAATTGTTTGGGTATAAGCAGTTCCTGTTTCGGCGCCTGGGACAATACCGTGAATTCTGGCTACCGACTTTTGAGCGAAATTTTCATGTCAAAAGCACAGGCACAGTGAACACCGTGGTTGAGGTGGAGTCGAATCAATATCTGGAATATGCAAGTGGCCGAAAGCACATTGCAATTAAAGACAAGGCTGGCAACTGGACCGCGCACACCATCACCAGTGCAGTGACAAGTGGAACCAATGTTCGACTAACAATCAGCCCGGCGCTATCCAAGCCTGCAGCCAATATTGAAATGATTAGTTATTTGGGGCTGCATCGCCTTAATAACGATCAGATCGATATCCAATACAAGGGCGCGCATATCACTGAATCAAGTGTTTCTATTCTGGAAATTGCACCATGAAGTTTTTTAGCAGGATTTTAGGTAATGGCCAGATGACCATTGCTGACCGTGAACTGTATTTATTTAGATTCGGAAACTCGGAACGCTGTTATACCAATGGTGATGCCTTTATCGAATATGCCGGTCGTTCTTATGAGCCGCATGTGATTGAACGTCAAAGTCACAAGCGTGGCCGCGATCTTGAAAAAGAAACTATGGAGATTGAATTTTCGCTGCAGTCTGAATTTGCCCAGAATTTATCCCGGTCCGAACTTGAGGGCTTGGTCACAGTTGAAATGTTTAGTTTTAAGCATGATACGTTTAAACCTTTCTGGAACGGCCGGCTCACCAAAGTTAAACCGCATAGTGACGGCATCAAATTGCAGTTTGAAACCTCTTTCACCAAAGTGGGCCGGAATGCAGTCACACGAAAGATTCAGGCTTCATGCCCATACCGGCTATTTGATCGGGACTGCCAGCTCAATAAAGATGATTACGCAGTCAGGACCACAATTAAATCTATTGATAAATTAAACCTGGTATTACGTGGTCTTGAATCTTATACCGAGAATTACTTTGCAATTGGCATGATCGAGCACCCAGATGGTGTGCTGATCACAATTGATACAAGTGTTGGTAATAACCTGATTCTTAAACGTCGCTATGATTCCTTTTCTGATCTTGCGCTAACCGATGCGCAATACACAGCGCTGATGAATGACATTGCTGCAGAGCAACTGATTGTGGATGGCGCAACGTTCACACTAGAGTCGACTGAGTTGGATTTGGCAACCAAAACGCAGGCTGAAGCTGATGCTCAGGCTGCTGTGGACGCAGCACTTCCTGAAGATCCGGGGTATCAGGATTTACTCGATGCGCTTACACAGGCGCAGGTTGAGAAATTGACGGCTGAAACTGCGGCTACGGATGCTCAGACTGCACTAGAGGCGGCGCAGGCAGAGCTTCAAGAATCGCAAGATGCGGTGCCATACGTCACGCTATCACCAGGATGTATGCGCACACCAACTGCCTGTAAAGCTTTTGGCAACATGCCAAATTATGGTGGATTCCCATTCTTACCAACAGATAACCCGTTAGCGAAGGAGATTGCATAATGTGGCCACAGTTTATATGGATGGTGGTATCGGTTGTTGTGTCGGTTGCTGTATCACTGCTGATGGGCCGTGGGCAACAAAACCGCACAGTTGCGCAGGACATGGAAGCCCCCAGTGTTGACTACGGGACACCAGTCAAGATTGTGCTTGGCACGCGGGATGTGAAGCCAATTTATGTTTGGTTTGGTGATACTTCAAAACAGGCGATCAAGAAATGAAAGTTTATATGCGGCACTTTCGTGCTTTGGGGTATTGCAGAAAAGAGGGCGTGAAGCCCTTTTTTGATGCCCGAAATTGGGACTGGCAAGATTTTATTCAAAACGGATTAGAAGCCGAGCTACTGCTTCATACAAGAGATCCACGTGCACAGGCCATTGTTGATTTAGCGAGAGAAGAATATGAGCGGCAGCAAGAAGCAGACAACAGGGCATAAGTATTTTGCCGGATTTCACACGGTGCTAGCACAAGCTGGCTGTTACCTTCGCCGGATCTGGATTGAAGAAAAAGAAGCCTGGTATGGTGGTGTAGGGACTGAGTTAAGTCGTATATCCAAGCCAAAACTTTTCGGTGGAAATGATGTTGGCGGCGGCGGCGGTATTGCGGGAGAGTTTCATTATTACATCGGGGATAAAAATCAATCTCCAGATCCATATCTAGAGTCGCAACTTGGTGTTGGCAATGTTCCTGCATATCGTGGCGTTTCATCATTTGTATGGGGCAAGGGCTGGGTCGGTAACCAGGCTTATATGAAGGACTGGAAGTATCGCGTTTCTCATGTAAGTGGCATTAACTCAAATGTAACTACAGCACCAAGTAATTTTGTGATTGCATTTGACTGCTCGATGTCATTGTCTGCAGCAGACTTTTTTTTGATGCAAAACTCATTAAATGCGATTGCTAATACCCTGGTTTTCTTTAAAGAGAACTACTTCAATACAAAAATGAACATCCGCCTGATCGCATTCGATGCCACGGTGCGCACCAAGGATTTTATTGATTTTCAGGTTGATGATGCCGGAGAGATGGGGCAGTTTCTCTCAGGGCAAGAACAAACATCGGGTATATCTTTTTCTGAAATGTTGAATGAAGGTTATTCTTTTTTTGACAGCCATACAGACGCAAAAAATACATTTGTCATCATCGCTGATGGACAAGACACAACATCAGGGCATATCGCGCAAGCACAAAGCAATTTTGGCAATGTGAGACATATCTGCATTTACACCAACAGAATTGCCGATGCAAACAATGCAGATCTTCCGTACCACGTAGCACTCACTGCAATGGATAACACACCAGAAGATAATGTGTTTGTCCGTGTGGGAGAGGATTTTGAAAAGTTCCGTGTCTGCCCGACACTTTTTGTCGGCGATGATGGTAGTGCTGCAATCAATGAGGAAGTCTGGTTCGGTATTCGTACTGGTGAGCCAGACATGAACCCAGCCGACATGCTTTGGCTTTGTATTACAGATTCTTTTTGGGGCTTGGGTGAGCCTGAGTCAGCATGCGATAAAGAAAGCTTTTTGGCTGCTTGGCGCATCTTGAATGAAGAAGACATGTACATGAGTATTGTCTTCGATAATGAGGGGCAGGCTCAGAAAATTATCGATCTGATCTGCGAACACATCGATGCTGTATGTCAGGTAAACCCAAAAACTGGACTTTGGACGCTCAAGCTCATTCGTGATGACTATGCTGAAGCTGATTTGATTGTATTAAATGAATCAAATGTTGGTTCTATTTCAAACTATGAAATCCGTACTGCAGCAGAGCAGATTAATCATGTCACGGTAACTTACTGGAATAAAGAAACCGGTAAAGACGCAACAACATCCGCGCACGATCCAGCGCGTATTGCCATGCATGGTGTGGTGAATAAATCCATCACTTATGATGGCTTTACAAACGAAAAGAACGCATATCGTGCAGCTGAACGTGATCTTAAAGCGCTATCAAGCCCGCTAAAAGTGGCGACATTCGACAATGTTGATCCTGACATTGTAGAGGGCCTACAGCCCGGCGCAGCATTCAAGTGGTATTGGAATGCGCATGGGGTAGATGGCGCAGTAATGCGCGTATCTTCAATTGACTATGGTGACGCCAAAAACAAATCAGCACGAATTGAGGCGATTGAGGATGTATTCAGCACCCCGATGAATTCGGTTGCACCTTATATTCCGCCTTATATTGATCCAGGCATGCTACCACCGCAAGACAACCCGACTGTGCGTGTCATTGAGCTGGATTATTTTGATGCAGTGCAGTTTGAGTCGGAAAGCGATGTTAATAATGCGCTGCTTGAAGAACCATTGCTTTCTCGTGTTGCAGTGGTTGCGGGCAAGCCGCAGAGGAATGCATTTGATGCGGATCTCATGACCAGGCAGCTGTCTACCTATGTAAGTCAAGGCACACTTGAATTCTGCCCTAGCGCAGAGCTCGTTAGTGCGATTGGCTATATGGAGGATACTTTTGCAATCAAGAATGTTCAGGATATTGAGCTAATTGAAAGCAATAAATGGGCGTTATTGGGTAATGAGAAAATTGCAGTGGTATCAATCTCAAATACCGAAATTACAGTAAAGCGCGGAGTGAATGGCACTACACCACAAACTCATGCAGCAGACGCTGTAATTTTATTTTGTGATGACTTTATTTTGCTTGATCAAAATGAATATTTGAGCAGTGAAACGGTTTATGTGAAAGCTCTAACCAATACAGGTTCAGATACGCTTGCACTGAACGCTGCGACAGAACATCAAATTACATTGAATGGCTTGATGATTCGTCCATATCCAGCCGCTAACGTGAAAATTAACGGTGAGTATTGGCCATCTTTAGTGCGCGGAAACATTAATCTATCTTGGGCACATCGAAATCGATTACAGCAGACTGGTGGTGCTCCGCTTGGTTGGTACGAGCCAAGCGTTACACTAGAAGGTGGCGTAACATACACCGTAAATGTATACGATACAGACACTAATACTCTTTTTTACACAGAAGATGATATCGACTTAAATGAAACTGAAATATCTAGTTTTAATGCGCCTGAGAACGCCAAGTTAGAATTATTCTCTGTGCGAGACGATTGGGCGTCTTATCAGAAGTTTGTGCATGAATTTAAATGGGGCGCAGCTAAGTGGAATCCATCTAACTTACTGAATCAAAAAACGTATTGGCTCGACACAGACAGCGAAAAAACTATTACAGGAGGTAGAATTACGCAATGGAAAGATAGAAGTGGGGCGAATAGAAACTTTACTCAATCATCGACATCTTTAGCTCCGACTCCTGTACTAATAAACGGTAAGCAAGCTGTAAAATTTGACAGTGGAACATTCTTATCTTCTAGTGACTTAAGTGTTAGTAATAACGCAAATGCTACTTGGGGATTATTTGTTTATAAGCTTGACACAGCAGCAACAGGTGCAAGATCAATCCTATATGTATCAGCAAATACAGCGACAGGCAGGGTTGTGTTTCAGGGTGGTGCAGCTTCTTTACCTGTAAAGCCAAATATATATGTCAGAAACTCAGACAGTGGCGAACTTGCTTCATTATCTTCATCTCACGGTGGAATTGATGAGTGGATTATAATGTTTGCACAAGTTGATTTCGTTGCGAATACTGCAAAAATGGTGATTAATGGTCAAAGTTCAGAAGACAGGTCAGATTTCAATGCTACTGTTAAGAACTTAGATAACACAAACTCACTAGGTATTAGGCTTGGCGCAAATATGACGGGAGGATTCCGTTTTAACGGGTCTTTAGCTGCGATGATTGTTGGTTTCAATTCGACTGTTGATTCAAGCGATATTGATAAATTAATGGGTTGGGCGGCTTGGAAGTATGATTTGGTTGCCAAACTTCCTGTTGACCACCCATATAAAGAGCGAGCACCGCTAGTAACTGATTAGTATGTTGATATACATAAAATGCAATCGATATCTTCATAATGAATAGAGCAGAATTAATGCGATGTCAGACACAACAGCAGCCGTTGCTGAGTTGGCGGCGTGATCGTTTTCAATTCGCATTCGCATAGCCACCCTTCGGGGTGCTTTTTTTATTTCTTAAATTAAGGGGGTGCAATGCCAAATGACCCACCACCAGAGCCGAAGGGCTCTTTTTTAATGTCAACTTTATAGGGGGGTGTATGCCTGAAAATAGGCCGTACAACAATAATGGATGGGAGGGGAAAATTGACTCCATTCATAAAGACATTCGATTGATTTTGGAGCATGTGGCACGACAAACCTTTATTAACGAACACCATGAGAATGCAATTGCCAAAATTCAAAAAGAACTTGATGCGCTCGAGCTAAAGGTCTCAAACCTTGAGAACAAGTCTGCAATTCAGGATGGCGGACTTGGTTTTTTAAAGGGGTTACTGGGGCTTTGTGGGGGAACCATTATAGCTGCATGCATTTGGGTCGGCGCATCAATCATTCAAATTAATCAAACACAGTCATTAATGAAAGAAAAAGTCACAAGACTTGAGGAAACCTTAAAATGAAATTCATCCCCGAAAACGTCTGGAAATATTTATCCGTAAAGCTCCCACTACTGGGGGCTTTTTTAATGCTTGCAGTTTTAGTTATTCAGTGGGCGTTAGACTTTAATTTTATCCCTGAACAATATGCACCTTTTATCATTGGTACAGTCTTGCCAGCTCTAAGCTGGTTAGGTCGTAAAATCGCACAACCACAATTACATAATCAGCCTTTAGGCTTTGTCACAGTTACAGCCGGCCATAGCAATACCGATCCAGGTGCAGTAAACGGCAAAACCAAAGAAGCAGATCTGGTCGTCAATTTCCGAAATGCAGTGACTCATTATTTGCGTGAGGCAGGGCTACAAGTCAAAACCGATGGCACTGGCACCAAGAATGACCCATTATCTGCTGCGGTAAAATTAATTCAAGGTTCAAGTGTGGCAGTCGAATTCCACATGAATGCAGCAGCATCAAAACAGGCGAATGGCATTGAAACGATTGCATTGCCAAAGGACAAGAAACTGGCTCAAGATTTATCTAAGGCTGTGGCAGATGCACTAGGCAGTCGTTTACGTGGTGATAATGGCTGGATTGATCAGTCTAAATCTGCGCGTGGTCGACTGGCGTACGTGAATGCTGGCGGTTTAATTGTGGAGCTTGGCTTTATTTCTAATGAAGATGAACTTGCTCGATTCAATGCGCGTTACTGGCTGGCTGCTAAGGCTGTGGCCAAAGTTCTGATTGATTATGAGGCTAGCAAATGAGCGAGTTTAAAAAAGTAAGCGAAGTATTACTTGAATCACAAGGCATTTACTTCATTGAGTGTCCGGGATGTAAAACCTTACATCCCATCCATGTTGGTGAGCAGCATCGTATCCGGTGGGGTTTTAATGGAAATGTGGATGCTCCAACATTCACACCGTCATTGATGGTAAATCAGGGCCATCCAAGTCAATGTCACTCTTTCATCACCGATGGAAGAATTCAATTCTTATCAGATTGTAACCATAGCTTGGCTGGTCAGACAGTTGACTTATTACCAGTGGAAGAATTCTAATGTTGAAAAGCCCTCAAGTGAGGGCTGCACAGCACATTCAATTACGACGAATGTGAATGTGGGGATATGTGTTGGGGTAATTTAAAAATTACTTCAACTTCTCACTTTACTTAAAACAGCATACTCACTCGCACACCCATCCCAATATTCAAAACAACTATGCCAGACAGCCCAGCCAAATCTTTTACCCCACGGCTCGGCAAATTTAATGCAATGCTCAATGTGATGCTGTTCCCATGTTTTCATTATTATCCCCTAAGCCCATTTCTTAATCGTTGTGCAACCTCGGTAGCAGTTGGATTGTAGTAGGTATTCACCAGAATATTAATATCCGTATGTCCGGTAATCTTGGCTAGATCAGCAGGGTTTTGGATAATCTGGGCCATGCGAGTAGTGGCCTCATGTCGCAGGTCATGGAATCGTAAATCCTCAATCTTGCACTTATCCCGGTATCGTCTAAATAGAGAGGATAGGGAATCTGAATCAATGCTTAAAACGCGTGGACCATTTACACCTTGCATGTGTCGCAGCAATTCTTCAGCACGCTCGGACAATGGAATATTTCGAGTAAGACCATTTTTAGTGTCTGGTAGGTGTACATACATCTTATCAATATGGACATTCTTCCAGGTCATTGCTGTGATTTCACCAAGCCGCATTGCAGTTTCAAGCGCAAACAACATTGCCCATGCAACCTCCTGACCTTTGGTTTTAACTGGCTCACCTTCAACATAAGAACAAGCATTTAAAATGGCTTCAATTTCATAGTCTGCTGCACGTCTATTTCGTGGTGGTGGCAGCTTTGGTCTTGATACTGTAGTCAGGGGAGAGGAGTGCAACCAACCCAATTCACGGATGCAACAATGCAGTACAGCACTAAGCAATTCCATTTCCCTTGAAACAGTCGTAGCAGTTACATCTTTGATTCTGGCATCACGATACTTTACAAAATCAAAAGACTTGAGATCTGTAAGATTTTTTGACACTAACTGCGGATTGTCACGCATCAACTTTCTTAAGCGTAAAGTTTCCCAGCGCGCACCTTTCTTTTTAGGTGTGACATTCTTCAGGTAATACTCAATAGCTTCTTGGTAGGTGTGTTTTGGCAATTCGCCTTTTGATGCCTTGGCCGCATCCTTGAGTTCGATAATTTTACGAGCTGCCCACTCTAATGCTTCTTTTTCTGTATCATGGGTAGAGGTGTGGCGCTTGTTCTGATGGTTGACGCAAATACGCCAACTATCACCGCGCTGAATGGCCTTTGGTATCTTCATAATGTTGTGGTGCAGAATTGGTGCAAATCAAATGATTAGATGATGTATTAAATCACATTACAATACATTCTAATACAACATTAATTTATTAAAAATCAAAGGTTAAAAGAAAAACCCTTACAGGATAAGGGTTTCAGTTTAATGGCGATATGCTCTCTATCCCCACCATTATATTGAAGCAAGGCTAATGCCTTGCTTTTTTATTGCCTGAAATTTTATACAGCAATTTTCATTGATCTTATTCTTAAATCCTTATTTTGCTTGATAGAACGTGTGTGACGGAAGTTATATAAAAAGCATGGTTGCATTATTTTGAATACCGAGGCCATACAATATAAGGCTTGATCTGTAGTTTGTTTTTTATACATTTTGGTTTTTATGACACAAAATAAAGCTGAGACCTTTTAAAATACTGAATTTGTGGTTTCGTCTTCAAAGAGTCAAATTGTCTTGATAAATTTTATCAAAAGTAAAAAAATATAATTAACTGTTTAATTTCTAGCGGAATAGAATGTGATTGCTTGTAAAATCGCTTGTCAATGACGGTCTATCTCTATAATATACACAGCCATTGGGGACGTGGCGAAATTGGTAGACGCACTGGATTTAGGTTCCAGCGCCGCGAGGTGTGAGAGTTCGAGTCTCTCCGTCCCCACCAATTTACTTAAGCAATTGAGTAAACTGGCCGAGTAGAGGATTGGTGTAATGGTAGCATGACGGTCTCCAAAACCGTTCGTCAAGGTTCGAGTCCTTGATCCTCTGCCAAAGTTTGAAAAAATCCAACGCTAAGTTGGTACCCCGATGGGGACGTGGCGAAATTGGTAGACGCACTGGATTTAGGTTCCAGCGCCGCGAGGTGTGAGAGTTCGAGTCTCTCCGTCCCCACCATCATATTAAAGCAAGGCTGATGCCTTGCTTTTTTATTGCCTGAAATTTATTTAATCAAGATAAAAAGAAAAGTCCGTCGAAACGGACTAAAGATTGGAGAATAGAGTTGCTGAATCAGTGGAATAATTTATTTATTTTTCTGATTGAAAATAACCTGAATCAGGCTTTTAAATGATCTTCAAATTCCTCACCCAGCTGGATCGCGAGTGCATTGCCGGCCAGATCACAGGTGACCAGACCGTATTCTTTTTTGAAACTGAAACTGAAACCACGATCATCAGCCAGGGTGCGTACGGAATATCCTAATTTTTCTAACCATAGTCGAAATGCAATCAGATTTTTAGCTTTAACCACTTTTTTCACGAGATCACTCCTTCATCATTGTTCTATCTTAAATAAGGGTGAGAAATTTTGTTTTAAAGGGCAAATTCCCATATTTAATTAATTTAATCTAATTTGAATGTTTAGTGAACATCGTATGCTCGCTAAAGAAGCAGTTTATGACTTAAGTAAATGATTTTTATCATATTGAATAGGTTGTAACTAAATATTAAGTTTTTATAGCATGTAAATAAACTTAATTATACTTTAATTTCAAAGGCTTATTTTGCTATTGATCTAAATTTGAACTTTATCAACGCCATAAAATGTAAGAATAAGGGAATGCCGAAGCATCGGCATATTAAGCTTGCATTGATTATTTAATCGGATCATTAGCAGCTGCTGGTTTTCTGAGCTATCGTTTGAGATGCATGCCCTATACTATCAAAAATGTAATTCTTGAATTAAATACGATTGCCATGACTGAACTGACGATTGAACACAATGTGAATCAGAAAATTGAATGGATGCAGCAACAGGGCTTAGATCCGGTTGCTGTGATGCTGGGACATGAGGACTGGTTGAATTTTACAGTGCAATCGAAAGTAGCCTATACGCCGTTTGGTAGTGCACGTCGTTATCAACCGGCCTTAGCTGGTTTGCTGCTGGTACGTGTTGACGAAATGCAGGCAGTGCGTGTCGTCACTCAAGACGAACTGGATGCTTATGCGCAAAGTCACCAGATTCTTTAACATGGATCTTTAACTCTAGAACTGATCTTTCAGGGTTCTCAAGCGCTGAAACTCTTCCACACTATCCGCACGCAGGAAAGGATTGGTTTGTAATTCATCTTCAATGCTACTTGGCAGTGTACACTGGCCTAACATACGCAAGCGTTCGATATGCTCGAAGCGTTCCAGAATTGCCTGATTGTCCGGTTCGACGTGTTTGGCAAACTGGGCATTCGACAGGGTATATTCATGCGTGCAATAGACCTGCGTACGCGGCGGTAAGGCTGCCAGACGTGACAGTGAATGATACATCTGTGAATAAGTACCTTCAAAAACCCGGCCACAGCCCATGGCAAATAAAGTATCGCCACAGAACAGCACATCAATCGCATCAATGAAGTAAACGATATGGCCTAATGTATGGCCTGGTACTGCGATCACTTGAACATCTGCCCCATGAAAGCTGAACTGTTCTTCATGCTCAAGTGGATGCGTGATAAACGGAATTTTACTGAGTTCTGCACGCGGGCCATAAACAGGCAGATTTTGTCCCTGAATTAAGCCGGGCACACCGCCAATATGGTCTTTATGCCAGTGCGTTAACCAGATTTGACTTAAGATTAAACCGTGTTCGGCACAATAATCTTGCACCAATCCTGCTTCGGTCGGGTCAATGACTACGACCTGATGAGAAGCCGTATGTTCCAGCAACCAGATATAATTTTGCAGCGAGTTCTGGACATCAATACAGTGAATTTTAAAAGGCATCATAGCGCATCAGACCAAATGAAGATTGAGAATAAAGTAGCATAATTTCAGATGCTCTGGGCTTGCAGATATTATCTGCTCATCCGGGATAATTTTTGTTTATGTCCCATTTAAAAAATCATAAGTCCGAATCATCAACGCTTACCGCCTTGCCAATGCTATAAAATTGTACACCAGTCACATGATGAGTACTTTTCCATTCTTCACTCACTACATGATAATGCCAGTGACTGTCGCGGAAGACTGATCATCGGCATAGGCCGCAATCAGCTTGCCAATAAACAGATCATGCATTTGCTGGTTATGCGGCCCGGGAATCAGCTCGCAGAGTATTTATGCAGCACAGCCTTGCCCAGAGAAATATCAAAACCAAAGAATTTAAATAACCTTAGGCCAGATGGTGCCAATTTTTCAGGTACATCATGCAGGCTCAGCCTACCCAGCCGATAGGATTTTTCTAGGAGAACACTTTGAAGATGGGGGTTGGTCATACCGCATCATTCACTATATTGGTGTATTTAAGTGGCTAGATTAGTTAGATTATTAGCATATTCAAGTTCACTCTTGCAAAAAGCTTTTAAACTAGAGATTGTGATATTGAGGACTTCAGAAAATGAAAATGTACCAGGTCGATGCGTTTACCACGGAACTGTTTAAAGGAAATCCAGCTGCGGTGATTGTGCTGGAGGACTGGCTCGAAGATGGCCTGATGCAAAATATCGCCTTGGAAAATAATCTGTCTGAAACAGCTTTTGTGAAAATAATTGATGCAGAAAATTATGCTATTCGCTGGTTTACCCCGACCAAGGAGGTGGATTTTTGTGGTCATGCAACCTTGGCCAGCAGCTTTGTATTATTCAATCAATTTGGTACGGCAAAAACGATCCAGTTTCATGTGAAAGATCTGGGGATCTTTGTGGTTGATCAGGATACAGATGGCAAGATCAGAATGAACTTTCCAATTCGCCGCGCAGTAGCCGTCACAGAATATCCTGAGGCCTTAAGACAGGCATTGAGCAAACCGTTTAAGCAGGTTTATCTGAATGCACAAGGTTATATTGTCGAATATGAGTCAGTACAGGATGTGCTAGATGAATCACCTGATTTTGAATTATTAAAACAATTAAATGGCAAGCGTACCGCGATTACTGCTCAGAATAGCTTTTTAGATGTCGCGATTACCTCGCAAGATACACAATATGATTGTATTTCACGTTATTTTGCACCGAGTAACGGAATCAATGAAGACCCGGTCACAGGGTCTATTCACACCGGAATTGCGCCACTTTGGGCAGACAAACTGGGTAAAAATGAACTGGTCGCTTATCAGGCATCAGCGCGCGGTGGTGTACTTTATTGTGCTTTGCAAGATCAGGAACGAATTGAAATTTCGGGTTATGGCAAATTATATATGCAGGCTGAACTTTATCTTTAATCTCTGATTACATAGATATGCATGTCGTCAGGCAAGGCGGCATGTTATTTTAATGATTCAATTTAGAAAAGACTATTCAGAATAAGAATCATTCTCTAAAATGAGCGCGAATAAAAATTTACATTGAAAATCTGGATGAATAATGTTGGTACGTTATAAGAATTTAAGCTTGGCGATTTTGTTGTCGGGTTGTAGTGCGCTGAGTTTTGCACAACCTGTTTTGGTGAAAACTGAACAGAATGTGGAGGAATATCGTCTTGATAATGGTTTACGAATTATCCTGGCACCGAATGATAAAGAAAATAAAATTTTTATGAATACGGTGTATTTGACCGGTTCACTGAATGATCCTAAAGGAAAAGGTGGTCTGGCGCATCTGCTGGAACACTTGGCTTTTAAAGGCACTAAAAATGTCAAAGGTGATGAATTTCAGCGTCGGCTCGATCAATATACCTTAATGACCAATGCCAGTACCGATTATTATTCAACCAAATATACCAATGTCATTCGTCCTGAAAAAACGGCGCTAAGTGAAGTAATTTTCCTTGAAGCCGAGCGTATGGATCAGCTGGTTCTTCAGGAAAAATATGTACCGACCGAAATTGATATTGTAAAGCGCGAACGCGAAATTCGTCTGGATCAGCCATTTTCAGTACTCATGGATCAGGTGTTTAAGTCGGTTTATGGCAATCAGTATTTGGGCCGTTTACCGATTGGTGATCTGAATGAGCTGCAATCCATCAATATGCAGGAATTGAACCAGTTTTACCGGAGCTGGTATGCACCGAATAATGCCTTTATGGTGATTTCAGGCAAGTTTGATAAGGCAGAGGTATTAAAGCAGATTGATAGCCATTTCAGTCCGATTCAATCGCGAAGTGTACCGGCGCAAGTGAAAGTTCCGGCTTTAAAACCTGAGCAGATTCAACAGCGTGAATTTACTGTGCAAAAGGGCAGTGATCTGGCCAAATTCAATATTTACCTGAATGGCCCGGATGAAAAGATCAAGACTGCTTTGGCTGTTTCACCGACGCTCTATACCTTGCAACCGAGCGGGCATTTATATCAGAGCATGGTGGAAAGTGGAAAGTCGACCATGGTGCAATCTAGCACCTGGTTAGATAAAGACTTTAATCTGGTGTTTATGGGCGCGATCTATGCACCCAATCATCAGCCAAAAACTGTGGAACAAAGTTTGATTCAAGGCGTAGAGCAAAGCCAGCCATTTACCGAGGCCGAATTAAACCGAGTTAAAAATCTGACCCGCAATCAGGCTGATAATATTAAAAATAGCGCGACTGCTTTAGGTTCACGTTTAAGTGATTATGCCGTGGCTTATTCGGGTGACTGGAGCCAGTATTTTAAAGATCTGAATGCGATTGAAAACCTGAATGTGAGTCAGGTTAATCAGGTCTATAAAGGCTTTCTAAAACCTGAATATCGTATTTCTGGCAATATCCTGCCAACACCGGAAGATCAGAAAAAAGCGCAGGAAGTGACACAGACGGAAGCACCGAAAAAAACACTGGACCAACAGGCTGAGACAGAAGAGCCTTTAAAGGATGTCAGTGTTTATCAGGCGGAAGTGAAGCAGTATGTAGCGCAATCCAAGCAGTATTTATCTGCCAAGGACAAGCAGATTCAGCGTGGTAAGTTAAAAAATGGCATTAAATACGCGCTATTCCCAACCAATATTCGCGATGACAAGGTGTATGCCACAATTTCTCTGGATTTTGGGACTGCGCAAAGCCTGATGAATAAAGGCGAGATTCTGGATCTGACCGCGTATTTAATGCTGCGCTCATCGGAAAACCAGAGCTTGCAGCAGATTGCTGACAAAATTATCGAAGTAGGCGGTTCAGCGACTGCCAGCCCATCGAGTAATGGCCTGAACATACAGATCAGTGCCAAAAAAGAGAAGTTTGCAGAGTTTTTCCAATATGTGGTTGATGTACTAAAAAACCCTGCATTTGAGCAAAGCCAGTTTGATTTGATCAAGGGTCAGACCTTATCCAGTCTGGATCGTCCTTATACCGAGCCAGATACAGTGTCGAGCCTCACCATGGCGCGAACCATCGAAGTTTATCAGCCCGGTGACATTCGTTTCCATTTTGAACCTGAACTGGCCACCAGGCAGTTTAAAGCAGCCACTCGTGAGCAAGTGGTCGCTTTGTATCAGCAATTCTTTAAAACGCATCATGCACACATTGCAGTGACTGGGGAATTTCAGCCAAAATCTATACAGAAAATGCTGAAAAATAGTTTCGCAGACTGGAAAGCGGCACAGCCTTATGCACGCCTGAAATCAGAATATCGAAGCTATCCAGCCCAAAAAATTCATGCCTTGTCTGAACAACGTGAGTTCGGTAGTTATCAGGCATTGCTAACCTTCCCGGTGGGGGCAGACCATGCAGATGTACCTGCTTTACAAGTCTTCCGTCATATTCTGGGTGACTCTCAACTGTCTTCCCGTTTGGCTCAGGAATTACGTGAAAAAAATGCGCTGGTCTACGGTTTTAGTGCCCATGTTCAGTTTAATGAATGGGCCGATTCAGGTGCTTTGGCACTGGGTGCCAATTATACCGCAGGTAAATCTGCACAGGTTTCTCAAACGGTGCATCAGGTACTCAATGAGCTGCTAACACGTGGCGTAACTGAACAGGAAGTGGAAGCGGCCAAAGCCAGCATTTTGAAAAAACGTGTCAATGCACTGGAAGATGATCGCCGTATTCACAGTATGTTGGTTCCTCAACTGGAAAAAGATCGTAAGCTGATTTACCGTGAAAAACGTGATCAGGCGATTGCCCAACTGACAAAAGCCGACATTGATGCCGTGATTAAAAAATACATCAAGCTGGATCAGTTGGTCGAAGTGATGGCCGATCAATATGGGAAAGAAATCAAAAAATCATAGAATTGATCTACATTAAAAAAAGTCCTCCTCTAATAGGGGGACTTTTTACTTCTCATTGTTATTAGAAGCTCTAATTTAAGTCGCTTTTCTGGTAAGCAGGATTCCACCTAAAACGCCAGATAGCACAACACTGGGTAAGCTCCACCAGAAAGTGGCAAAAAGAAACAGGAAAATCCCAGCTGATACTAATATTGCTCCAACAGCGATATCTTTTAGGACTTACGCACTATTATTTATAGATTCTCTGTGGTAGCAGATGATTTTTATCGAGAATAAAGTCATCAATGAAGTTTTTGATAACTGGTCTAAATAATTTCTTCTGCCAACGATATACATTTTC